>JAFKKP010000149.1 GCA_017305515.1 Hyphomicrobiales bacterium
AGGATCGAGCCAACATCGGCTTCGCGCGGATCGGTAATCACGTGATCCTCGACCGTGCGCGCGGCTTCCACCGCCTGTACCACCAGGAATCGCTGCTTCAATTCCTCGACATCGAGCATGTCGGGATCGAGGTGCTTCGGTTGCAGCGTCGTCAGTTCCGGCCAGAGCTTTTTCTGGCCTTTGCCCTTCTCGGGATAGTCGTAGAAGCCCTTGCCGTTCTTGCGGCCGAGGCGTCCGCGCTTCTCGACCATCTCAACCAGAAGATTCTTCTGATCTTGTGCAATGGCGTTTGCGCCAAGATCGGCCTCTGTGGCCTTGAGAATCTTCAAAGCGAGATCGATGGCGATCTCGTCGTTGAGCGACAGCGGGCCGACCGGCATGCCGGCCATCTTGCCGACATTCTCGATCATCGCCGGCGGCACGCCCTCGAGCAGCATCTCATAACCCTCGCCGATGTAACGCAGCACGCAGCGGTTGGCGAAGAAGCCGCGCGAATCGTTGACGACAATCGGCGTTTTCTTGATCTGGCGCACATAGTCGAGCGCGGTGGCAAGCGCCACATCGCCTGTGTTCTTGCCGACGATGATTTCGACCAGCATCATCTTCTCGACCGGCGAGAAGAAATGAATGCCGATGAACTTCGACTGATCCTTCCACTCCTCAGCCAATGAATTGATCGGCAGCGTCGATGTATTCGTGGCAAAGATCGCGCCGTCGCGCAGCAGCGGCTGCGCCTTGGCATAAGTTTCGGCCTTCACCTTACGATCCTCGAACACGGCTTCGATGACGAGGTCGCAATCCTTGATCGCGGCATAATCGGCGGTCGCCGAAATGCGCGCGAGTATCGCGTCGCCATCCGGCTGCTTCATGCGCCCCTTTGCAACGAGGCCGTCGATCACGGTCTTGGCGTGGCCCTTGCCGGTATCCGCACTCGCCTGATCGCGATCGATCAGTACGACATCGATGCCCGCTTGCGCCGAAACGAAACCGACGCTTGCGCCCATGAAGCCCGCGCCGATGACGGCGAGTTTCTTCACCTTGGTCGGCGGCACGTTCGTCGGGCGGCGTGCGCCCTTGTTAAGTTCGCCCATCGACACAAACAGCGAGCGGATCATTGCTGCCGCTTCTTTCGAGCGCAGGATCTTCGAGAAGTAGCGCGACTCGACGCGCAACGCCGCGTCCATCGGCAACTGCAAGCCTTCGTACACGCACTGCATGATCGCGCGTGCAGCGGGATAATTGTCGTAGGTCTCACGGCGCAGAATCGCGTTCGCAGGCGGGAAGAACTGCATGCCGCCCTTCGAGTAGACCGGGCCGCCCGGCAGCTTGAAGCCTTTTTCGTCCCACGGCGCGACGGCCTTGCCGCCGGCCTTGATCCACTCTTTCGCGGTCTTGATGAGATCGGCCTGCGGGACGACAGCGCCGACGATGCCGTATCCCTTGGCTTTATTGACGTCGATGGCATCGCCCTTGATGAGCATTTGCACGGCATCCATCGGCTGCATCATGCGCGGCAGGCGCTGCGTGCCGCCGCCGCCCGGAAACAGACCGACCTTGATTTCGGGAAGACCAAGACGCGTCTTCGGATTGTCCGCCGCCACGCGATAGTGACATGCGAGCGTGATTTCAAAGCCGCCGCCGAGCGCGAGGCCGTTGATCGCTGCGACCCAAGGCTTGCCGCTCGTTTCAATGTTGCGAAGCGTCAGCGACAATTCACGCACATTGTCGAACACGAATTTGCTTGCAGCTTCCTCGCCCTTCGATTTCAGCATTTCGACGTAGGCCTGATTCATCCCAGTGAGCATGGTCAGATCCGCGCCCGCGCAGAACGCTTCCTTCGCCGAGGTGATGACGACGCCTTTGACGGTGGCGTTCTCGGAGGTTTCCTTGACGATGGCTGCGAGTTCGGTGCCCGAAGTCTCGTCGATGACGTTCATCGGCTTGCCGGGAATATCCCAAGTGACGAGCGCGATGCCGTCGGAATCGATTTCAACCTTGAAATTCTTGTACGCCATGTGATGCCCCTTACACGCGCTCGATGATCGTTGCCGTGCCCATGACGCCGCCGATGCACAGCGTGACGAGAGCGGTGTTCTTATTGGTGCGCTCGAGTTCATCGAGCACCGTGCCGAGGATCATCGCGCCGGTCGCGCCGAGCGGATGGCCCATCGCAATCGCGCCGCCGTTGACGTTGATCTTGGCGGTATCGATGTTGAACGCTTGGATGTAGCGCAGCACGACCGAGGCGAACGCTTCGTTCAACTCGAACAGATCGATGTCCGACAGCTTCATGCCGGAGCGTTCGAGTAACTTCTTGGTCACGTCGACCGGGCCCGTCAGCATCATCGCCGGCTCGGAGCCGATATTCGCGAAAGCACGAATCTTCGCGCGCGGTTTCAATCCGCGCTTCTTGCCGCCTTCGGCATTGCCGATCAGCACGGCGCCCGCGCCATCGACGATGCCGGATGAATTTCCGGCGTGATGGACGTAGTTCACAGCCTCGATTTCAGGATGCGCCTGCGCAGCAACCGCATCGAAGCCACCCATCGCGCCCATCGCGGCGAACGATGCCTGCAACTGACCGAGCGACTGCATGGTGGTGCCCGGACGCATATGTTCGTCCTTGTCCAAGATCGTAATGCCATTGATGTCCTTTACCGGCACGACGGAATTCTTGAAGCGGCCTTCTTTCCACGCAGTATCCGCGCGCTTCTGGCTCTCGACCGCATAGCCGTCGACGTCGTCGCGCGAGAAGCCATATTTGGTCGCGATCAGATCAGCCGCGACGCCCTGCGGCATGAAATAGCACGGCACCGCCATCGAAGGGTCCATAGGCCAGGCCGCGCCCGAAGACATGATGCCGACGCGGCTCATCGATTCTGCACCACCGCCGATCGTCATTTCATGCTGGCCGGACATCACCTGCGCGGCCGCGAAGTTCACGGCATCGAGACCCGATGCACAGAACCGATTGATCTGCACGCCCGGCACCGACGTGTCGAAGCCCGCATTCATCGCCGCGAAGCGCGCAATGTCGCCGCCCGCCTCGCCGACCGGATCGACCACGCCGAGCACTACGTCGTCGATGGCGTTGGAGGCAAGATTGTTGCGCTCCTTGAGCGCCTTCAGCGGCACAGTCGCCAGCGCAAGCGCCGTGACTTCGTGCAGCGAACCGTCGGACTTGCCTTTGCCGCGTGGCGTGCGGACGTGATCGTAGATAAATGCTTCAGGCATCGAAGCCTCCTTGCAAAGTATTGGTTTCAACCTGCGTGCCGGATGGAACCGGCCTTCCCGTTCATCAAATCCCGAAACGGGCGCATGTCCAGCACAGAGCTGACATGCGCCTCGAAATCAGAATGCTTCCGCCGGCAATTCCATCATCGAACCCGCGCCGGTCTGAATGCGCGCAAGACGCAACGCAGTTTCCGGCAGCATCCGCTCCATAAAAAACTTGCCTGTCACGAGCTTGGACTTCAGATAGGGCTGCTCGCCTGAACTTGCGAGCTTGTCCTGCGCAACCTTCGCCATCTTCGCCCACATGTAGCCGAGCGTCACGAGTCCGAGCAGATGCAGGTAGTCAGTGGATGCAGCACCGGCATTGTCCGGATTCTTCAGGCCATTCTGCATCAGCCACATCGTGGCCTTCTGCAAATCCTGCACGGCGGCGCTCAGCGGCGCGAGAAACGCCTTCATCGATTCATCCGCCGCGTTGTCCTTCGCGAATGCAGTGACCTCATTGAAGAACGCGGTCAGCGCGCGTCCACCATCCTTCGGCAGCTTGCGGCCGACAAGATCAAGCGCCTGAATGCCGTTCGCGCCTTCATAGATCATCGAAATGCGGGCATCGCGCACGAACTGTTCGACGCCGGTTTCCTGAATGTAGCCATGGCCGCCGTAAACCTGCTGGGCGGCGACCGCGTTGGCGAAACCGACATCGGTCAGCATGCCTTTCACCACCGGCGTCAGAAGACCCATGTGATCGTCGGCTTCCTGGCGTTCCTTCGGATCGCTGGAGCGATGCGCGAGATCGCTTTTCAGAGAGGTCCACACCACAAGCGCACGCGCAGCCTCGTTGAAGGCGCGGATCGTCATCAGCGTGCGGCGAATGTCCGGGTGCACGATGATCGGATCGGCCGCCTTGTCGGGCGATTTCACACCGGTCAGCGAACGGCCTTGAAGGCGATCCTTCGCGTAGGCCGCGGCATTCTGATAGGCGACTTCGGATTGCGCGAGACCCTGAACGCCGACGCCGAGACGCGCCTCGTTCATCATCACGAACATCGCTTGCATGCCTTTATTTTCACCACCGACGAGCGTGCCGACGGCGTTGTCGAAATTCAAAACGCAGGTCGAGTTGCCGTGAATGCCCATCTTGTGCTCGATGGAGCCGCACGACACACCGTTCTGCTCGCTGGTCACCGCGCCGTTCCCGTCGAGCTTCATTTTCGGCACGACGAACAGCGACACGCCCTTGATGCCCGCGGGCGCACCTTCGATGCGCGCGAGCACGAGGTGAACGATGTTTTCCGACAAATCCTGCTCGCCGCCGGAAATGAAAATCTTCGTGCCGGTGATCTTGTAGGTGCCGTCAGCCTGCTTCACAGCTTTGGTGCGCATCAACCCGAGATCGGTGCCGCATTGCGGTTCGGTGAGATTCATCGTGCCGGTCCATTTGCCGGCGATCATGTTTGGAACGAACGTGTTCTTTTGTTCGTCGCTGCCGTGAACGAGAAGTGCTGCCATCGCGCCTTGCGTCAGCCCCGGATACATCGAGAACGCCATGTTGGCGGACATCATGAATTCGTTGACCGGCTGCGCCAGCGTCACCGGAAGCCCCTGCCCGCCATATTGCGTGGGGCCGACAAGACCAAGCCAGCCGCCTTCGCCGAGCTGTTTCCAGGCGTCCTTGAAGCCTTTCGGCGTCGTCACACGACCGTCGTCGTGACGCGTGCAGCCTTCGATGTCGCCGACGCTGTTGAGCGGATGCAGAACTTCCTCGCTCAGTTTTGCAGCCTCGTCGATGATCGCCTCGCGGACATCAGCAGACGCATCGGCGAAGCCCGGAAGGTTGTTGTATTTGTCGATCTGGAACACGTCGTTGAGAAGGAAGCTCACATCTTCAACGGGGGCTTTGTAAATCGTCATCGGAATCTCTCAGTTCTGAGCGGAAGCAAGATGGGCGAGTTGTTCGCCCATCAAGCGGTGAAGCAGGTTGATCGCTTTCAGGGGCCGTACCATCACCTTGAAATGCGTGATGCGGCCGTCGTCGTCGAACGTGATCATGTCGACGCCGTTCAATGTGATGCCATCGATCTCGTTTTCGAATTCCAGCACGGCGGAGTTTTTGCTGCGCCACTCATTCAGGTAGCGGAAGCCGGGACCGCCGAGCACATCCTCTGCACTTTTGAGATAGGCAAATGTCTTTTCACGTCCGCGCTGCGGCGTGTGAACGACAGGACTCTCGAACACCGCATCGGGATGCAACAAATCCCAAAGTGCTGCGTGATCGCGCGACTGGATGCAGTGGTACCAACGATCAAGACCGTTCATCGAAACACCCTTGGAGAAAGCTGCACGGTTATGTCACGCCGATATGAC
>JAFKKP010000150.1 GCA_017305515.1 Hyphomicrobiales bacterium
CGAGATCAGGACATGCAGGCGCGCGACGTCCTCGCCGAGCAGATTCCTGAACACGTCGACGCGCCCGTGCGCTTCCAGATCGTTCTGCATGCCGAACGCGGTTTCGTTGACCATTTCTTCCGACACGACCGGCTCAAGCTCGACCATCGCCATGTTGCAGCGTTTGTCGAACGTGTTGTCCTCGTCGAGCACGTAAGCGATGCCGCCCGACATGCCGGCCGCGAAGTTGCGCCCGGTCTTGCCGAGCACGGCGACGATGCCGCCGGTCATATACTCACAACAGTGATCGCCCGCGCCTTCGACGACGGCGACCGCACCGGAGTTGCGCACGGCGAAGCGTTCGCCCGCGACGCCCTGGAAGTAACATTCGCCCTCGATGGCGCCGTACATCACGGTGTTGCCGACAATGATGGAGTCTTCCGGCACGATTCCGGAATTCTTCGGAGGCCGCACGATGATGCGCCCGCCCGACAGGCCCTTGCCGACATAGTCGTTGCCTTCGCCTTCGAGATCGAAGGTGACGCCGCGCGCAAGCCACGCGCCGAACGCTTGCCCTGCGGTGCCCTTCAGCGACACATGAATGGTGTCGAGCGGCAGGCCGTTATGGCCGTAAGCCTTCGCCACCGCGCCCGACAGCATCGCGCCCGCGCTGCGGTCGGTGTTGTGGATTTCGGCTTCGATCTTCACCGGCGCGCCGCGATCGATAGCCGCCTGCGCGTCCTTGATGAGCTTTCGATCGAGCACTTTCTCCAGGTGATGATTCTGCGCTTCGGCGTGGAAAATTTTCTGGCCCGGCAGCGCCGGCTGCTTGACGAACAGTTTTGAGAAATCGAGGCCCTTCGCCTTCCAGTGCGAGACGAGCTTCGACTGGTCGAGCATCTGGGTCTGGCCCACCATCTCCTCGAACTTGCGATAACCAAGCGTGGCCATGATCTCGCGCACTTCCTCGGCGACGAAGAAGAAATAATTGATGACGTGTTCGGGCTGGCCGGTGAAACGCTTGCGCAGCACCGGGTCCTGCGTCGCGACGCCGACCGGGCAGGTATTCAAATGACACTTGCGCATCATGATGCAGCCCGCCGCGATCAAAGGTGCTGTGGCAAAACCGAATTCGTCGGCACCGAGTAGCGCACCGATCACGACGTCGCGGCCCGTTCTAAATCCGCCGTCCACCTGCACGACGATGCGCGAACGCAGACGCTCGCGCACCAGAGTTTGATGCGTTTCGGCAAGACCGATTTCCCACGGCGAACCCGCGTGCTTGATCGAGGTCAGCGGCGACGCGCCGGTGCCGCCCTCGAAGCCCGCGATGGTGACGTGATCCGCGCGCGCCTTCGCGACGCCCGCGGCAACCGTGCCGACGCCGATTTCGGAGACGAGCTTCACAGAGACCGCGCCATCCGGATTGACGTTCTTCAAATCGTAGATCAGCTGCGCGAGGTCTTCGATGGAGTAAATATCGTGATGCGGCGGCGGCGAGATGAGGCCGACGCCCGGTGTCGAATGGCGCACCTTGGCAATCGTCGCGTCGACCTTGTGGCCCGGCAACTGTCCGCCTTCGCCGGGCTTGGCACCCTGCGCCATCTTGATCTGCATCATGTCGGAGTTGACGAGATACTCCGTGGTGACGCCGAAACGGCCCGATGCGACCTGCTTGATCGCCGAGCGCAATGAGTCACCGTTCGGCAGCGGTTTGAAGCGATCCGCTTCCTCGCCGCCTTCGCCGGTGTTCGACTTGCCGCCGATGCGATTCATCGCGATCGCGAGCGTGGTGTGCGCCTCGCGCGAGATCGAGCCGAACGACATCGCGCCGGTGGCGAAACGCTTGACGATATCCTTCGCCGGTTCGACCTGATCGAGCGGCACGGGCTTGCGCTTCTCGTCTTCGGCGGTCTTCACACGAAACAGCCCGCGCAGCGTCAAAAGGCGTTCGGACTGCTCGTTGAGGATCTTCGCGAAGGAGCGATAGCGTTCCTGCGAATTTCCGCGCGCGGCGTGCTGCAACAGCGACACGGATTCTGCGGTCCATGCATGATCTTCGCCGCGCGTGCGGTAGGCGTATTCGCCGCCGACATCGAGCGCGTTCTTGTAAACCGGCGAGTCGCCAAAGGCCTCCGCATGACGGCGCGCGGTTTCTTCCGCGATTTCGGCAAGGCCGACGCCTTCGATGCGCGTGTGTGTGCCGACGAAATATTTGGCGATGAAATCCGCCTTCAGGCCGACCGCGTCGAAAATCTGCGCGCCGCAATAGGACTGATAGGTCGAGATGCCCATCTTGGACATCACCTTCAGCAATCCCTTGCCGATCGACTTGATGTAACGCTTGACGATTTCCTTGTCGTCCAGCTTTGCAGGCAGTTGATCCTTCATCGCGATGATGGATTCGAAGGCGAGATACGGATTGATTGCTTCGGCGCCGTAGCCCGCGAGGCAAGCGAAGTGATGCACTTCGCGCGGCTCGCCCGACTCCACAACAAGGCCGACGGAGGTGCGAAGTCCCGTGCGGATGAGATGGTGGTGAACGGCTGCGGTCGCCAGCAGCGCCGGAATCGGAATGCGGTCGCTTCCTGCGGCGCGGTCCGAAAGAATAATAATATTGACGCCGTCGCGCACGGCGGATTCGGCGCGCGCGCAAAGCTCTTCTAGAACCTGCTCGAGTCCGGCCGCGCCAAGTCCCGCATGGAAAGTGGTGTCGAGTTCGCGCGACTTGAAATGATTGTCGGCGACGTCGGCGATGGAGCGGATCTTCTCCATGTCGCCGTCGGTCAGGATCGGCTGGCGCACTTCGAGGCGCTTGGTCTGCGACTGGCCGTCGATGTCGAACAAATTCGGACGCGGGCCGATGATCGATACCAGCGACATCACGAGTTCCTCGCGGATCGGATCGATCGGCGGATTCGTCACCTGCGCGAAGTTCTGCTTGAAATAGGTGAACAGCGACTTCGGCTTGTTCGACAGCGCCGACAGCGGCGTGTCGTTGCCCATCGAGCCGGCCGCTTCTTCGCCGGTCGACGCCATCGGCGTCATCAGGATCTGAACGTCTTCCTGGCTATAGCCGAACGCCTGCTGGCGATCGAGCAGCGACAGATTGGAGCGCATCGCCTTGGCGGGCACATCCTTGATTTCTTCCAGCACGATCTGCGTGCCGCTCAGCCATTCGCGATACGGATGACTCTTGGCCAACTGCGCCTTGATCTCGTCGTCGGGAATGAGGCGGCCTTCTTCAAGATCGACGAGCAGCATCTTGCCCGGCTGCAGGCGCCATTTGGTGACGATCTGGTCTTCGGGAATCGCGATCGTGCCCATTTCGGACGCCATCACGATGCGGTCATCTTTCGTGACGAGATAGCGGGCCGGGCGCAGTCCGTTACGATCCAGCGTCGCACCGATCTGCTTGCCGTCGGTAAAGGCAAGCGCGGCGGGGCCGTCCCACGGCTCCATCAGGGCTGCGTGATATTCGTAAAACGCGCGACGATTTTCATCCATCAGCGGATTGCCCGCCCAGGCCTCCGGCACGAGCATCATCATGGCGTGCGCCATCGAGTAGCCGCCCTGCACGAGGAATTCGAGCGCGTTGTCGAAGCAGGCGGTGTCGGACTGGCCTTCATACGAGATCGGCCAGAGACGGCTGATGTCCTTGCCGTAGAGCTTGGAATGCACCGACGCCTGACGCGCCGCCATCCAGTTGACGTTGCCGCGCAGCGTGTTGATTTCGCCGTTATGCGCGATCATCCGGTAGGGATGCGCGAGCGACCACGCCGGGAACGTATTGGTCGAGAAACGCTGATGTACCAGCGCGAGCGCGGATTCGAAATCCTTCTCGTGCAGGTCGGGATAGTATTTGCCGAGCTGGTCGGCGAGGAACATGCCCTTGTAGACGACGGTGCGGCACGACAGCGACGCAGGATAATAACCGGCGAGGCCACGGTCGCGGCGCTGATAGATGGCCTGCGAGATCGACTTACGAAGGATGTAGAGCTTGCGCTCGAAATCGTCCTCGCTCTTGATCTCCTTGCCGCGCCCGATGAACACCTGCATGCAATGCGGTTCGGTCGGCTTGACGGTCTCGCCAAGCGACTTGTTGTCGGTCGGCACGTCGCGCCAGCCGAGCAGCTTGAGGCCTTCAGCTTCCATCTCGTCGGCGAAGATGCTCTGGATGATTTTGCGCCACGACTTGTCGCGCGGCATGAACAGCGCGCCGACGGCGTATTCGCCGGGATTGGGCAGCGTGAAGCCCGCGTCCTTCGCCTTGCGCGCGAAGAAGGCGTGGGGGATTTGCACGAGAATGCCCGCGCCGTCGCCGGCGCGCGGGTCGGCACCGACTGCGCCGCGATGTTCGAGATTGCAGAGAATGGCGATCGCGTCGGAGACGATCTGATGCGACTTCTTGCCTTTGATGTTGGCGATGAAGCCGACGCCGCAGGAATCTTTTTCGAGCGAGGGATCGTAAAGACCGTGCGCGGGCGGGCGGTAGGTCCACTCTTGAGCTGGTTCGGGTTGAGTCAAAGCGGGGGTTGCCTGCGCACCCATCTCGGCTTCGTCACGCTCGAACTCGAACCCACTCATCGACCACTACCCCAAGCCTCATAGAGGCATTCTAACGTCGCCCTTTTTGGCCGCACTTTGGACGGTCGCGGCACCCTCTGAAAAAATCCGAACGCGGATTTTGGGGCCACCGCTCGCACAAAACGAGCCCAGCTTAAGAAATCTAAGGCCCGCAGTCGCCGTTCTGGCAGCCTCAGGCCTTCATTCGTATTCAGCGGTGCAAACGCTGTGCCGGGCGACCCCGGAAATTACGACAGTAATACTGTCCTACCGCCCAGACTGCCAAGTTTTTTCCTAGCACACAAGCGCAGGTGAGTCCCCGGCGGGCCGCTCACCCCAGCCTCGCATTTGTGGCAAACCCGCCGCCGTCCGGCCCGAGCCGCGCCCAAGGATCGTCTAAGCCCCGCCCAATTCCAAAACGACCCTACCGCTCGCGTTTTAGCCGTCCCGCGATCATCGCGGACAGAGGCAGGGAGCGATGCAGATGCATTTCATGTCGAGAGCGATCCGGTGCTGTGGAGCGACGGTCACAGCGGCGGTTTTTTTCATCGCGGGGCCGATTTCGCAGCCGAAGGCCGCCGACGACCTGCCGATGGTCGGCGACATCCGGATGCCGGAGGTCAATGTCGACGTGAATGTCGACGACGACATCGGCCCGCCGCCGCCTCTGCCGCGCCCGCGCTTCGCCTATCCGCGCGGACCCTTCGCCGCGATGCCTCCGGCGCGGTTCGCGGAGCCTGTCGAGGGTCCGGCGGTGCCGCCGCCGGAAATCGCCCGCATGCTGCGCTCGACCGGCTATTCGCTGCTCGGCCAGATCAACCGGCGCGGCTGGGTCTACACGGTGTCGGTCATCAATCCGCGCGGCGATGACGGGCGCGCTATCGTGGACGCGCGCACCGGCGCGATCATTCGCTTCGTTCCGGCGATGGCCGTCAACGCGCGGTTCGACGACGAGCTCGGCACGATCTACGGGCCTCCCGGCCCGCCGATGATGCGCGAGGCTCCGCGCGCGATGATTCCTCCGCCGCCGCGCGCCGCGAAACGC
>JAFKKP010000151.1 GCA_017305515.1 Hyphomicrobiales bacterium
GGTGATGCTCCTGCGGATCGTCGGAAATGTACATCAGCTGGACGGCCAGGTAGAGCAGCTTGGCCGGCGTGTCCGCAGTTGCCGGTGTGAGAATGTCTTTCTCGCGAAGGATCGGAATTTTCTCGCCCTCGATGAGCAGCTTGGCGCGCTGCTCCGTATTCGTGATGACGCACGAGCCGATGATGATGCGTTCGTTCGGCTTGAGTTCGACCTTCAGCGCCATCTGCATTCTCCGGGCGGGCAATAGTTTCAAATTGTTTCGGTGTTGATGACGATCCTTTCCCATCATGGTTAACGCGGCGTAAATTTTGCGGTGACGTGCAAACTGCTGACGCTGAAAATTCGCAGGCAAATCAACGAAATTGCAAAAAGGCCCCTCAATGCAGAACTACTCGCATGTCCGGGGTCAGTTCCGATTCATGCTTTTTTAGACTGTTGGTTCCAATGTGGGCAAAGGCGCCAATGGAAGTTGGCGTTGCGCTCACACACTTTGCGTTCTTCACCAGAAAGGTAGACCAATGTCTGATATCGTTCTCTCGGCGTCAGTACGCCAGAACCTGCTGTCGCTTCAGTCGACTGCAGATTTGCTTTCGACCACCCAGAACCGCCTTGCCACCGGCAAGAAGGTCAACTCGGCGCTCGACAACCCCACTAACTTCTTCACCGCTCAGTCACTCGACAGCCGCGCAAGCGACATCAACAACCTCCTCGATGGTATCGGCAACGGCGTGCAGGTTCTGCAGGCTGCTAACACTGGCATCACCTCGTTGCAGAAGCTTGTCGATAGCGCCAAGTCGATTGCTCAACAGGTTCTTCAGGCGCCTGTCGGTTATTCGACGAAATCAACCGTTACCTCGGCAGTCGCAGTCGGCCCTGCTTCGAATCTCGTGGACGGCGTCGGCATCAAGTCGGGCGACACTCTGACGATCGCTGCGACAGGCGGTGGTACGGCTACTAGCATTACCTTCGGCGCTTCCGAGACGCTTGATCAGTTCAACGCGGCATTGGCTCCGAACAATTTGCAGGCGTCGCTCGACAACGCCGGCAAACTCGTCATCACCACGACGAACGACGCTGCTTCGGCCACAATCGGTGCTGTTGCGTCCAGCAGCTCCGGTACCGTCGGTACTGCGTTCACCAGCTTGACCGCGACTGCTCCTGTTGCCGACGCCGGTTCGCAGGCTACTCGTGCGAACCTTGTTTCGCAGTACAACAACATTATCGCGCAGATCACTACGACGGCGCAGGATTCGTCGTACAACGGTATCAACTTGTTGAACGGCGACAACCTGAAGTTGACCTTCAACGAAACCGGTAAGTCCACCCTCAACATCTCGGGTGTGACGTTCAGCGCCACCGGCCTCGGCCTCGCTACGCTGACCTCGGGTACGGACTTCCTTGACAGCGGATCGGCCAACAAGGTCATCACCAAGCTCGGCACCGCTTCAAGCTCGCTTCGTTCGCAGGCTTCGGCTCTGGGTTCGAATCTTTCGGTTGTGCAGATCCGTCAGGACTTCTCGAAGAATCTGATCAACGTTCTGCAGACCGGTTCGTCGAACCTCACGCTGGCCGACACCAACCAGGCAGCGGCGAACAGCCAGGCGTTGTCGACTCGTCAGTCGATCGCGGTTTCCGCACTCGCTCTGGCGAACCAGTCGCAGCAGAGCGTTCTTCAGCTTCTTCGCTGATCTCAGCCAGGGCAACAAAGAAGAAAAGCGGCGGGGGAAATCCCGCCGCTTTTTGCTTGAAGTGATCGAGTGACAGCGAGGTAATCATATTTTAATTGCTGAGCTTTACTGTTCCTTATCCTAGCCAAAGAAATTGGCCTTTCAAAAATCCAGATGGGGACTTGAATGACCAACGCCGCTAAGGCCTATGCACAAACTGCTCAGATGAGTGCGAACGCTCGGGACATCGAGGCGCAGGCGCTCTTGAAAGCCGCCAACAAGCTTCAGGATGTTGTCACGAACTGGGGCCAACCTGAAATTGATGTATCTTCGGCCGTCCTTTTCAATCGAAAACTCTGGTCGATTCTACTCAGTGCAGTCACAAGTGACGATAATCCTCAGACCATCGAAATTCGCCAGAACATCGCCAACATCGGCACGTTTGTGATGACCCAGACGATGGAAATGCAGATTAGTCCAAAGCCGGAGTTGTTGAAGCCACTGATCGACATCAACTGCAACCTCGCGGCGGGTCTGTCCGGCCGCGCGTAACCGAACAGGGGACGCCGGAGTGTCCGACATCTACAGCATTATCTCTTCGAACTACGCCACCGTGGGTAGCATGGTGAGCTATTCGAGGACGCCGTATGTTCCTGTAGATGCACCAAGCTATGAAGGCACGTGGAGCGGCGCTTACGCCAACAACACCAAGTTCACGATCCAGGTCTCGAATGTCGTCGGATTTCGCGCCAAGGTCCGCTATCAGAGCGGCTCGACGGTCAAATATCAGGACGTCCTCATCAAGGACAATTCCTTCAAGTTTGGCGATTCTAAATTTACGCTGACCCGCGCCGGCGTTGCGCAGATCAAGACGGTCATGACCAATGCGGCGACCGGCGCTCAAACCCTTGAAACGGCCTACGCCAATCAGGGTTAGGTCTTTGCGGCTCTAAGCCTTCAAATCGGTATTTTTGTGAGCCTTTTCCTGCCGGACGATGTCCTGCGCGCGCAGATAGGCCCTTGCGCGCAATCGCGCTTCGTCCGGAAACTGGCGAACGACGAGGGCTGTGCGGTTGTCGACGACTCGATAAACGATTTCGGCGGCCGCGCGATCGATAACGACCTGACGCGACAGCCGATCATTATCAGCCTGCGGATTGTTTGCGACTGATACCGCGTCGTCTGAAGCAGCCACCGTCTTGTGCGCGGGCAGTTCGGTTTGCACAGCCGTTTTCGTTCCCGCAGCAGCGGGTTCGACCAATGGCGGCGCGACCGATCCCCCGACCGGCTTGATGGTGAAGTCCGTACCCACGGCAGCCTCCAGGCTTCCTTTGAGTCAAACCCCAACCCTCCAATGCCGATAGTGCAGCGCGCGCGTGAACGCGTTGCTTAAACGCCAGTGCTGGTTTGATTCAAATTGTCGGTACGACAGGAATTTCGCTTGCCTGCGCACGCTTCGGCCGTCGCTAAAGCGAACGGCTCACCGACAACGGCGTGACCTGGCGCGGTCCGGGAATAGAGCGTTGCCCGGCGGCCGTATAGCCGTTCGGCAGATTGCGCCGTTGCAGTTCGCCGTTGACGCCGCGCACGATTCCTTCCGACACGGCATGGGCGGTCGCCAGAACCGTCAGGTTGACTTGCAGCATCGAGCGGAAAACATCGTGATGCCGATGCAGGGCGGCCAGCAGATCCGGCGCCGACTTTGCAAGATAGTCGCGGCTGCCTTTCAGTTTGGAAATCGCGTTGACGTACTGGCTGGATATTTCAGTCTTTTCAGCTTCAAGCGCGATAGCCCCCCGAACATTGCCGGCTCGCACGAGTTCGGTCTCATGCTCAACAATACCAAGCAGCGATGTCATGATCTGCATCAGGCTTTCAGCGAGATGACGCGCATCGGCCGGAGTTGCTGCAACTGGCGAAGCCGCTTGAGGCTGGTTCGGTGTCATGCGTTACCCCTTTAGTCCTAACTGTTGCGGTTGGCTTGCTGGAGAATGAGCGTGCGATACACGTCTTTCGAAATCCCGACACCGCCCGCCGCCGCGAAGTTCTTGGCGTATTGATCGGTGAGCATTGAACGCCAGACACCCGTGCCGGTCGTGTTGCCGAACGGGCCATCAGCTTTAATGCCGCTCGTCATCTGCGAGAACATCGTGTTCAGGAACATCGCCTCGAAGTCCTGCGCCTGCGTCTTGGCCTTTTGCTGCGCCTGCGGAGAAACTTTCTTGAGAGCGTCTGTCAGCGCCAAGTCAGGCCCGCTGCTGACCGGGCGCGCGACGCTTTTGATCGGATACAGCGAAGTGTTCATCACATCACCTCGATGTCGGCCTGGATCGCGCCCGCAGCCTTGATGGCTTGCAGAATGCCGATCAGATCGCGCGGCCCGATGCCGAGCCCGTTGAGGCCGTCGACGAGTTGCTGAAGCGAAACGCCGTCCTTCACCACCGCGAGTTCCTTGCCGTCTTCCTGTACGCCGACGCGCGTGCTCGGAGTGACCACAGTTCGGCCGCGCGAGAAGGGTTGCGGCTGGCTGACCTGTGGACTTTCGGAGATCGTGACGGTGAGGTTGCCCTGCGCGACAGCCGTCGTCGAGACGCGCACGTCGCGTCCCATCACGATGATTCCGGAGCGTTCGTCGATGATGATTTTTGCTGTCTGATCCGGCTCGACCTGAAGCTGTTCGATCTCGGTGAGTAGGGCGACGACGTTGCCTTTGAACTCGCCGGGGATCGTAAGCTGCACCGTCGAAGGATCGACCGGCTCGGCGGATTTGGCGCCAAGGAAGTCGTTGACTGCTGCGGCGATGCGCTTCGCCGTCGTGAAATCGCCGTTACGAAGCGCAAGGCGGACGTTGGGAAGCCGGTTCAGCGCGAATTCGATTTCACGCTCGACAAGGGCGCCGTTGGCAATGCGGCCATTGGTCGGCACGCCTTTGGTCACGCTTGCGGCCTGGCCTTCCGCCGAAAAGCCGTTGATCGTGAGCGAGCCCTGTCCGACCGCATAGACGTTGCCGTCCGCGCCGAGCAGGGGAGTGACGAGCAGCGTACCGCCCTGGAGGCTCTTGGCATCGCCGAGCGCCGACACCGTGATGTCCATGCGCGTGCCCTGCGTGGCAAATGGCGGCAGGTTGCCCGTCACCATGACGGCGGCGACGTTTCCGGTTCGGATTGTCGCGCCACGGATGTTGACGCCCATGCGTTCAAGCATCGCTTGCAAGGATTGTTTGGTGAAAGGAATGTTGTTGAGAGTGTCGCCTGTGCCGTTAAGGCCGACGACGAGGCCGTAGCCGATCAGCTGGTTCTGGCGCACGCCTTCGATGTTCGCGAGATCTTTGATCCGCGAGATGGCGTAAGCCGATTGGCAAAATGGCGACGACGCTGACAGCATGACGATCGCCATGCAGGCCGTGCGAAAAATCCGAAACATCCTCTGCTCCCCGCTGAGGTCGTTGTGGCCCACGCCTCGTGCTCCCCACGAGGTTAGTCCGCCATTAACTATGCGAGAGCCGTGCCACGCCGGCTCACAAGCGTAAGTCATTGTGCAGGCTTCTATTTCTTCGAGTTCGCCGATTGTGAAGCATCGCAATTTCGTCGGCGAAGTTGCCGCATCGGCACAAATTGCCGGGTTGTTTACGCGGCGTTAACCATAAAGGGCGACCTTGTTCCCGGGGCTCGCGGGGTTGTTCGATGCGAGCAGGGGGCGAGACTCGATCGATGCGAATCTACGGAGCCAACGGAGCAGCATTGGCGTCGCCTTCGGCGAACGCACGACGCGCCAGCTCGTCGAGTTTCTCGCTCGGCGACTTCGAGACGGCGACCGAGACGCGATCGGTCACGGCACCGCGCGCCGCCGGCGGCATCGATGCTTTGCTGGCGATGCAGGGCGTCGAGGATTCCACGGAACGCCGCAAGCGTTCGGTTGTG
>JAFKKP010000313.1 GCA_017305515.1 Hyphomicrobiales bacterium
TTACGTGACGCCCGCGCTGGAGAACGTCGTGCTGTGGCACGAGCGCGATATTTCCCACTCCTCCGCCGAACGCATGATGGGACCGGACGCGACGGTGACGCTCGACTTCGCGCTCAATCGCCTCGCCGGCGTTGTCGAGAAACTGCTGGTCTACCCGGCCAACATGCAGAAGAACCTCGACCGGCTCGGCGGCCTCGTCCATTCGCAGCGCGTGCTGATCGCGCTCACGCAAAAAGGCGCGTCACGCGAGGACGCCTACAGGCTCGTGCAACGCAATGCGATGCCGGTGTGGCGCGGCGAAGGCGACTTCCTGTCGCTGCTGAAAAAAGACGCCGACGTGAAGAAATATCTCAGCGACAAAGAAATCGAAGAACAATTCGATCTCGGCTATCACCTCAAACACGTCGATACGATCTTCAAACGCGTGTTCGGCTCAACCTGATCTGCCGTCCGCCATTCGCATCAGGACGCGGTCGCGCCTGATGAAGTAGTGATACAGCGCCGCGAGAATGTGCAGCGCGACCAGCGCCATCAGAATGTACGCACCCCAGACGTGATTCTCTTCATAGGCGCGAGCGGCGGCCTTGTCCGGCGCGGTAAACTGCGGCACGCGGAACCACCCGAAGAAGCTCGCATAATCCGGCGTGCGTGCGCCCGAATGCGCCCAGCCGAGCATCGCGACGATGACTGTCGTCAGATACAACGCCGCATGATTGACCCATGCGGCGACGCGCTCCCATCGCGGCGTCCCCACCGGCAAATCAGGCGATGGATTGAAAATGCGCCACACGATCCGCAGAACAAGCAGCGACAGAATTACATATCCGATGTCGGCATGAATGGAGCGATGGAAGAAGCGATCCGTCCGGGCGGCAAAATGATTCATCCAGTAGCCGTAGCCGAGCATCGCGATGACGAGGATGCCGAGTACCCAGTGAAAGCCACGCGATACACTGCCCCAACTCGTTTTCGTATTCCGCAACATCCGCACACCGTTCCATCGGTTTCGCGATACGAAAGCCACAGTCACGCGGCCGCAACAAGCGCAAGGCGCCTCCAGATTGTTTCGGTAATCTTGAATAGCTCTAATCAGCCCGATTGAATGACCGAACCGGATCGGGTTTTATTCCCTTATGCCTGAGACGATTCTGGTGTTCGATTCCGGCCTTGGCGGCAACACGGTGCTGCGCGAGATCGTCAAGCTGCGCCCCGGCGCGCGCTACGTCTATGTCGCCGACGACGCCTATTTTCCCTACGGCCAGCATACCGAGGCGGAAATCGTCGCGCGCGTGGTGCCGCTGATCGGGGAATTGATCGAGGCTCACAATCCGAATCTCGCGGTGATCGCGTGCAACACCGCCTCGACGCTGGTGATGGATCGCCTTCGCGACACCTACGATCTCCCCTTCGTCGGCACCGTGCCTGCGATCAAGCCGGCCTGCGCATCGTCGAGGACCAGGCGCGTGTCGGTTCTCGGCACCAAAGGCACCGTGCAGCGTGAATACACCAAAAAGCTGATCGCCGATTTCGCGCAGGGCTGCGATGTGAAGCTGATCGGCGCGGGCAATCTCGCGGCCCTCGCGGAAGCCGCGCTTAAAGGTGAGCGTGTCGACGACCGCGATATTCTCGCCGAGATCGCGCCGTGCTTTGCCGATGGCGGCACCCGCACGGATACGGTGGTGCTGGCCTGCACGCATTATCCGCTGCTGCTGGACCGCTTCATCGCACTCGCGCCCTGGCCGGTCGACTGGATCGACCCTGCTCCCGCGATCGCACGGCGGGTCAGCGACCTGCTCGGCGCACCCTCAACATCCGAACCGCAGGCCGCGCAGATCGTCTTCACGTCCGGAGAGCCTCCGTCTGCGACACTGTCGAAAGCGTTGGGGCCGTTCTTCGGAGCGAGTGTCCTCGCCTGAACAGCCGATTATTCCACGGCGTCGAAGAAAGTGTGCGCTGCGGCAGGCCCGTGCGCGTGCTTCCAACAATCGACAGCCGCTGCTAGCGTCTGCGCGGTCCGTTCCGCAGAGGACGGCAAAAGGGAGATACATATGCTCAAGAAGATCGTTCTCGGCCTGTCAGTCGTAGCCCTCGTCGGTGGCACCGCGCTGGCACAGGACAAGATGGCACCGGCGCCTGCCGCAGCCAACAACATCAAGCGCACGCCGCTTCAGGACGTGGATTTTCCGGCCGGCTATCACATTGTCACTGCGGTCGCTGAAATCGTGCCGAACGTGCTCGCAGGCCGCCACACCCATCCGGGCGTCGATACCGGCTATGTGCTGGCCGGAAGCGGAACTCTGATTGTGGAAGGCAAACCCGACCAGCAGTTGAAAGCTGGCGATTCCTACGCTGTGCCCGCAGGCGTGCCGCATGACGTGAAATCCGGCCCCGACGGCTTCAAGGTCATTGCCGCCTATATCGTCGAAAAGGGCAAGCCAGTCGCCTCGCCGGCCCCGAAATAGGCCCGAAAACGGCCCTGAATCGTTTGACTTTGGGGTCTTGGGGCCCTATGAACCCTCTGCTCGCGGGCCGTTTTACGGCCCGCGTTGCGTTTCGCGACCCGTGATCGTCCTCATAGGCTTATGAGGCAGGTCTGTCGGCACTGGGTCATCCCGGTGCAGCAGGAGGGCGCGATCCTCAACATTCAAACTCAATAATGAGGACGCGATGACTAAGCGCAGTGAGGCGAAGTACAAGATCGATCGCCGTATGGGCCAGAACATCTGGGGCCGCCCGAAGAGCCCCGTCAACAAGCGCGAATACGGCCCCGGCCAGCACGGCCAGCGCCGCAAAGGCAAGCTCTCCGACTTCGGCACGCAGCTGAAAGCCAAGCAGAAGCTGAAGGGCTATTACGCCAACATTTCAGAACGCCAGTTCTACGCAATTTACGTCGAAGCGACCCGCATGAAGGGCGACTCGGGCGAAAACCTGATCGGCCTGCTCGAGCGCCGTCTCGACACCATCGTGTATCGCGCGAAGTTCGTCTCGACCATGTTCGCCGCCCGCCAGTTCATCAACCACGGCCACGTCAAGGTGAACGGCAAGCGCGTCAACATTTCGAGCTACAAGGTGAAAGTCGGCGACGTCATCGAGATCAAGGAATCGTCCAAACAGCTGACGTTCGTTCTCGAAGCCAATCAGCTGGCCGAACGCGACGTGCCGGATTTCCTCGAAGTCGATCACGGCAAGCAGACCGCGAAGGTCTCGCGCATTCCGAACCTTTCGGAAGTGCCGTTCCCGGTTCAGATGGAGCCGCATCTGATCGTCGAATTCTATTCGCGCTGATTTCTGACAGCATCGAATTGGAAAGGCCGCCCTCACCGGCGGCCTTTTTGCTTGCGGCTACTTCATCGCGCTGTAGACCATGCTCTTGAACGCCGACTGGATGCGCCCGCGCTGCGTCTGCGTCTGCATCATCAGGATGGCGAACATGTCTTCCTTCGGATCGGCGAGGAAATAGACGCCGCTGCCGCCGCTCCACTCGAATTCGCCGACCGATCCCGGCCAGTGACTGACGCCCGGCTCGGTTCGCACGGCAACGCCGAGACCAAAACCGTATCCCGCACCCGGAAAATAATACGCCCACGGCTTCACACCCGACGCAGGTCCGATGTGATTGGAGGTCATGAACTCGACCGTCTTGCGGCCAAGAATGCGCTTGCCGTCGAGTTCGCCGCCGTTCAGCAGCATTTGAAGAAAGCGTGCGTAGTCGTCGGCCGCTGCCACCATTCCGCCGCCGCCGGATTCCCATTTCTGAACGACGCGCGGATCGCGGCTGAACTTTTCGCTCTCATTGGGCGCAGCCAGCAAGGCCTGCTTTGCGGAATCGGTGACGAAGAAACTTGTATTCTTCATGCCGAGCGGATCGAGCAGCCGCGACTTCTCGAATTCATAAAGCGTCTGCCCCGAAACCTTCTCGATCACTGCACCGAGCACATCGGTCGCATGACCGTAGACCCAATACTCTCCGGGTTGTTCGATCAGCGGCAGCGACGCAATGCGCTCCGCAACCTCCTGATTGGAGAGATCGCCGGATGTCAGCTTCGCGTCCTCATAGGGCTTCTTGACCACACCATAGGCCAGCGACGCGTAGGGGATGCCTGCACCTTGCCGCAGCAGGTCGTGGATCAGCATCGGCCTGTTCGGCGCGACCAGATTCAATTCCGGCTTGCCGTCGGCGCCGGCTTTTTCGACGCCGACTTTCACATGATAGAATGCCGGAACGTATTGGCCGACCTCGGCATCGAGCGCGAGCTTGCCCTCCTCGACTAGCATCATCGCCGCCACCGACGTGATCGGTTTCGTCATCGAGAAAAGCGTGAAGATCGTATCCGGCGTCATCGGCGCGCCGGTCGCGGGATCGCGCGTGCCGAATCCTTCGTAATAGGCGGTCTTGCCGTGGCGGCGGATCACGACGATTGCGCCGGGAATTCGCTTAAGCGCGATTTCGCGCTCCAGATAGGCCGTGATGCGTGACAGGCGCTCGCTCGAAAATCCGGCTTTGTCGGGCTCGGTCTTACTGAGCGGCGCAGCAGCTGCGCCCCCAATCGACAGCAAAAACGCAAACGTGCAGCAGCCAAAAACCCGTTTCGCAAGTCTCAAATCGGACAGCACAACAAAATCCTTGATCCATCGAAAAAACACACGTAGGCGAAACTCTAGCGAAAGCACTTTCCCGCGCAAGCGCCGCCGCTCAGGGACCGCACAATATGAGTATGACCCCCGCTCCGCGCGATCCGAAATCGCCGCCGATCCGCATCAATCTGTTGTCGGACACGCAGACGCGGCCGACGCCCGGCATGCGCGAGGCGATGATGCGCGCGAAAGTGGGTGACGAGCAGATCGGCGACGACCCGACGACCAATGAACTATGTGGGCGCGTGGCTACGCTGCTCGGCAAAACAGCGGCGGTCTTCATGCCGTCGGGCACGATGTGCAACATCGCCGCAACACTGGTGCATTGCAGGCCCGGCGATGAAATCCTTGCGCACCCCTCCGCGCATATGAACACCCGCGAAGGCGGCGCGCATGCCGCGCTCGGCGGATTCCAGATCACGCCGCTTGCAGGCGAGGACGGCATGTTCTCGCCGCAGACGCTTCGCGCGGCCATTGTTGCGCCGAACCGCTACTCCGCGCCGCAACGCGTCGTCACCGTCGAGCAGACCTCGAATATCGGCGGCGGAACGGTGTGGAAAAAAGCCGATCTCGATGAGATCGTTAAAGTCGCGAGGGCGAACGGTCTCGTTACCCACATGGACGGAGCGCGGCTGATGAACGCCGTCGTCGCCAGTGGCGTTTCAGCGAAAGACTATGCCGACGGCTGGGATTCGGTCTGGATCGATTTCAGCAAAGGCCTCGGCGCGCCGGTCGGCGCCGTGATCGCAGGCTCAAACGAATTCATCGGCGAGGTCTGGCGCTGGAAACAGCGGCTCGGCGGCGCGATGCGCCAGAGCGGGATGAATGCCGCCGCCTGCATCTACACGCTCGATCATCACGTCGAACGCCTCAAGGACGATCACACCAATGCACGCGCGCTCGCACGAGGCCTTGCGCAAATTCCCGGCGTCGACGTGAACCAGCCGCAGACCAACCTCGTGTTTTTCGATCCATCCAAGAGCGGCGTCGATACAAAGCGCATGATTTCCGAACTGGATGCGCACGGCATTCTCACCGGCGCGCTCGACCATCGCATCCGCGCCTGCACGCATCTGGACGTGACGGCAGCGATGATCGAGGAGACGATTTCGGCGGTTCGCCAGATCGTGTCAAAAGCCTAAACGCATTCGGGCAGACCAAAGGCCTGCCCGAACAATCCAATTCAGTTGAAACCCTGGGTCAGCCGGCCGCCTGCTGAACGGCGACGCCCTTGTCGGCGAGCAGCTGCTGCAATTCGCCGGCCTGAAACATTTCGCGGATGATGTCGCAGCCGCCGATGAATTCACCCTTCACGTAGAGCTGGGGAATGGTCGGCCAGTTCGAATAGATTTTGATGCCGTCGCGAAGTTCGGACGATTCGAGCACGTTCAGCCCTTTGTAGGGCGCGCCGACATGATCGAGGATCTGGACGACCTGACCGGAAAATCCGCACTGCGGAAACTGCGGCGTACCCTTCATGAAAAGCACCACGTCGTTCGACTTCACTTCGTTCTCAATGAATTGCTCGATGCTCATCGCTCAGTCCCTTTGGATCGCTGCGCGGGCCGTTCGCCTGCGGGAGGCCGGATTGCCGATCCGACCGTCATTTCGGCCATATATGTAGCCTGAAACAGTTCCCCATCCCAATCAAATTGGCGAGGGGGTGCCATGCTTTCCCACCGCCACGCCGGGCAACGTAACAGCAGCCATAGCCGCCGCGTATCCAAATCAAGGCCGGGGATGCCTTTTATATTCTCAGGAAGGCCCTATTTAGGAACGACCCTGCTTCGGAACGGATTCCCCGAAGCATCGTTCTCTCCAGAAGCGGAGATCGTCGTGACGAACCAGGCTGCCCTTCCGAAGACGCCCGCCACGGCTCCCGCCCCCAACTCCATCGAATCACACAGCGCATTGTCCCAGCGGCTGCTGGGCGCGTATCGCACCGTCCGGGACGAAACCGAGCGCCGCGCGGCACCCCTGTCGCCTGAGGATCAGGTCGTGCAGTCGATGCCGGACGCGAGCCCGATCAAATGGCATCGCGCGCACGTCACCTGGTTCTGGGAGCAATTTCTGCTCGGCGAACACAGCCCCGGCTATACGCCCTTCCATCCCGACTACGCCTACATCTTTAATTCCTACTATGTCAGCGCCGGACCTCGACATGCGCGCGCCCAGCGCGGACATCTCACCCGCCCCGGCGCCGATGAAGTCACCGCCTATCGCAAACATGTCGATGCGGCGGTGGCGAAATTCCTGAGCGAAGCCGACGAGGCGAAGCTGAAATCGCTCGAGCCGCTGATCGAAGTCGGCCTCAACCACGAGCAGCAGCATCAGGAGTTAATGCTCACCGACATTCTGCATGCGTTCGCGCAGAATCCGATTCCGCCCGCCTACGATCCGCAATGGCGCTTTCCGAAATCCACGCGCGATGATGACGAATGGGTCACGCTGACCGAAGGCATCCACACCATCGGTCATCAGAGCGAGACGTTTCACTTCGACAATGAGAAGCCTGCGCATCGCGCGCTCGTCGGTCCCGTGAAGATGGCGCGCAATCTTGTCACCAACGCCGAGTGGCTCGCCTTCATGGAAGCCGGCGGCTACACGACGCCGACGCTCTGGCTAATGGACGGCCATGCCACCGCGACCAACGAGGGATGGGAAGCACCGGGTCACTGGCGCAAGATCAACGGCAACTGGAAGATCATGACGCTCGGCGGCTTGCAGGACATCAATCTGGCCGCGCCCGTCTCCCATGTCAGCTATTACGAGGCGGACGCGTTTGCGCGCTGGAGCGGAAAGCATCTGCCGACCGAGGCTGAATGGGAAGTCGCCGCGCGCGCGGGCCATCTCAACGACGCCTTCGGCATCGCGTGGCAATGGACACGCAGTTCATACTCACCTTATCCGGGCTACCGTGCCATCGAAGGCGCGCTCGGCGAATACAATGGCAAGTTCATGGTCAATCAATTGGTGCTGCGCGGATCGTCGCTTGCAACTCCTGACGGCCACAGCCGTATTACATATCGGAATTTCTTTTATCCCCATCACCGCTGGCAATATACCGGCCTGCGGCTCGCCGACTATTCGCTCTGACCTCGAAAGCACGAGACCGCCATGAATGTTCATGTGAAGGCCGGGGCGACCCTGCTCGATGACACAAATGCGGCATTCGCCGAGGATGTCGCCATCGGGCTGTCGCAGCACCCCAAGCAGCTGCCGCCGCAATATTTCTATGACGAGGCAGGCTCAAAGCTGTTCGAGCAGATCACGCTGTTGCCGGAGTATTATCCGACGCGCACTGAACTGCGCATTTTGCGCGACCGCGGCACTGACATCGCAGCTGGCGTGCCGCAAGGCGCGGCGCTGGTCGAATTCGGCGCAGGCGCGACGACCAAAGTGCGCCTGATGCTTCATCAGTGTTCGTTCGGTGCCTATGTGCCTGTCGATATTTCAGGCGATTTTCTCAACGAGCAGGCCGACGGGCTGCGAAAAGATTTTCCGCACCTTGCCGTCTATCCGGTAACGGCGGATTTCACCAAGCCGTTCGCGCTGCCCGCCGAGGTGAAGGATATGCCGAAGGTCGGCTTCTTTCCCGGCTCGACCATCGGCAATTTCGATCCGCATGAGGCCTGCGCTTTCCTGAAAAGCGCACGCGACATTCTCGGCGACGGCGCAACGCTCATCATCGGCGTCGATCTTGAGAAAGACGAACGCGTGCTGCATGACGCCTACAACGATGCAGCCGGCGTCACCGGCAAATTCAACTCGAACGTGCTGGTGCGCATCAACCGCGAACTCGGCGGGAATTTCGATGTTCCGGGATTCATTCATCGCGCGATCTACAACCGCGAGCGGCACCGCATCGAGATGCATCTCGTCGCCAGGAAGGCGCAGAGCGTGCGGGTGCTCGGACATTCGTATGCATTCCGTGCCGGAGAAAGCATTCACACCGAAAGCAGCTACAAATACAGCCTCGATCGCTTCGCGGCGTTGGCGCGCGGCGCAGGCTGGACGCCGCAGGCGTCTTGGACCGACGCCGACGGAATGTTTTCGGTCCACGCGCTGAAGGCTGTGGTTTAAGACTTTTCGATTTCCGGATCGATGGGCGTCTTACTGCGAAGGGACCACGCCTCCCATCCCGCGACAATCATCAGAATGACGGACGTGAGCGCGCCGAACGCAAGCGGCGACAGGTTCGGCGCGAGCGGAATCGACAACACGAGCAACGCTATCCCGACGAGATGCGAAAGCTGAAAGCGCCCGTGAATGGTGTGCTTGAACAGGATAACGCCGACGAGGTAGATCAGCGCGCCGCCAACGATGCCGATGATTTCCTTGACGCCCGAATGACCGTCGGGATGCGCCAGCAGCAATTCATCGCCCACTGCGCTGACGACGATGCCTGCGACAATAATCAGATGCAAATAGGTGTAGGCCAGCCGCGCCAGTGGCCCGGTCTCTTCCATTTCCGAAATATGTTCGGAGCCGGCCTCCGCGCCGATGTGAAAATAGATGCACCACATCGCGATGCTGCCGAGCATCGCGATGACGAAGGCGGCAATCGCCGGCGCAGTCCATGATGCTTCGGAGAACGTCGCGCCGGTGATGACGATGGATTCGCCGAGCGCGATAATGATGAACAGCGCGGCGCGTTCGGCCATGTGGCCGCCTTCGACCTGCCAGTCGCGATACACCGTCGCGCCAAGTCCCGGCGTCCAGAACCGCACCAACGGTCCCAGATATTCGATTCCAAGCGCGACGATCCAGAGCGCGAGGCGCGCTTGTCCCTCGGCGAGCCCGCCGGCAATCCAGATCGCGCCGCTGGTTGTGAACCACGCAACAATTCTGACGAAGTTGCTGCGATGGCCCGTTTCCGACTTCGGCAATGTGACAAGAAAGAACGCGCTGCGTCCGACCTGCATCACCACATAGGCCAGCGCAAAGGCCAGCCCCCTGCTCTCGAACGCCTTTGGAATCGACGTCGACAGCAGAAGGCCCGCGAGCATGAGGCCGAACAGCATGACGCGCACCGGCGTCTTGTCGGGATCGAGCCAATTGGTGATCCAGGATGTGAAGACCCAGACCCACCACACCGCGAGCATCAGAATCGCGGTTTGCAGAATTCCGAGCGGCGTGAAATGCGCCAGCATGGTGTGGGAAATCTGCGTGATCGCGAACACAAACACGAGATCGAAGAACAATTCGACAAAGGTGACGCGATGGTGGCCGTGCGGCGATTTTACGCGCAGCAACGATCGTTTCACGGGCGGCATTGGATAATCAGGCGTCCGGCACGCCGGTTTGCAGCGCCAGCGCATGCAACACGCCGCCCATCTGGCCTTTCAGAGAATCGTAGACCAGCTTGTGCTGCTGCACACGGGATTTGCCGCGAAACGATTCCGAGATGACGGTGGCGGCATAATGGTCGCCATCGCCGGCGAGATCGCGGATTTCGACCTTCGCGTCGGGCAGCGCGGCCTTAATCATGGATTCGATCTCGCGGGCGTCCATCGGCATTCTTGAATCTCCTGATCTTCCGCCCGGCAGCGGCAACTCTCGCTGAGTCTAGCGCATGAACGCTGCCGCGCAAGTCTCGCGGCCGCAGCCGTTCGCCTCAGGCCTTGCCGGACATGTAGCCGGGAAGCCAGCCCTCAAACGCCGTCTTGAGCGACGACACGGAGACCGGCGCTTCGCCAGCGACTGCAATACTGTCTCCGCCGGTCTTGCCGATGACATGGCATGGCACCCCGACAGCCTTCAACTTGCTGAGAACCGGCAGCAGATGCGCTTCCGGCACGGTGACGACGTAGCGCGCCTGATCCTCGCCGAACCACCACGCATGCGGCACAAGTTCATCCGGCGGCGCATCGAGAATGGCGCCAATGCCGCTCGCCATCGCCATCTCGGTCAGCGCGACCAGCAGACCGCCGTCCGACACATCGTGAACCGCGCTTGCCGTGCCGCCCTTGATCATGCCGCGCACGACATCGCCGTTGCGCCGCTCGACACCGAGATCGACAGGCGGCGGCGCGCCTTCTTCGCGTCCGCAGATGTCGCGCAGATAGACCGACTGGCCGAGCCAACCCTGCGTGTCGCCGATCAGAAGGATCGCTTCGTCTTTCGCCTTGAACGCGAGTGTCGCGGACTTCGTGAAATCGTCGAGCAGACCGACGCCGCCGATGGATGGCGTCGGCAGAATGCCGCGGCCGTTGGTTTCGTTGTAAAGCGAGACGTTGCCGGACACGACCGGAAAATCCAGCGCCTTGCAGGCTTCCGAAATGCCTTTGAGACAGCCGACGAACTGGCCCATGATCTCCGGCCGCTCGGGCGTACCGAAGTTGAGATTGTCCGTGATCGCAAGCGGCTTGCCGCCGACCGCCGTAATGTTGCGCCAAGCCTCTGCGACCGCCTGCTTGCCGCCTTCAAAAGGATCCGCCTCGCAATAGCGCGGCGTGACATCGCAGGTCAGCGCAAGCCCCTTCGGCCCGTCCTGCACGCGCACGACGGCGGCATCGCCGCCGGGGCGTTGCAGCGTGTTGCCGCCGATGACGTGATCGTACTGCTCCCACACCCAACGCTTCGAGCAGAGTTCGGGCGTCGCAATCAGCTTCTTCAAGGCGTCCGCATTGCTCATCGGCGCTTTGACGTCGCGCGCGTGAATGATGGGCAGCGCAGGCGACGGCACATGCGGCCGGTCGTAGAGCGGCGCCTCCGATTCCAGTTCCTTGATCGGCAGATCGGCCATCACGTCGCCGCCATGCTTGACGACGAAACGCTTGCTCGGCGTGGTGTGACCGACAACGGCGAAATCCAATCCCCACTTCTTGAAGATTGCCTCGGCTTCCTTTTCCTTCTCGGGCTTAAGCACCATCAGCATGCGCTCTTGCGATTCGGAGAGCATCATCTCGTAGGCGCTCATGCCGGTCTCGCGCGTCGGCACCGAATCGAGATCGAGATCGACGCCGAGATCGCCCTTCGCGCCCATCTCCACGGCAGAACAGGTGAGACCCGCCGCGCCCATGTCCTGAATTGCAATGACGCAATCGGCTTCCATGATCTCCAGACACGCTTCGAGCAGAAGTTTTTCCGCGAATGGATCGCCGACCTGAACGGTGGGCCGCTTTTCCTCGCTGTCATCGTCGAACTCGGCGGAGGCCATCGTCGCGCCGTGAATGCCGTCGCGGCCGGTTTTCGAGCCGAGATAGACGATCGGCATGTTCACGCCGCTGGCCGCCGCATAGAAAATCTTGTCCGCTTCGGCGATGCCGACCGCCATCGCGTTGACCAGAATGTTGCCGTCATAGCGCGTGTGAAAACGCATCTGCCCGCCAACGGTCGGAACGCCGAACGAATTGCCGTAGCCGCCGATGCCCGCGACAACGCCGGACACAAGATGCCGCGTTTTCGGATGTTTCGGATCGCCGAAACTCAGCGCGTTGAGGCATGCAATCGGCCGCGCACCCATCGTGAACACATCTCGCAGAATTCCGCCGACGCCTGTGGTCGCGCCCTGATACGGCTCGATGTAGCTTGGATGGTTGTGGCTCTCCATCTTGAAGACCACCGCCAGACCGTCGCCGATGTCGATGACGCCCGCGTTCTCACCCGGCCCCTGAATGACCCACGGCGCTTTTGTCGGCAGCCCGCGCAGATGCTTGCGCGAGGATTTGTAAGAGCAATGCTCGTTCCACATCGCCGAAAAAATGCCGAGTTCGGTGAAGCTCGGCACGCGTCCGATCAGTTTGAGGATGCGCTCGTATTCGTCCGGCTTGAGGCCGTGCTGAGCGACGAGTTCGGGGGTGATGGCGGGTTCGTTGGGAATCATGCTGCCGATACGCGATGTAAGCCTCTTCTTAGGTGGATCAAGCACATGAGAAAAGGGCTTTTTGCCGCCACTTCTGCGCTTCCGGCGCAAAGCTGGGGACACGTTTGAAACGGGGCGTTTGCGCGGCCTTTCAGGATGAGATTTAAGACCCAAACGCGCCACACCGCGACCACGGAGCCATTTTGCCTTGAACGACCAATTGCAAAAATCCCCGCGCCCGCGTCCCGATCTTTTGATCGCAACCGAGGGCGAATTCGCGGGCTGGCGGACCTGGAGCCGCGACAGCTTCGAGTCCAACAACGGGCCGTTCTGGCATCGGTTCGAGGACGATGGCAGCGTGCGCTGCGCGTTCCGCGTCGAACGCAAACATCTCAACGGCATGCGCAACGTCCACGGCGGCTGCTACATGACATTCGCGGATTACTGCCTGTTTGCCTTCGCCGCGCGCGAACTCGAAGCCCCTGCCGTCACCGTATCCTTCGCCTGCGAATTTCTCGATGCGGCAAAGGAAGGCGACCTGATCGAGGCGACGGGCGGTATCACCCGCGCGGGCGGCTCGCTGATCTTTCTACGCGGAACGCTGACGACGGCCGGACGGCCGCTGTTCACGTTTTCGGGTACGATCAAACGGATGAAGAAGAAGTCCTAGTCAGTTCGCAAACGCATTGCCGCTCTGAACCGAACAGCTTGGCGAGGACGTTGTCACGCCCGTGAGCGTATACATCTCGCCGTTCGGTCCCTTGCGCTGCATCTTGCCGCCAACCGCACCCTCGATAACGCTGGCCGTGCAGCTGGAAAATCCAGGATCGAACGTTGCGGTGATCTGCCGCGCGCCGCCCGCGTAGGAAATCACGCCGACTAATTTATTGCCCTGAAAATTGAAACTGCCGCCATGCCCGGTGCTCGTATTGTCCGGATCGAACGTGCCGCCGCGCTGAGCGCGCCCGTTCGACGCGGTGTGCTTCATGAACAAGCGACCTGCACTGCTGATGTAGACGATTCGCTGGACGGATGTGTTGAAACCCTTCTGCTGTCCGCTCGCCGACGTGGACATGCCCGACGACACGAATGAAATCGTTACCGTCTTATTCAGGGCGCCAGCCGGCGCGCCTGCGGCCACAGCGCAGGACGGAGCAATGACGAGTGCGAAAGAAAAAAGACGTGCGGCATTCAACATGACACCCTCGCTGAAAAGATATTTCCAAAATGCAGACGCCGCCGGGCGTCGGCGGCGAAGAGCTTAACCCATCTCCGTCGCGCTGTCGGTTCGATGCGTTCAAATTTGCGTTCGATTACTGCGACGCAAAAGACAGATGCTCAGGCCGCCCGCTTCAGGTGGGCGACCAGTCCGGCAAACAATCCACGCCCGTCGGTACAACCCATGATGTCTTCGACGTGATTTTCGGGATGGGGCATCATGCCAAGCACATTTCCCTTGTCGCTGACGATGCCGGCAATCGACGCCGCCGCACCGTTGATATTGTGCGTGTCCGCGACTTCGCCCGACGGCGAGCAATAGCGATAAAGCACGCGCCCCTCACCTTCGAGTTTCTTCAAGGTTTCCGCGTCGGCTGCGTAATTTCCTTCGCCGTGCGCGACGGGAACGCGGATTACTTGTCCTGCGTTGTAGCCGCGCGTAAACGGCGAATCCGAACGTTCGACGCGCAGATGCACGTCGCGGCAGATGAACTTCAGTTGCGAATTGCGCATCAGGACGCCCGGCAGCAAACCGGACTCGCAAAGAATCTGAAAGCCGTTGCAGACGCCGAGCACGAGGCCGCCGTCGGCGGCATGCTTGCGCACGGCGTCCATGATCGGCGCGCGCGCGGCAATAGCACCGCAGCGCAGATAATCGCCGTAGGAAAATCCGCCCGGCACCACCACGAGATCGGTGCCTTTCGGCAGCGAGGTCTCAGCATGCCACACCATCGCGGAGTCATTGCCGGACGCGAGCTTGAGCGCGCGCGCCATGTCGCGTTCGCGGTTGATGCCTGGGAAAACAAGAACGGCGGATTTCATCCTAGCCGATCACCTCGACGCGATAGTTTTCGATCACGGTATTGGCGAGCAGCTTGTCGGCAGCGGCTTTGAGCGCAGCTTCCGCTTTCGCCTTATCGGTCGCCGACAGTTCGATGTCGAACACCTTGCCCTGCCGCACGCTGGCCACGCCATCGACGCCGAGCGATTTCAGCGCGCCTTCGATGGCCTTGCCCTGCGGATCGAGGATGCCGTTCTTCAGCGTGACCGTAACGCGCGCCTTCATCTCTTGCCTTCAATCCTATGTAGCCATCCTTCGAGACGCGCGCGACACGCGCTCCTCAGGATGAGGACCTCATGGTGAGGAGCTTCGCGGAGCGAAGCGTCTCGAACCATGAGAATTCAGCTCTTCACCAGCACCGGGCCGGTGCCTGCGGGGCGCTCGTTCTCGATCAGAATGCCGAGGCGCTTGGCAACTTCGGTGTAGGCCTCGAGCAGCCCGCCGAGATCGCGGCGGAAGCGATCCTTGTCGAGCTTCTCGTTCGATTTGATGTCCCACAGCCGGCACGAGTCCGGAGAAATCTCATCGGCGACGATGATGCGCATCATCTCGTTTTCGAACAGGCGACCGCATTCCATCTTGAAATCGACGAGACGGATGCCGATGCCCAAGAACAATCCGGTGAGGAAGTCGTTGACGCGAATGGCCAGCGCCATCATGTCGTCGATCTCCTGCGGCGTCGCCCAGCCGAACGCGGTGATGTGCTCCTCGGAGACCATCGGATCGCCGAGCTGATCGTTCTTGTAATAGAATTCGATGATCGAGCGCGGCAGCTGCGTGCCTTCCTCGATTCCCAGGCGCTGCGACAGCGAACCGGCGGCGACGTTGCGCACCACCACTTCCAGCGGCACGATCTCGACCTCGCGGATCAACTGCTCACGCATGTTGAGGCGCTTGATGAAATGCGTCGGCACGCCGATGTCGTTCAGATGCTGGAACACGTATTCGGAAATACGGTTGTTGAGGACGCCCTTGCCCTCGATGATCTGATGTTTCTTGGCGTTGAACGCGGTGGCGTCGTCCTTGAAATGCTGAATCAGGGTGCCCGGCTCCGGTCCCTCGTAAAGGGTCTTGGCCTTGCCTTCGTAAATGCGACGCCGACGGCTCATTGGGATGTACCGTGTCTTGTTGAAGTCCATGATGGGGTGCTCCGTATTGATTACGCGACCCGCGGCGGAGCTGCCGCGAAGCCCGATAACGTGGAAACAAACCGCGAACCGGACTCATCGGCAACCTAACCGATTGATCCCCCCGTTACAACGCGGCGAATCTCGTATTCCCGCGCTCTTTCAGCACGATCCTGCGACCTAAAGCCATCTGCCTTGATAGGCTCGGAGCCTGTACCCAGATGCTCCCAAGAGCCTATTTCGGCTCGGAAAATTCAGCAGGCGGATCAGATATATGACGAGTTTCGACCAACGCGAGGAAGGCTTCGAGAAAAAATTCGCGCTCGACGAGGAGCTGCGGTTCAAGGCCGAAGCGCGCCGGAACAAGTTGCTGGGCCTGTGGGCTGCCGAAAAGCTCGGAAAAACCGGCGATGACGCGACAGCCTACGCCAAGGAAGTCGTCGCCGCCGATTTCGAGGAAGCCGGCGACAGCGACGTGCTGCGCAAGGTGGCCAAGGATCTCGCCGGCAAGGGTGTGAGCGAACAGGACATCCGCAAGAAGATGGACGAACTGATCGCGACTGCGGTCGCCCAGATCAAGGCCGGGCAATAGAAGCTGCGAATCGGCCAACAAAAAAACGCAGCGCGGAAAAAAAACGCGCTGCGTTTCCATTTTGCCGAACGCGCTACTTCAGCGTGATCTGGTAGCTCATCGATCCGTTGATCGTGAAGCCTTCGATCTGGTTCGGATTGTTATACTGGCGGCTCGTGACGTTGAGATTGCTGCTGACATTCTCCATCCGGCAGGTCGCGGCCAGCGTTTCGAGCAGCACGCCGCATTCGCGCGCGGCTGTCTCATAAATCTGGCGGCGGGCGCGATCGCGCAGTTTTTGGCCGGCTTCGCTGTCGTCGGTCGGTCCCGGCACGAAATAGCTGATGTTGCTGGAGACGCGAACCATTCCCTCCTGCCGCGCCTGCTGCGAACTGAACTCGCTCGCCACGCGCGCCGGCAACTGCTGCACAACCGGCGACTGGGCGGAGGCGGATGCAATCGCCAGAGTGCTCGCGCAAGCCGCAAATAGAATTCGATTTTTCATGTGAGTTTCCCTGCATTCCATTTGTGGCGCAGGGATAGCGGCGGCTGATTGCAAATGTGCGAAGCAATGTGGAGGAATACCGCGATGCAGTTTCAAGCGGCATTAACCGAGCGGCGGAACTTTGCCGACGACGGCACAGCCTTGTCACAAACAGAAGCCGCGCGAACCCGTCGGTCCGCGCGGCGTCTGCAACTCGGCGGCCCGGTTAGCCGTTGTTCGCCTTCAGCTTGAGCCAGGTGGTGCGGACATTGTCCTTCACCTGCACCCATTCGGCGTTCGCGACATCCCAGTTCACGATCTGGCGCGAGGCGCTCGCGGACGACCCGCTGGCCACCGTCGATGTCGCCATCGAGTCGTGGACGTAAACGACCGCGACCGTCAGAAGAACGCCGAGGATAATTCCCAGAAATTCACGCATGTGAATTCTCCCTTCCCAGTTTGAGTTCGTCCGGCCTCGCTCAGATTTTTCCGAGCAGAAGCAGAATAATCAGGATGACGACGACAAGGCCGAGGCCGCCGCCGCCGTAATAGCCGGTGCCGTAAAACCGGCCGCCGCCGATGCCGCTGAACCCGCCCAGCAGCGCGATAATCAGAATAATCAGAAGGATGGTCCCGAGAGACATGTTGAATTCTCCTGTCTGGCGGATGCGCCGCCGCTGCCGGGACAAGAGTCGGCCGGAACTTTTGTTCCGGCTATTTTTCGGTAAGCCCGTGGAACTAATCGCACGGTCCATCCATCGCAGCCGCGATGGAATCCAGAACGGACAAAAGTCCGCTTTCGACGTCCGCCGCCTTCACTGCCACGACGCGGTAATCCCGCTCGGTCAGCCAGGCCGCGCGGGCGGCACGGTCCTGAATCACGATCTCGGCTTCATCCGGATTGACGAGTTCGATCGCCACGCGCGCCGGAAACGACACGAAATCCGGAATGTGCTTGCCGACCGGCGTCTGCCGCTTGAACTGCGCGGCGAACCGGCGATCCGTTTTCAACGCATTCCACAAAGTTCTCTCCGCATCGGTCGGATTCCGCCGCAGCATTTTCGCCAGGCCGCGTACCGTGCCGCTTTCGGACGGCGAGCGCGCCTGTGAGTGTTCGGCGAGCAGCGCACGCAATCGTTCAGCTCCCGAACTGTCGAGCACGCCGCCCTTCGCCGGCCCCTTGCGTCCTTCCGCAATCGCCATCACCACGCCGTGCAGCGTGTGCATGTCCTGTTTGGTCGGCTCCATGCGCGAGAAAATATTGCGCAGGTTCACCAGCATCGTGTCGCGCTTCTCCGGCGGACGCAGAAACTCCACCTTGTCGAGTTCGGCGATCAGATTGTCGAAGAAGGTCTGCATCTGGTGCGACGAAGCGCGTTCGGATCGCTCCGGCATCTCGAACGGCAATTCGTCGGCGGTCGCGAGCTTGAACCATTCGTAGCCCATCAGCAGAACGGCCTGCGCCAGATTGAGCGAGGCAAATGCAGGATTCACCGGATAGGTGACGATGCGATTGGCGAGCGCGACCTCTTCGTTGGTCAGTCCCCAGCGTTCGCGGCCGAACAGGATGGCGGCCGTTCCTTTCGAGTCGATCTCCTGCGCGATCTGGCGCGCCGCTTCATCCGGACCGACCACTGGCTTGGCCTGATCGTGCGCCCGCGCCGTGGTCGCAAACAGCAGCGAGCAATCCGCGACGGCCGCTTCCACCGTCGAAAACAATTCCGCCGCGTTGAGAATCTCATCCGCGCCCGCCGCCGCCCGTTGCGCCGCCATGTTCGGCCAGCCGTCGCGCGGATTGACGATGCGCAATCGTGTCAGCCCGAAATTACCCATCGCGCGCGCGCACATGCCGATGTTCTCGCCGAGCTGCGGTTCGACGAGGATCACGATGGGGCCGGCAATCGTTCTGGGCGTTTTGGTTCTGTCCGTTCCGGACATCGTCTGGCTTTCGGAAAACGGGGCGCGGACGCACTCATTCAACCAGTCGGCAGCTTGAATCAAGCGCCGGAAAATCCGGCCCGGCACCGCCGCTGGCCGGGTGCCCGACCTGGCCGGACGAGATTTCCTCAACAATAGGCCCGGTTTGCAGAATCCGTCCAAATCCGGTTTTCCCCGCGCCGAAAACGCGCAGGCGTGCTGCTTTTAGCTGGCTTTCGCTACACCGGTTGCGATGCTATAGCCCCGCCATCCCACCCGCTTGCCGGCAATTTCCTTCAAGAAGGCCCGATCTCTCATGGCAAAAATCAAGGTCGCAAACCCGGTCGTCGAACTCGACGGCGACGAGATGACCCGCATCATCTGGCAATACATCAAGGACAAGCTGATCCTGCCGTTCCTCGATGTGAAGCTCGAATATTACGACCTCGGCATGGAGTACCGCGACAAGACCAACGATCAGGTCACGATCGACGCGGCCAACGCCATCAAGAAGCACGGCGTCGGCGTCAAATGCGCCACCATCACGCCGGACGAAGCCCGCGTGAAGGAATTCGGCCTCAAGGAAATGTGGAAGTCGCCGAACGGCACCATCCGCAACATTCTGGGCGGCGTGATTTTCCGCGAACCGATCATCTGCAAGAACGTGCCGCGCCTCGTCCCCGGCTGGACCAAGCCGATCATCATCGGCCGTCATGCCTTCGGCGATCAGTACCGCGCCACCGATTTCAAATTCCCCGGCAAGGGCACGCTGACGATGAAGTTCGTCGGCGAGGACGGAACGGTGATCGAGCGCGAAGTGTTCCGCGCGCCGACCGCGGGCGTCGCGATGGGCATGTACAATCTCGACGACTCGATCCGCGACTTCGCACGCGCGTCGATGAACTACGGCCTCTCACGCGGCTATCCAGTCTACCTATCGACCAAGAATACCATTCTCAAAGTCTATGACGGCCGCTTCAAAGATATTTTTCAGGACATCTACGACAAGGAATTCAAGAAGGATTTCGAGGCGAAGGGTCTCACCTACGAGCATCGCCTGATCGACGACATGGTGGCGTCGGCGCTGAAATGGTCCGGCGGTTATGTCTGGGCCTGCAAAAACTACGACGGCGACGTGCAGTCCGACACCGTCGCACAAGGTTATGGTTCGCTCGGCCTGATGACATCGGTGTTGCTCACGCCGGACGGCAAGGTCGTGGAAGCCGAAGCCGCGCACGGGACCGTCACGCGTCACTACCGCGAACATCAAAAGGGCAAGGAGACCTCGACCAACTCCATCGCGTCGATCTTCGCCTGGACGCAGGGCCTCGCGCATCGGGCCAAGCTCGACAACAACGCGGAGCTGGCGAAATTCGCCAAGACGCTGGAGAAGGTCTGCGTCGACACCGTCGAGTCCGGTTACATGACCAAGGATCTCGCGCTCTTGGTCGGAGCGGACCAACGCTGGCTTTCGACCACGGGCTTCCTCGACAAGGTCGCGGAAAATCTCACCAAGGCGATGGCTACTTGAGCGGGCGGCCGCCCGAACAGAAAATGCCGGACGCGATTGCGGCGTCCGGCGAAGACATTGTTCTCACGCTCCACGCCGAAGGCGCGCAGATCTACGAATGGAAAGCCGATGCGTCCGGTGCGCTCGGCTGGGTGCTGCGCGAACCGACGGCGACTCTGATTCTGGACGGCAAGACCGTCGGCCGTCACTATGCAGGACCGGACTGGGAATATCAGGACGGCAGCGCCATCGTCGGTAAAGCCATCGCGAATGCGCCTGCGACCACAGCCGACGATATTCCGTGGCTGAAGATCGACGTGATCTCCAGACGCGGCAGCGGCGTGCTGAGCAGCGTTACCGCCGTCCAACGCATCAACACCGTCGGCGGCAAGCCCGACAAATCGCAAGGCAAGCCCGGCGCGTTTCTCAACGTGGTGTATTCAGCCGACTATGTTTTCCTGAAAAAGAAATAGCGCGCTAGCCCGCGAGCGCCTTCTCGATGGCTTCGAGTGCTGCGCCCGCCTTGCCGCCATCGGGACCGCCGGCCTGCGCCATGTCCGGCCGCCCGCCGCCGCCCTTGCCGCCGAGCGCCTCCGCGCCCTTCTTCACAAGATCGACCGCGTTGAACTTAGACGTTAGGTCTGCCGTTACGCCGACGACGAGACCGCCCTTGCCGTCCGGCGCGTTGTTGGCAACCGCGACGATGCCGGACTTCAATTTTTGTTTGCCTTCATCGACGAGCGCCTTGAGATCGTTGTTCGGCAAGCCGCTGACGAGAAGCCGCATGAATTTCGTACCAGCAATATCGATGACATTCGACGAATCATCGCCGCCCGCGCTGCCGCCACCGCCGCCCATCGCCAATTTCTTGCGCGCGTCGGAGAGTTCGCGCTCGAGCTTCTTGCGCTCCTCGACCAGCGCGGAAATGCGGCCGGGCAGATCGTCCAGTGTCGTTTTCAGCTCTGCCGCAGCGGTTTTTGCCGTTTGCAAGGTCGCGTTGACCGCGTGACGCGCGTTGTGGCCGGTCAAAGCCTCTATGCGGCGCACGCCCGATGCGACGGCGCTTTCACCCGTCACCGAGATCAATCCGATGTCGCCGGTGCGCTTCACATGCGTACCGCCGCACAGTTCGACCGACCAGCCGAGCGAATTGCTTGCCGCGCCGTCGCGGTCATTGCTGCCCATCGACACCACGCGCACCTCGTCGCCGTATTTCTCACCGAACAAAGCGCGCGCGCCGGATTCGCGGGCGTCGTCGATCGCCATCGAGCGCGTAATAACCTCGCCGTTTTCCAAGACGACATCGTTGGCGATGTCCTCGATCCGCCGCAGCTCATCCGCAGTAATCGGCTTGTTGTGCGCGAAATCAAAACGCAGACGTTCGGGCGCAACCAGCGAGCCGCGCTGCGCGATATGATCGCCGAGCACCTGCCGCAGCGCCTCGTGCAAAAGATGCGTCGCCGAGTGATTGGCGCGGATCGCCGAACGGCGCGCATGATCGACTTTGAGCTCCAGCGCCATGCCGGTTTTGAGCGCGCCTTTCTCGACCGTGACCTGATGCACGAACAGGTCGCCGGCCTTCTTCTGCGCATCGGTGACTTTCACGCTGACGCCATCGCCGGTCATTGTGCCGGTGTCGCCGACCTGACCGCCGGACTCCGCGTAGAACGGCGTCTGGTTGAGAACGACGGAGCCGCTCTCGCCTGCCTTCAATGTGTCCGCCTGCTGACCGTCCTTGACGATGGCGGTGACAACGCCTTCGGCGATTTCGGTATCGTAACCGAGAAATTCGGTCGCACCGAGTTTCTCGCGCATCGGAAACCAGATGTTCTCCGCAGCGGTGTCGCCGGAGCCAGCCCATGACGCGCGCGCCTTCGCCTTCTGCTGCTCCATCGCGTCGGTGAAGGACGCAATGTCGACGCCGATGCCGCGATTGCGCAGCGCGTCCTGCGTCAGGTCCAGCGGGAAGCCATAAGTATCATAGAGAGTGAAGGCGGTCTCGCCGTCGAACATGTCGCCCTTCTTCAGCGACGCACTTTTTTCGTCCAGAATTGTGAGGCCGCGCTCCAGCGTCTTGCGGAAACGGGTTTCTTCCAGTTTCAGCGTTTCCTCGATCAGATTTTCCGCACGCACCAGTTCCGGATACGCCTGCCCCATCTCGCGGACCAGTGCCCAGACGAGGCGATACATCAGCGGCTCTTTCGCGCCCAGCAACTGCCCATGACGCATCGCGCGGCGCATGATTCTTCGCAGAACGTAACCGCGGCCTTCGTTCGACGGCAGCACGCCGTCCGCGATCAAAAACGACGACGCGCGCAGATGATCGGCGATCACGCGCAGCGACGCTTTCTGCGGGCCGTTTGGGTCGGCATGCGTCAATTTCGCGATCTCGTTGATCAGCGCAACGAACAGATCGATGTCGTAATTGTCGTGCTTGCCCTGAAGCACGGCGGCGATGCGCTCAAGCCCCATGCCGGTGTCGATCGACGGTTTCGGCAGCGGCGTGCGATTGCCAGGCGAGGTCTGGTCGAACTGCATGAAGACGAGATTCCAGATCTCGATGAAGCGGTCGCCGTCTTCATCCGCAGAGCCCGGAGGCCCGCCGGGAATCTTGTCGCCATGATCGAAGAAGATTTCCGAACACGGGCCGCACGGGCCGGTATCGCCCATCTGCCAGAAATTGTCCGAGGTCGGAATGCGGATGATTTTGGAATCCGGCAGGCCTGCGATTTTCTTCCAGAGTTTCGCGGCTTCATCGTCCTCGGAATAGACCGTGACGAGAAGACGATCCTTCGCCAGTGCGTAGTCCTTTGTAATCAGATTCCACGCAAGTTCGATGGCGCGGTCCTTGAAGTAATCGCCGAACGAGAAATTGCCGAGCATCTCGAAAAACGTGTGATGCCGCGCGGTGTAGCCGACATTGTCGAGATCGTTGTGCTTGCCGCCGGCGCGCACGCATTTCTGCGAAGTGGTCGCGCGCTGATAGGGCCGCTTCTCGACGCCGGTGAAGACGTTCTTGAACTGCACCATGCCCGCGTTGGTGAACATCAGCGTCGGATCGTTGCGCGGCACGAGCGGCGACGACGGCACGATCTCGTGTCCGTTCTTGGCGAAATAATTCAGGAATGCCGATCTGATCTCGTTAACGCCGCTCATCGCCGTCCAATCGCATTAAAAACCAAGGTGCGCGAAGCGCAGCCTGTCGGGCATGTTTCTAGACGGAACGCATACATTATGTCCAGAAAGTGTGCAGCGAATCAGGGGTTTGCGCATGCTTTCGTCGTGCTTCCGACAAGAACCGTTGATACGCTTTGCCTCAGATTGACAGACCCTCGAAAGCGGTGTTCTGGTCATTATGTAGTGAAGACGTCGCGTCGGGAGAGACTGGCTGTCCGAGATTGAAGGATTGGCCGGCGCCGAAGGAGCAACCGCCCCGGAAACTCTCAGGCAAACGGACCGCGCGGCGAACTGAAATCTGGAAAGAGATGCGGCCGGCCAACGGCGCGGCATCCGCCGACGGGATAATACTCTCAGGCACAGCGACAGCTGGGGCTTTTGAAGGGTTCGGGAACAGTCCCGGTCTCGTCAGTAGCCTCGACATGCTTGCGTCAGCCGACACTAACTCATTGAAGCGCGTCCCACTGCACGACCTCCATGTCGCGCGTGGCGGCAAGATCGTGCCGTTCGCAGGCTACGAGATGCCGGTGCAATACGCCGCCGGCGTGCTCAAGGAACATCTGCACACACGCGCATCCGCCGGGCTGTTCGATGTCTCGCATATGGGACAGATTCTGCTGCGTCCCAAGTCCGGCAAGGTCGAGGATGCAGCACTCGCGCTCGAACGCCTCGTGCCGCAGGACATCGTTGCGGTGAAGCCGGGCCGCCAGCGTTACGCGCAATTCATCAACGACAAGGGCGGAATTCTCGACGATCTGATGGTGGCGAATTTCGGCGATCATCTGTTTCTGGTCGTCAACGCCGCGTGCAAGGGCGCGGACGAAGCGCATCTGCGCAAACATCTGTCGGATGTTTGTGAGATCGCGCCGTTGCCGGACCGCGCATTGATCGCGTTGCAGGGACCGAAAGCGGTGGACGTGCTCGGCAAGTTCGCGCCGACGCTGCCCGCAATGAACTTCATGGATGCCGGGCCGCATGACGTACTCGGCATCGGCTGTTTCGTTTCACGCTCCGGCTATACCGGCGAGGACGGTTTCGAGATTTCCGTTCCTGCGAAGGATGCGGAAAAGCTGGCGACGGCGTTGCTCGACGATCTGGCCGTGCTGCCGATCGGATTAGGCGCGCGCGACAGTCTGCGGCTCGAAGCCGGGCTTTGTCTCTACGGTCACGACATCGACGAAACGACAACGCCGGTCGAAGCCGCGCTCGAATGGAGCGTGCAGAAGAGCAGGCGCACCGGCGGGGCGCGTGCCGGAGGATTTCCCGGCGCAGACATCGTCCTCAAGCAATTCGAGTCTGGTACATCGCGCCGCAGAGTCGGATTGAAAGCCGAAGGCCGCGCCCCGGTGCGCGAGGGTGCCGCGCTCTACGCGGATCAAACATCGCAAGACAAAATCGGCGTCGTGACATCGGGCGGTTTCGGGCCGTCGATCAACGCGCCGGTCGCGATGGGCTATGTGCCGACTTCGCTCTCAAAAGACGGATCGCAGGTGTTCGCCGACGTGCGCGGACAGCGCCTGCCGATGCGCGTCTCGCCGATGCCATTCGTTCCCAATTCCTACAAACGCTGAGGATGCCCATGACCACGCTTTTCACCACCGACCACGAATGGCTCAAGATCGACGGCGATGTCGCGACCGTGGGCGTGACGGATTACGCGCAGTCGCAACTCGGCGACGTGGTGTTCGTCGATCTGCCGAAGGCCGGACGCAGCTTGAAGAAAGGCGAAGCCGCCGCCGTGGTCGAGAGCGTCAAGGCTGCCTCCGATGTGTACGCGCCGATCACCGGCGAAGTGGTCGCGGTGAACGACGCGCTGGCTGCCGAGCCTGCGCTGGTGAATTCGGATGCCAGCGGCAAGGCCTGGTTCTTCAAGGTGAAGGTTGCCGACAAGAAAGAACTCGACGGGCTGATGGATGAAGCCGCCTACAAGGCGCATACGGCTTAGAGGATTTTGTCATGAGCGCAAAGAACGCCGAGCCCGCAACCGATTTCGCCCGCCGCCATATCGGACCCTCGCCGCGCGACATCGAGGCGATGCTGAAGACGGTCAGCGTGCCGAGCCTCGACGCATTGATGGATGAGACACTGCCGCCGTCGATCCGGCAGAAGGCGCCGTTGAAACTCAACGGCGATGTCGTGCTGCCAATGAGCGAGACGCAGGCGCTCGATCACATGCGCACATTGGCCTTGCAGAACAGGGTCTTCACGTCGCTGATCGGTCAGGGCTATTCAGGCACGATTCTGCCCGCCGTCATCCAGCGCAACATTCTGGAGAATCCCGCGTGGTACACGGCGTATACGCCCTATCAGCCGGAGATCAGCCAGGGCCGGCTCGAGGCGCTGTTCAATTTCCAGACCATGATCTGCGATCTCACCGGACTCGATGTCGCCAACGCCTCGCTGCTCGACGAAGGCACTGCGGCGGCGGAAGCGATGGCGCTGGCGGAGCGCGCCTCTAACATCGAGACAAAAACATTTTTCGTCGATCGCGAGGTTCATCCGCAGACGCTCGCCGTACTGCGCACGCGCGCCGAGCCGCTCGGCTGGAATATCGTCGTTGGCGACCCGGCAATTGAACTCAACAAGCACGAGGTATTCGGCGCGCTGTTTCAATATCCCGGCACGCACGGCGCGATCCGCGATCCGCGCGCGGCGATTGCAACACTCAAAGCCAAGGGCGGGATCGCGATTGTTGCCGCCGACATACTGGCGCTGACGCTGATCGCTTCGCCCGGCGAACTCGGCGCGGACATTGCTGTCGGCTCGACGCAAAGATTCGGCGTGCCGATGGGATATGGCGGGCCGCACGCAGCCTACATGGCGGTGAAGGATGCGCTGAAGCGGTCCCTGCCCGGCCGCATCGTCGGACTGTCGGTGGATTCTCGCGGGCAACCTGCCTATCGCCTCGCGCTTCAGACTCGCGAGCAGCACATCCGCCGCGAGAAGGCGACCTCGAACATCTGCACCGCGCAGGTGCTGCTCGCGGTGATCGCGTCGATGTATGCGGTCTATCACGGCCCCGAAGGGCTGACGCATATCGCGCGAACGGTGCATCGCCGCGCCGCTGTGATGGCGGCGGGATTGCGAAAACTCGGCTTCGCGCCGCTGCATGAAGCGTTTTTCGATACCGTAAGCGTGAGCGCGAAGGGCGCCGGAAAAATCATCGCGCGCGCCGGCGACGAGAAAATCAATCTGCGTATCGACGGCGAAACGATCTCCATCGCCATGGATGAAACGACAACGCCTGAAACGGTCGAAGCCGTGTGGCGCGCGTTCGGGGGCAAATTGTCCTATGCCGAGATCGAGAAGGACGCGCGCGACGCGCTGCCGTCCGATCTCAAGCGCGGCGGCAAATTCCTGACCCATCCGGTGTTTCACGCGCACCGCTCCGAGACCGAGATGCTGCGCTACATGCGCAAGCTGTCGGATCGCGATCTCGCGCTCGACCGCGCGATGATCCCGCTCGGCTCCTGCACCATGAAGCTGAATGCGACGACCGAGATGATTCCGGTGACGTGGCCGGAATTCGGATCGCTGCATCCGTTCGCGCCGCACGATCAGGCTGCGGGCTACGCCGCGATGTTCACGCGGCTTGAAAGATGGCTCGCGGATATTACCGGCTACGACGCGGTGTCGTTGCAACCGAATTCCGGCGCGCAGGGCGAATATGCCGGGCTGCTCGCGATCCGCGCCTATCACATCTCTCGTAATGAGCCGCATCGCAAAGTGTGTCTCATTCCCTCCTCCGCGCACGGCACCAACCCGGCGTCGGCCGCTATGGCCGGCATGGATGTCGTCGTGGTCGCGTGCGACGCGCACGGCAATGTCGATGTCGACGATCTGCGCAAGAAGGCGGAAGCGCATTCGGCGAATCTCGCCGCGATCATGATTACCTATCCATCCACGCATGGCGTGTTCGAGGAGCACATTCGCGACATCTGTGACATCGTGCACAAGCATGGCGGACAGGTCTATCTCGACGGCGCCAATCTCAACGCGCAGGTCGGGCTCGCGCGGCCGGGCGACTACGGCGCGGATGTCAGTCATTTGAATCTGCACAAAACATTCTGCATCCCGCATGGCGGCGGCGGACCCGGAATGGGCCCGATCGGCTTGAAGAAACATCTCGCGCCGTTTCTGCCGGGGCATATCGGGAATGACGGCAAGGGTGCGGTCGGCGCGGTGAGTGCCGCGCCTTACGGATCGGCGTCAATCCTCGTCATCTCTTATATTTATCTGCTGATGATGGGCGGCGAAGGGCTGACGCGCGCGACGGAAGCTGCGATCCTCAATGCCAATTACATCGCGAAGAAACTCGATCCGCATTTTCCGGTGCTTTACAAAAATGCGAAAGGCCGCGTCGCGCATGAATGCATCGTCGATCCGCGCACGCTGAAAAATTCGAGCGGCGTGACGGTGGACGATATTGCCAAGCGGCTGATCGATTACGGCTTCCATGCGCCGACCATGAGCTTCCCGGTGCCAGGCACGCTGATGATCGAGCCGACCGAATCCGAATCGAAGGCGGAGCTGGATCGTTTCTGCGAGGCGATGATCGCGATCCGCAGGGAAATCGCCGAGGTCGAGAGCGGGCGCTGGGGCATCGAGAACTCGCCGCTGCGCCATGCGCCGCATACCGTCCACGACATCGCCGACGACGCGTGGGCCCGCGCCTATAGCCGCGCGGAAGGCTGTTTCCCGGCAGGCGTCTCGCGCACCGACAAATACTGGAGCCCGGTCGGCCGCGTCGACAATGTGTTCGGCGACCGGCATCTGGTGTGTTCGTGCCCGCCGGTGTCGGACTACGCCCAGGCGGCGGAGTAATTTCCGTCATTATTTTTGTCATCACCGGGCTTGTCCCGGTGATCTCGATTATCCGAGAACGGTGCCCTGCCTATCGGGATGGCCGGGACAAGCCCGGCCATGACAATGGAAACGAAAATTATCCAAAAACAAACAGGCGCTGGGGATGTCGGCAACTCAACATCCTCAGCGCCCATTCGCTTATCGAGACCCGGTACGCTACGCAGGTCTCTCAAATTTATTCCCGGAAACTTAGTCCTCCGCCGGCTCCTCGCCGTCGGCGTCGCGTTCCGGTGAGCCTGCCAGAATCTGCTCGGCAATCAATCCCGAATTCTGCCGGATCGAGGCTTCGATCTTGGCGGTCATGTCCGGATTGGATTTCAGGAAAGCCTTGGCATTCTCGCGGCCCTGCCCGAGACGCACGCTGTCATAGGAGAACCATGCGCCGGACTTCTCGACGATGCCGGCTTTGACGCCGAGATCGAGGATTTCGCCCATCTTGGAGACGCCCTCGCCGTACATGATGTCGAACTCGACCTGCTTGAACGGCGGCGCGAGCTTGTTTTTCACCACCTTGACGCGGGTCTGGTTGCCGACAACTTCGTCGCGCTCTTTAATTTGCCCGATGCGCCGGATGTCGAGACGCACGGATGCGTAAAACTTCAAGGCGTTGCCGCCAGTCGTGGTTTCGGGCGAGCCGTACATCACCCCGATCTTCATGCGGATCTGGTTGATGAAAATCACCATGGTGTGAGACTTGTTGATCGAGGCGGTGAGCTTGCGCAGCGCCTGGCTCATCAGGCGCGCCTGCAAGCCGGGCAGGCTGTCGCCCATCTCGCCTTCCAGTTCGGCGCGCGGCACGAGTGCTGCCACCGAGTCCACGATCAGCACGTCCACCGCGCCGGAGCGCACCAGCGTGTCGGCGATTTCGAGCGCCTGCTCGCCGTGGTCGGGCTGGGAAATCAGAAGCTCGTCGACATTGACGCCGAGCTTGCGGGCATAGACCGGATCGAGCGCATGTTCGGCGTCGATGAAGGCGCAGATGCCGCCCTTCTTCTGCGCTTCGGCCACGCAATGCAGCGCCAGCGTGGTCTTGCCGGAGGATTCGGGGCCGTAAATCTCGATCACGCGGCCTTTGGGAAGTCCGCCCACACCGAGCGCGATATCGAGGCCCAGCGATCCGGTGGAAATCGTCTCGATTTCCATCGAACGGTCGTTCTTGCCGAGCTTCATGACCGAGCCCTTGCCGAACTGGCGCTCGATCTGGGAGAGCGCGGCCGACAGGGCCTTGGTCTTGTCCATGGACGATCCTTCGACGATACGCAGGGCGGCGGGTGCCATAGTCGTTGCTCCTTATGACGGGGATTCGCCACCCGGACAAACGGCCTGCATTTCAGGCCATTTTCCAAGGACGGACCGGAATTAAGGGAATCTCCCTGAATGCCGATGGGAACCAATGTACTCTATTTGTTCTCCGTTCGCAATATGTTCTTTTTGGCGGATATCGCGCCGCTCCCGCCTTTAAGACCCCATCGCCCATTGAACATCGCGGCCGCTAAAAATCCCATTTTTCGGACAGGACCGCTGGCACCTGCGGCGTCGGCTTGTCCGGATTTCTGACGCCACGCAGCGCAAGCTCGCGGTCGAGCCGCTTCTGCTTGGATTTCGCGACCGCTCTGTTGAATGCGGACCAAATCTTGCGGACGGCGGTCGTGAAGCCGTCGCGATAGCCGACGATGCAGACTTCCTGTCGGGTGAGCAAATAAGCGCGGTGCGCGTGCGACCGCCCAAAGTAAAACGTGTGACGCATGCCGATTCTCCTTCAGAGACCGGTATGTGCCCCCGTGCATAAGTAATCAGGACGGAAGAAGCCGCGTTTTAATAAGGGAACCGTAAAGAGCGGCGGCCCATGCGGTCCTCGTCGCTTTCCCCTCCGGACAGAAAATGCGCGACGCCTCCTCCATCGGCGGCCTCTTTCTTGCATCGCCTTGCGGCAACGAAACTCGACTCCGAAAGCCGCCCCACATGCCCGGAATTCCCCGCCGCTATAGTCATTTCGTGTTCGGTGTCATCCAGTCGGGGCTGACGTCGGCGGTGGCCGCCGCCGTCGCCAGCGCACCCTTCTTCGGCGAAGGCAGCTTCCTCTCGCACTGGATCCGCTCAGCCATCGTGGCGTGGATCGTCATGCTTCCCGTCGTGCTGTTCGCGGCACCCGCGATCAGGCGCCTGACAAATCTGCTGACGCAGAAGGACTGACCCGCAGACTGCGTCGTTCGACCGCGGCAGCGTCGGCCGGCGATGCGCCGCCGTTCATGCAGAATTCAGTGACTGCCGTCTATTTATCGCTTGAACGCGACGCACTTTCGCCCACGATGATCCGGGGACATTTCGCTCGCGCAAGATGGAGGACGCCATGAGGAAATTATTGGGACTGGGGATCGCTGCGGCATTCGCAATCGGACTGTTCTCCACGCCCGCCGCCGCGCAGTACCAATCCTGCGAAGTCTGGAAACAGGATTGCGCGCGCTATTACGGCTGGGGCAACGGCAACTGGCAGAACTGCATGGGCCAGCCGGGCGCGCTCGCAGCGTGCGGCCGCGGCGGCTATTACGGTGGCGGCGGCTATCAGGGTGGCGGTTACGCTTACCGGCGTCCGGCCCAGAGCTGTGCGGTGTGGAAACAGGACTGCGCGCGCTATTACGGCTGGGGCAACGTCAACTGGCAGAACTGCATGGGCCAGCCCGGCGCGATCGCAGCCTGCGGCGGCGGTTACGGCGGCTACTGACATCCGCTGGCGCGCGCGAACGTGAATGCGCGGCCGCCCAAATTCCGTGGACGGCGTCCGCGCCGAACGCCTAGATTCGGCACGGGGCGGATTCACGGAAAAGGAGAAGCCATGACAAAGCTATCGGTTGCGATCGGCGCTTGGGCTGTTCTTTTGTTTGCGTGCACCGGCGCGAGTGCTGCGGGATTCAATCATGCGATTGCGTCACAGAATTATTCGCCCGTCGTCAAGGAAGCCGCCTGCCGGGGCTTCGGCCCTCACTGCCCGCCCGGTTTTACATGGACCTGCACGCGCTATCGCGGCTGCTTCTGCCGTCCGTGCTACTGACATCGCGTGCGGGTGAGCCGGTCGCCTGAATAAACAAAGGCCGCCCTCAGGGGCGGCCTTCCGTTTTCCGGCAACCGGAATCGCGGGGTTACTTCTTCGGCTTGTCCTTGCCGAAGGCTGCGGCGACTTCGTCCTTCTTGATGCGTGCGCCGGGATTGCCCTTCTCTCCGAGATTCTGCTCCTCGGTGCCGTCTCCCATCATGCCGGGATGCGATACGCCGGACTGCTTCTTGCCGTCCGTCTGCTTGCTGGTCATGTTGCTGGTCATGGCGATTGGCTCCACGCGCGGATGCGCGGATGCCAACGTCGCACACGGCGATCGGTTCGGCAGTATTTTCCGAAAGCGTGCTTGAACACATCGGCGTGCGGATGCGACAAGCCTTCATGGCCAGCACCGCGCCTTCGCCGCATTTGAGAGCATTCGCCGCAAGTCTCGCGGGCGCGGGTGTCTTGTTCTGGCTCTATACGTTCTATCACATCGCCCATGTGCCGCAGGGCGACGGCACCGGCTTTCAGTGGCTCGCCGTCATTCCGCTCGGCGGCGTGTTCTTTATTCTGACGTTTCCGGCGCTCGTGCTGGTGCTGATCGGGCGGCTGCTGCAACTCGCAGCGATACTGGGCCTGATCGGCCTTGCCGCATTCGCATATGTCTGGATGCAGTTGCTGTCCGAATTTCCAAAGCACTAGGCCGCGGACTCATTAGCGCGTAGCCAAATGCGGATTGAAGCGAGCTTGACCAAGTCTAGATAATTGGCCGCGAGTTTGTCGTATCGGGTCGCGACACGCCACGGCGCACCTGATCGCAGAATCCAAAAAAAAGACATTGAGCACGCGACGATCATTTGCCCACCGAACGCCGCACGGCTTGTTCGGCAGCATCGGTTTGATCGCGGTCCATTCACAATCGCTGAGTTCGTAACGCATGATTCGAGCCTCCGGTTTCGGAGCTTGAATCACGTTTCTGGCAGCGCCACCGACTTGTCATGGCCATCGCGGTGTCGCCAGCGACCTGAATTACTTCCGCTTTCGGCGGCATAGCAGACATGGCCGGATTTGCTGCTGGCTCGACGTCGTCGCGAATGACCCGAGGCAGACATGCTCACCAGACCATGAGCTGCACCATGAGTCACTCCCTGTTCAATTGAATCTTACCGATGATGTTGAAATCAGTCGCTTTCGGCTGGACCACGAAAAACTCACCCATCGGCACCGTGCCCTCAAGTACCAAGTCAGCAATGTTGAGATCATGGGTAATCATGATCAAATTTGACGGGCCATGGTGTTTCAGAATTTCCTGGACGACGTTTTGCCGATCCAATGTAGCCCGGTCTTCCGATACGGTACCGGGTGGTCTGAGAAATTGAACGGGCGTCGCGTGACCGAACGCAAGGGTGCCGGTGTCGATGCAACGGCAATAGGGGCTAGTCAGGACCTCCCCGACCGCAACCTCGTGGGCGCGGAAGGCTTCGCCGATACGCTTGGCCTGTTCTATACCGCTAGGCGAAAGGTTTACTTCCTCCGCGCAGTTGCCAGGGGCGAGATGCCCTATCCCTTCTCGCATGTCGACCTGAGTGTGACGCATGAGGACAACCTTGCCCCCTGTCTTTAGTGCCGCCCAGACCTCCTCGTTGCTGGCAAAGGACCGTCCGGCTGACAGCATCAGCCAAAACACGAAAAAGAGGAGGAAGAGGTCTCTTGGGCTGCGCAAGTTTGTAAGCATGGCGTCCCGCATGCCTGATAGTGCAACAGAGTTGAACAATACTACGGATGATTAGCGATTTCGCCTATTAGCCCATCGCGTCATTCAGATGTGACCCGGAATCTGGTCGGCTATCGGGGCATAGCGGACTCAGGCAAATTGCCTACTCAGCAGATTTTTATGGGTTCACGGCCTAATTCATGCAGTGAAATCTATTGCGGCGGCTTCTTCGTTGCCGGCTTGGCCTGCGTTTCGGCGGCACGCGCGCCGGCCCACGGATCCGAACTGACTTTGGCGTCGGGCATTTTCGCGCGCGCAGCCTTGGCGGCGTCCTCGTTGGCCTTCATCTTCGCCTTTTCGTCGTCGGTGTATTCCTTGCCCTCGCCGAGCCGGAAGCCGGGAGTGAAATTCGTCCCGCCGGTCGGGGCCATGCCCTGCGCGAAAGCCGGCGCCGCCGTCAGACAAAGCAGCGCAACCGCATTAATGATCCGCATCGAACTCTCCCTCATTCGCGGCGTGTCCATCCGCCGTCTCGTTCCCCTCAGAGAATACCGCATGGGCGATTTCAAGGCAAAAGGCCGTTCGACTTCTAAATCAATGTTGAACGCGATACCGCGCAAACGCACGGTATTCATTCACGCTCTGCCAATACAGCGGCGCTAGGCTCAACCGTCATTTTTGGCAGGACAGCGCCATGACGGATACAACCGAAAAACGCAGCGCGCCCCGGCATCGCGTGCTGAAAGGCGGCACCATCTCATTCGGCGGCGCAGGCCTCGACTGCACGGTGCGGAATATGTCGGACACCGGAGCGGGCCTCGACGTCGCGGAGGTGGAACAAATCCCGCCCTCGTTCAAGCTCGCGATCGCCGCCGACAATTTCCTGCGGCGCTGCCGGATGGTGTGGAGCAAGGGCCGCCGCATCGGCGTGAAATTTGAATAGTGCAAAATGAAACGGGCCCCAGCGTGACGCTGGAGCCCGTCAAAATAGCTCGCTCAGCCACAAGCGGAGTTATTTCAGGGAGGTGTTGATCGACGTGAACTTGCTGCCGAGGTTGGTGCCGAGGCCGTTGACCGCAGCGATGATCGCGAGGCTGATGCCCGCCGCGATCAGACCGTACTCGATAGCAGTCGCCCCTGATTCATCCGACATGAAGCTCGAAAGAAGGCGCCGCATTTACAATCTCCTATTGACGGCACACGGAATTCTCCCGTGCCAATAACGGGAACTTAAGTTCCGGTCGTTTAGGCCGACATAACGAACACGGTTAACCGTTCATTTTGTCGCCGGCTTTTGCATAATTCCTCACCGTCTGACTCCTGGAGCGCGCCAGCGTTGGTTAAGAGCGTGTGAAAACAACCGCGCCGATTTAACCGTAACCCCCAATTCGATTTTGAGATTCTGTCCCTATCCTCGCTTTCAATGAGAAGAATGACGCGCGCACGAACCGCAGAATTCGGCGCGGCGGGCAATGGGGATCGGGACGTGACGGATTTTGCTCCTGCGACAGAGGTCTCAGGCTCGCGGCGCGAGATGGCGATGGCACGCCTGCACGCCGAGACGCGTTCGCGCGATGCGCTGGTGCCGCTCGAAACCGTCGGCATCGACCGCTGGCGGCAATTGAGCGCCAACGCGTTCGAACCCAACGCCTATTATTTGCCAGAATGGGAAAGTGCTGTGAACGCATCAGCGCGCAACCGCACCGGCATGTCGGCACTGATCGCAGCCGGCAACGACCGTTCAAATCCTCGCCTGCTCGGACTGATGCCGGCAATGTCGGCCTGGCGCGCGTACAAGATGCCCCTGCCCGCGCTGGTCAACGCCGATCCTTACGGCACGCTGGCGACGCCGATCATCGACCGCGATGCAGCCGGCGACGCTGTTGCCATCATGATGCAAAACGCCCGCGATGCCGGCGCGCATGCGCTGATCCTGCGCGACACGCCAATTCACGGCGCAGTTCTGACGGCTTTCACGCGCGTACTCGAACAGGACGGCATGCGCCCGCGCATTCTCACCTCGCATCTTCGCGCCTGCCTCGACGCCACGCGCGATGCCGACGATCTTCTGCGCGAGGCGCTCGGCCCGAAGAAGCTGAAAGAGCTTCGCCGCCAGCGCAACCGCCTCGCCGAACATGGCGACGTGATTTTCACGATCGCGTCCATTCCGGGCGAGATCGAACGCGCGCTCGAAAACTTCCTCGATCTCGAAGCCTCAGGCTGGAAAGCCAAACGCGGCACCGCCCTGAAAC
>JAFKKP010000152.1:0-4089 GCA_017305515.1 Hyphomicrobiales bacterium
CGCGCCGCCCTGCGATCCGATCCGAAAAACGCCGAACTGCTCGATCGCGCGTTTATTTCATCGCTCGCGGACGGCGACATCGAGGAAGCCGTAAAGCTCGGCGAGCGCATTCTTGCCGTGGACAAGAACAATCGCGTCGCGCGCCTCGTCATCGGCGTGCATCTTCTGAAGCAGAAGCAGTTCGCGTCGGCCCAGCAGAACATCAATCAGTCGGTGCGCGGCCCGATCACCGATCTTGTCGCGACACTGGTGTCGGGATGGGCCGCTTACGGCGGCGGCAACACGCAGGCGGCAGTCGCCAGTATCGACAAGCTCGCGGGACCCGAATGGTATCCGATCTTCAAAGACCTGCACACGGGCCTGATTCTGGAGCTTGCCAACAAGCAGAAGGAAGCTGGCGTCCGGCTTGAGCGCGCCTACAAGCTCGACGATTCAGCATTGCGCGTGACGGACGCTTACGCGCGCTGGCTTTCGCGCAACAAGGATGCATCTGCGGCGACGGCCGTCTACGAGAATTTCGACAAGAAGCTCGCGCGCCATCCGATCGTGATGGAAGGAATTCGCGAGACCAAGGCTGGCAAGAAGCTCGCGCCGCTCGTCGATTCCGCGCAGCAGGGTGCGGCGGAAGCACTTTACGGTATCGGCGCATCGCTGACGCGGCGCGGCGGCGAAGACCTCGCACTCGTCTATCTGCAACTTGCGCTGTATCTGAATCCCAATCATTCGCTCGCGCTGCTGTCGCTCGCCGACCTCTATGAGACGGTCAAGAAGCCGCAGATGGCGGTGAAGGTTTACGAGCGCGTACCCGCGACATCGCCGATGAAGCGCAATGCGCAGATTCAGCTCGCGACCGATCTCGATTCGATCGACCGCACCGATGAAGGCATCAAGATTCTCAAAACCGTCATCACCGACGATCCGAAGGACCTCGAAGCCATCATGGCGCTCGGCAATATCGAGCGCGCGCGCAAGAAATTTGCGGATTGCGAGAAGACTTATTCGCAAGGGATCGAGGCGACCGGGCTGGAGGCGAAGCCGAACTGGCTGTTCTATTATTTCCGCGGCATCTGCGGCGAACGTTCCAAGCAATGGACGACAGCCGAGAAAGATTTGAAAAAGGCTCTGGAGCTTCAGCCGGAGCAGCCGCATGTTCTCAACTATCTCGGCTATTCGTGGGTCGATCAGGGCATCAACCTGGCCGAAGGTATGGCCATGATCAAACGCGCGGTGGATCAGCGGCCGGACGACGGCTACATCGTCGACTCGCTGGGTTGGGCGTATTATCGCATCGCCGACTACGACAATGCGGTGAAGAACCTCGAACGCGCGATCGACCTCAAGCCGGAAGACCCGACGATCAACGATCACCTCGGCGATGCCTATTGGCGCGTGGGGCGAAAACTCGAGGCCGGCTTCCAGTGGGCGCATGCGCGCGATCTCAAGCCCGATGCGGAAGAACTGCCGAAGATCGAAGCCAAGCTCCGCGACGGCCTGCCGGACGACACGTCGAATGCCGCGTCCGCCGACAAGAAGAAAGAAGACGGCAAGGGCGGCTGAGGGTGGTTGAGCTTTCACGACGGTTGCGCTTTATACCGTCGTGACATGTCTCTCCTGACCGATATCGCGCGCGCAAAGGTCAATCTGACCCTGCGCGTTCACGGCCGCCGCGCGGACGGCTATCACGAACTCGAAAGTCTGGTTGCGTTCGCCGATTGTGCGGACACTCTGGCGCTTGAACCTGCATCAGGTCTGAAACTGACCGCGACCGGACCCGGCGCGCCGGAATGTGGCGACGGCGACGACAATCTGGTGATCCGTGCGGCGCGTGCGCTCGGCGAACGTATTGCCGGATTGAAGGCCGGGCACTTCACGCTTGAAAAGCATCTTCCGGTCGCGGCCGGAATCGGCGGCGGATCGGCGGATGCGGCGGCGGCGTTGCGGCTGCTTGCCCGCGCCAACGGTATCGATCCCCGCGACCCTCGCGTGGTGGAAGTTGCGCGTGCGACCGGAGCGGATATTCCGGTGTGTCTGCAATCGCGCGCCTGCACGATGAGCGGCGTCGGCGAAAATCTTTCGTTTCTGAATTTGCCGGCATTGCCGTGCGTGATGGTCAATCCGCGAATTGCGGTGGCGACCAAGGACGTGTTCGCCGCGCTCGGTCTTGCGAAGGGTGAAGCGTTCGGCAGCGGCCGACAATCGCCGTCATGGCCAAGCGGGACTGCAACAGTGGAGCAGTGGTGCGAAGCGATTGCGGCCGGCACCAACGATCTCGAGCCGCCGGCGCTGAAGGTCGAACCCGCCATCGGCGTTGTGTTGGCGGCGTTGCGTGCGTCCGCAGGCATCCGGTTCGCTCGTATATCAGGCTCCGGCGCGACCTGCTTTGGAATTTTCCGGAATGCGGGCGATGCCGAACAGGCAGCAAAAGCGATTTCGCGGCAGCATTCCGGCTGGTGGGTTCACGTAGGCACGCTGAGCTGATCGCCTCAGTGCGAGCGCGCCAGACAGAATGCCACGACCTGCTCCAGCGCGGTCTTCATCGGTGAAGACGGAAACAGTGCCAGCGCATCGACCGCCATCGCGCCATAGTGCTGGGCACGACTCATCGCATCTTCAAGCGTGCGATGTTTCGTCATTAGCCCGACGGCGTGATCGAGATCGCTGTCGGTAATCTCGCCGCGCTCCAGAGTGCGGATCCAGAATTCGCGTTCCACATCGTTGCCGCGCCGGAATGCCAGCACCACCGGCAGCGTGATCTTGCCCTCGCGGAAATCGTCGCCGACGTTCTTGCCGAGCTTGGCGGCCTTGCCGCCATAATCGAGTACGTCATCGACAAGCTGAAACGCGATGCCGAGATTCATGCCGACCGAACGGCACGCGGTTTGTTCAGCCTTGGGCCGGTTGGCGATCACGGGACCGACTTCGCAGGCGGCAGCAAAAAGTTCGGCGGTCTTTCCGCGCACCACGGCGAGATATTCGTCTTCGGTCGTCGCGGTGTTTTTCGCCGCCGCAAGCTGCATCACTTCACCCTCGGCGATGGTCGCAGCAGCGGACGACAGAATATCGAGCGCACGAAGCGAGCCGACTTCGACCATCATCCGGAATGCCTGGCCGAGCAGAAAGTCGCCGACCAGCACGCTGGCCTCATTGCCCCACAGCATGCGCGCCGACAGCTTGCCGCGCCGTAATTCGCTCTCGTCCACGACATCGTCGTGAAGCAGCGTCGCCGTGTGCATGAACTCGACGGCGGCGGCGAGCTTGATATGGCCCTCGCCGGAATAACCGGTGAGATTGGCCATCGCCAGCGTCAGCATCGGGCGCAGCCGCTTGCCGCCTGACGAGATCAGATGATTGGCGACCTCGGGGATCATCGTGACTTCGGAGCCGGTGCGCGACAGGATGGTGGCGTTGACGCGCTCCATGTCGGGCGCGACAAGCTCCACCAATTGATCTATCGATGGTGTCGAGTGGCTCTCGAAAGGAACTATGACTGCCACACCGGGCCTCCGCGAAAGTATGGACACACCATAGAAACTGCCGCGCGAGGCGGCAAGAGCGCAGAAACGCCCGAGAACGTTCGATATTTGCGGAGATTAAGTTGCGCGAACTGCTGCGAACAAATGACGCCGTGCTGTTGTCGGCCGTGGGCGCCCTGCTGGACGGGGCCGACATCGAGCATCTTTTGCTCGACAGCAATATGAGCATCCTCGAAGGATCGCTCGGCGTCATCCCGCGCCGCATTCTGGTGCATGACGATGACGATGCCGCAGCCCGACGGATTCTGTCCGAGGCGGGTCTCGCCCACGAACTGCGCGACAATGAGCGTTCCTGAAACCACGGAAGATATGTTCCTCGGCGGCAAGCTGCGCCTTCGCCAGCCCAAACGCGGACACCGGGCAGGGCACGATGCGATCCTGCTCGCGGCTGCGGTGCCTGCAGAGTCCGGCGATCGTGTTGTTGACTTCGGCGCGGGTGTCGGTGCCGCGGGGCTCGCGGTTGCCAGACGCGTTCCGGGAATTGTGTGTGTGCTAGTCGAGCTTGACGGCGCACTTGCGGAGCTTGCGCGAGACAACGCGCTTCTCAATTCTCTGG
>JAFKKP010000152.1:4148-9644 GCA_017305515.1 Hyphomicrobiales bacterium
TGGATGTGACGGCGCCTGCGGAAACATTCGCCGCGGCAGGTCTCGGTCCAGACAGCGTCGATTTCGTTCTGATGAATCCGCCGTTCAACGACGCAGCGCGTCACCGGACGTCGCCGGATCCCAAACGAGAAGCAGCGCACGTCGCCAAGGACGATACGCTGGCGCGATGGATTCACGCCGCGCGCAGAGTTCTGAAATCTGGCGGCGCGTTGACGCTGATCTGGCGCGCGGATGGATTGGCGGATGTTCTCGCCGCGCTCGGCCGCGGCTTCGGAGACATCCGTGTGCTGGCCGTTCACCCCGGTCCAACGAAGCCTGCGATCAGGATTCTGGTTTCGGCCATCAAGGGCAGCAACGCGCCGATGTCGGTGCGGAGCGCGCTGACGCTCAATGACGAAAACGGATCGCCATCGATGGAGGCCAAAGCTGTCTTGAGCGGCCAGCCGATCTTGCTCAGGGAGTGAGGAAGCTGGCCTGCGAATTAGGCAGCGTTGCCTATCGGGTCAGCGGCTTTGAATTGGTCTCCGGGACGTAAGTGAAGTGAATTGCCGTGAAAAGTGCGCCAATCAGCAGCATCAGGAGATAGATTTTCATTGTCTCGCCTTCTTAGGCTGCGTCATTGCAACCGACTGGATATTGCAATGCAAACTGTGTTCCACATATGAAAGAGGTGGTTCGAGAGGCCCCGAAGGCCGATGGAACACACGCTATTTCAAATAGTTAGCTTGGCAGATAGGTTCACTGCGAAATGGGGGATTCGGCCTGCTGCGCGCCTCAATGCCCGTCGAGGGTTAATAATTGGATAATGCGAAGGACATTTCATGCCTGACGACGACAGCAAGACCGGGTTGCTAGGCCGGCTGCGCGGATTGCTCCCCGCACGCTTTGCGGGCCGGCCGGTTGTGCCTGTGGTCAGACTTCACGGCACCATCGGCGCAGTGACGCCCCTGCGGCCCGGAATGTCGCTCGCGAGCGTAGCGAAGCTGCTTGAGAAGGCTTTCGCAACCAAGGGCGCGAAGGCGGTGGCGATCTCGATCAATTCGCCCGGCGGCTCGCCGGTGCAATCGCGGCAGATCTATCAGCGCATCCGGCAACTGGCGCAGCAGAAGAAGCTGCCGGTGCTCGTGTTCGTGGAGGATGTGGCTGCATCCGGCGGTTACATGATCGCCTGCGCGGGCGACGAGATTTTCTGCGACCCGTCATCCATCGTCGGCTCCATCGGCGTCGTCGGCGGCACCTTCGGCTTTCAGGACCTCATCAAGAAGGTCGGCATCGAGCGCAGGGTCTATACTTCCGGCGATCACAAATCGCAGCTCGATCCGTTTCTGCCGGAGAATCCCGACGACGTGGCGCGGCTGAAAGCGATCCAGCGCGAGATTCACGACACCTTCATCGCGCTGGTGAAGCAGAGCCGCGGCACACGGCTCAAGGGCGAGGACGATTATCTGTTCACCGGTGAATACTGGGCCGGCGAACGCGCGGTGAAACTTGGGCTGGCCGATGACATCGGCGACCTTCGCAGCGTGCTTCGCGCGCGGTATGGCGACAAGGTTCAGACGCCGCTGATTGCGCCGGCTGGCGGACTTCTCTCGAACGTGATGGGTCGCAAACCGGGCGCAGGCTCTTTGCTCGGATTGACAAGCGGGCCGGAAGACCTGATCTCGGCCATCGAAGCACGCGCGCTATGGGCGCGTTACGGACTCTAACGGGCGGAGCGAACGAAAAATGCCGCCGCTGATTCTCATCGTTGCGGGCGTTGTCGGCGGGGCGATGCTGGTGCGCTTTGCAGTGCGCGAGGCCCGGCGCGTCAACCGCGAACTCGACGATGCACGCGATGCCAAGCTCGATGAACGCGACGGCATCCAGACTTTGCGCCGCGATCCGCAAAGCGGCGCGTTCAGGCCGGAATAAACGAAGCCGGTCTTGCGTGGGGCACCACGCGAAAGACCGGCAAAGCAAAACCTGGAAGTTTAAGGCCTAGTCTCTAGTGGCGTTGACGCAGATCGTTGCTCATCATCGTTGCGAGCGACAACAGAATCATTACCGCGCCGAAAATCTGAAAAGCGACCATGTGAATCCCCGCTGTTTCGACGGCCGGTTGACCCGGCCTTCTCGTTGCAATGGCGATAAGCAATAATTGCGAGGTGCTAACAAACGGCAAGGTTCGGACATGATGTTGATGCAGCAGTAAAGCGGGTGTTTTTCCGGTCGTTAAAATTCTCCCGAATGGCCCGGCGGGCGGCGCATCTCCTTGATTCCACGGGCCTGCGCCGATACGGTCCGCGCGCAAATCGCCCTTTCCGAAGTGTTAAAGCCGCCTCATGGATTCGTTGCCTCCGCACATGCGCCCCGAGCGATCGTTTCAGGGTCTGATCCTGACGCTTCAGCGTTACTGGGCCGATCATGGCTGCGTGATTTTGCAGCCCTACGACATGGAAGTTGGAGCGGGCACGTTTCATCCGGCAACGACGTTGCGTGCGCTCGGCCCGAAGCGGTGGAACGCGGCCTACGTGCAGCCCTCACGGCGCCCGAAGGACGGACGCTACGGCGAGAATCCAAATCGCTTGCAGCACTACTATCAGTTTCAGGTGATCCTCAAACCGTCGCCGCCGGACATTCAGGATCTGTATCTCAAGTCGCTCGCCGCCATCGGCGTCGATGCAAAGCTGCACGACATTCGTTTTGTCGAGGACGATTGGGAGAGCCCGACGCTCGGCGCATGGGGTCTCGGCTGGGAGTGCTGGTGCGACGGCATGGAAGTGTCGCAGTTCACTTATTTCCAGCAGGTCGCGGGCGTGGAATGCGCGCCGGTTGCAGGTGAACTGACCTACGGCCTCGAACGTCTTGCGATGTATGTGCAGGGCGTCGATCGCGTTTACGATCTCAACTTCAACGGCCGCGAAGGCGCAGAGAAGGTGACATATGGCGATGTGTTCCTGCAGGCCGAGCAGGAATATTCGCGGCACAATTTTGAGCACTCCGACACCGCGATGCTGTTCGAGCAGTTCAAGATGGCGGAAGCCGCCTGCAAGAAATATCTCGAAGCGGGATGGAAGGACGGCAAGCGCGAGGCGCATCTGATGGCGCTGCCGGCCTACGACCAGTGCATCAAGGCGTCTCATGTTTTCAATCTGCTCGATGCGCGCGGCGTGATCTCCGTCACCGAACGGCAGAGCTATATTCTGCGCGTGCGCGAACTTGCGAAAGCCTGCGGCGAGGCGTGGGTCCACACCGACGCGGGCAGGGCGGCGTAACATGCCTGAGTTGCTGCTCGAACTTTTCTCCGAAGAAATCCCCGCGCGCATGCAGGCGAAGGCGGGGGACGATCTGAAGAAAATGGTGACGGACAAACTCGTCGCCGAAGGCCTTGTCTATGAAGGCGCGAAAGCGTTCGTGACGCCGAGACGTTTGGCGCTCACCGTTCACGGAATTCCCGCGCGGCAGCCGGATTTGAAACAGGAGCGCAAGGGACCGAAGGTCGGCGCGCCCGATGCGGCCGTGCAGGGATTTCTCAAAGCCGCCGGATTGAAATCGCTGGACGAAGCGAAAATCCAGAAAGACCCGAAGGGCGACTTCTACATTGCGCTTCTGGAAAAGACCGGGCGTCCTTCGATTGACGTGATCGCGGAAATTTTGCCCGTTGTCGTGCGCACGTTTCCCTGGCCGAAGCAGATGCGTTGGGGCGAATTGTCGGCGAAGCATTCTTCGCTGACATGGGTGCGGCCGCTGCATTCGATTGTCGCGACCTTCGGCATCGAGACCGAAGAGCCCGAAATCGTGAAGTTCGATCTGCCGGGCGTCGACATCGGCGACACCACGCGCGGTCATCGTTTCATGGCGCCTGCGCCGTTCGGCGTGCGCCGCTTCGACGACTACGTGTCGAAGCTGGAGAAGTCCAAGGTCGTGCTCGATCCGCAGCGGCGCAAGGACATCATCCTGGCCGATGCGAAGACGCTGACCTCGGCGCAGAATTACGAACTGGTCGAGGATCAGGTGCTGCTCGACGAAGTCGCGGGCCTTGTCGAATGGCCGGTCGCGCTGATGGGCGAGTTCGACAGGGAGTTTCTGTCGATCCCCGACGAAGTGATCCGCGCGACAATCCGCAACAACCAGAAATGTTTTGTCGTTCGTGATCCGAAGTCAGGCAAGCTCGTCAACAAGTTCATTCTCACCGCCAACATCGAAGCGAGCGACGGCGGCAAGGCGATTGTTGCCGGCAATGAGCGCGTGATCCGCGCGCGGTTGAGCGACGCGAAATTTTTCTATGAAAGCGATCTGAAAAATTGGAAGGGCAAGTCAGCGGACGATCTGCTCAAGAAATTCGATCAGATCGTGTTCCACGAAAAGCTCGGCACGCAGGCCGAACGCATCGCGCGCATCACGCGATTGGCCGTCGAACTCGCGCCGCTTGTCAAAGCCGACCCGAAAAAGGTGGAAGCCGCAGCGAAACTGGCGAAGGCCGATCTGCTGACCGAAGTTGTCGGCGAATTTCCTGAGCTTCAGGGCCTGATGGGCAAATACTACGCGCTCGCAAACGGCGCGGATGCGAGCGTGGCGGCCGCATCGGAAGATCACTACAAGCCGCAGGGTCCGGCGGATCGCGTACCGAGCGATCCAGTAGGCATCGCTGTCGCGCTCGCGGATAAGCTTTACTCTGTGGTTGGTTTTTTTGCGATCAACGAAAAGCCTACTGGCTCGAAAGATCCATTTGCCCTTCGCCGGAGCGCCCTAGGCATAATCCGCCTGCTCATAGAAAATTCTTTAAACTTGCGGATTCTTCCCGCACTAAATTCGGTTATTGATGTGCTTGCTCCTGCCGACGAGAAAGGACATCGTTGGATTTGGGGTTACGATCCAAACTCTAAACTGTCGCAACGCCATCAATCTAAAGGCGTTGTGGAGTCGCCGCAGACGAAGATTGCTAATGCTGTCGAACTGCAAAGCGAAATCCTTTCCTTCTTCGCCGAGCGCCTGAAAGTCCAGCTTCGCGATCAGGGCGCGCGGCACGATTTGGTTGACGCGGTGTTCGCGCTTGAAGGTCAGGACGATCTCCTGATGGTAGTCCGCCGCGTCGAGGCGCTGGGAAAATTTCTCGATACCGACGATGGCAAGAATCTTCTGGCCGGCACCAAGCGCGCGTCGAACATTCTTTCGATCGAAGAAAAGAAGGATAAGCGCCAGTTCTCCGGCGCGCCGGACGAGAAGCTGTTCAAGCTCGACGAGGAAAAGAAGCTCGCCGCCGCCATCGCGCAGGTCAAAACCGAAACGGGCGCGGCCGTTGCCAAGGAAGACTTCGCTACCGCGATGAGTGCCATGGCGAAATTGCGCCCCGCTGTCGATGCGTTCTTCGACAAGGTGAAGGTCAACGACGACGACAAGGCGGTGCGCGAAAATCGTCTGAAGCTCCTGAACGAAATCCGCGAGGCCACGCGCGCGGTCGCGGACTTCTCGAAAATTCAGGATTAAAAAAGCCCCGCGACTTCGCGGGGCTTTCCT
>JAFKKP010000153.1 GCA_017305515.1 Hyphomicrobiales bacterium
GATCCTCAAGTATCAATCCAAAAAGACGGCCGGAGATTTTTCTCCGGCCGTTTTTCTTTTAGTGAGCGACGATCAGCGGCCGCCCGGACCGACGCCCGGAGGCGGCGGAGGCAGCGAGGCCTGTCCGCCGTTCAGGAGCGGCGTGATGTTGCGGACGGTGACGCGGCGGTTGCGGCGCTCCGGCCCATCGGTCGGAATTTTCAGATACTGCTCGCCATAGCCCTGCGAGGTGAGATTTTCCGCAGGCACGCCGAACTGCTGCGTCAGAAGCGATGCGGCAGCTTCCGCGCGGCGATCCGACAGCGACAGATTGTCGACATCGTTGCCGACTGCATCCGTATGTCCTTCGATCAGGAACACGGTGCGCGGATTTTGCTGAATGGCGCGGTTCATGCCGTCCGCGATCACCTGCAACTTGCTGGCCTGATCGGGCGGAATTTCCCATGAGCCTGTGTCGAAATTGATCGTATCGACATCGATCGACGGCATGCGCTCGCGCACCGTCGGGCTGTAGCGGATTTCATCCAGCGTATACGGGCGCTCGATGTAATCGACCGGCGGCGCGATCAGCGTCTGATAGATCAGGTCGGGCGGCGCGTCATCATATTCGACGATGTAGCGATCCTGCGGAATGCGCAGGATCGGCGGCGGCAGGCTGACGAAGAAGCCGCCGATGCCGAGCGGCCGCCGCGTGTTGTCGATGATGATGATCTCGCGGCCATCGGGCCCGCGCCGCAGGCGTTGCCGCAGATTGCCGTCGCGGTCGGTGATGGTGATGATCTGCGAGCCGTCCGGACGCACGATGATCGTGCGCTGGTTGGCGCCGTCCGGCTGAACGCGCACATCGCGCGCGCCGAGGCGGAAGCGATCGACTTCGCTGTGGCGGACGTAAGCCGTTCCGTTCGGATCCTTGATGATGAGACGTCCCGGTTCGGAGAACACGGTGCGTCCGCCGATGTTCTGCTCGCGGCGTTCGGCGCGGAACGTGCTGATGTTGCCGGGGCCGGATGGACCCGCGCCCGCAACCGTCGGCGCGATCGGAGCAAGACGCACATTCGGATTCGGCGCGCCGGGTTTCGTTGGCGCGCCCGGCGTTGCAGGTGCGAGTGTTGTCGCACCCGGTGCGAGTGTCGGCAGCGGCGTCGTGACCGATGGCCCCTTTTGAGTCTGCATCGCCGGAGGTCCGCCTGCGCCGCCCGGACCGCCCGGACCGCGAGGTCCGCGATCTTCCGAGCGAGGTCCGCCCGGAGGAGTCGTCGGTGTCGTCGCGTTCGGTGTTGTCGAAGGCGTTGAAGGCGCAGTGACGTTCGGCGTCACCGTGCCGTTCGGATTGACGCGCTCGGTCGAAGGCGCGCCTGGTCCACCGGAGTTGGGTGTCGTCGGTGGACCTCGGCGCTCGCCTTCCAGCGGCGGACGCGGCGGCGTGACATCGCGCACGCCCGGCGAAGTCGGCGGCGTGTTCGGAGTTGTCGAAGGCGCTGTCGGCGTCGGTGCTGTGCGCGTTGCCGGTGGCGGCGGAGGAGGCGCGGATTTCTGAATCTGCGGCGGCGGCGTCACCGGACGCTGAACTTCCGGCGGCCGCTGCATCTGCGGCGGAGGAGTCGGAGCCTGCCGCTGAATCTGCGGTGGAGGCGTCGGCGCAACACGCGGCGTAGGTGGCGGCGGTGGAGGTGCGACGCGTGGCTGCGGAGGCGGCGGCGGAGCAGCCGGACGCGGTGGCGGTGGAGGCGGTGGTGCTGCGGGACGCGGCGGCGGAGGAGGTGCGGCTGCCGGCGCTTTCGGCGGCGGGACTGGTGCGGCCTTCGGTGGAGCCTTCGGCGGCTGTTCGGGCGTAGCCGCCTGCGCGACGACGAACGGCTGTTCGAGAGTTTCAGCGCGCGCGGCGAGTTGCGAACCTTGCAGTGCTGCGATTGCTGTCGTCGTGAGAAGTATCAACCGAAGGTGTGTCATGGCGACCTGTATCGTTGAAGTAAAAACGGGCGGGAAAATTTTCGTCCGTCAACCGATCAGCGGGTAACGGTTAGGCGGCATTGTGGCGAAGTAAAACGCGCGAGAAGTATTTTGCGTGTTGAGACGAATCAGCGCACCGCAGATGAACGTATGTTAAGTTTCGGCGATGAAAAGCCGGATCGTTCGCGGCTGAGATAGAATTCCCGGAATGGCGTCCGGTTCCGAACCCGGTCGATCGCCGATGCCGGGATCGTTCGCCGGCTATGGCGTGAGCCGCCCTTGCCGTCCTGCATCTGCAACTCGCCGGGACGTTTGTCCGGAAATTCCTGCGGCGGGTTCGGCGGCCGAGCGGGATCGTTCACAGGCGTCGGGATTTCCGGACGCGGATGGCCCGGCGGCAATTCCGGCGGTGGCTCCGTCGGGCGTCCGGGCGTCGGCGGCGGCACGTTGGGCGGCTCGCGAACGGGTTGAGCAGGGTCGGGACTCACGGGACGGCCTTTCTTTTTGCCGATGTCATGACCCAACCGGCGCATGCCGGATACGTTCCGAAGTACCCCGCTAAATGCCCGTTTTTTCGAGGTTTTTCGCGCCGATATTGACAATTGTCACGGAACCAAGCATCGAATTTACCGGCGCGTTACGCCGAAGCCGGGAGACCACAATGCCGATTGCCTATTGGTGCGTTCTGATTGCTGCCTTGCTGCCGATCGTCTGGGTCAGCTACGCGAAGCTGGGTGTCGAAAGCGATAATCGCTATCCGCGCGAGGACTACGACAACCTCACGCCGCCGAAGCGACGCGCCTACGCCGCGCACCAGAACGCTTATGAAAATTTCCCGTTTTTTGCGATCGCGGTTATCGTCGCGATGACGCTCGGCGCTGCGCCTGCCACCGTCAACATGCTGGCGATCGCCTTCATCGTCGTGCGCGTGATCCACGGATTGCTGTACATCAACAACATTCCGACGCTGCGCTCGCTGTCGTTTCTGATCGGACTTGCGATCAACATCGCGATCTTCGTTCTGCCTGCGTTCAAGTAATCGCCTGAAGGCGAGCTAGCGCAGCACCAGCAGCGTGTTGCTGCGCGTCTTGCCCGCGATACCATAGCCGCGCGCGGTCATGTCTTTGAGGCAGTCGCTCTGCCATTCGTCCCGTTCGAGGTGTTCGATGGCGACGGCTTTCGGCCACAGCGATTTCGGCGCATTGCGGAAAAACGGAACGAGTACGCGATCCTCGTATCCTTCGACATCGATCTTGAGCGCGTCGATTGACGCGATGCCGTTCTCGTTCAAAACCGTCAGCAGCTTTTTCGCCGGCACCTTGAAGCCGCCGCTGTTCGAAATGTGACTGGCGCCGAGATTGTCGCCGTCGGTTTCGATCATCAACTCGCCGTCGATGTCGCCCGCAGCCGCTGCAATCAGCGTGAGATTTTTCAAATTCGATGCGCGCGCGTTGAAGGCGAGACGCGCGCCGCTGACCGGATGCGGCTCAATCGCAATCACACGCCCATTGTCGCCGACATGCTTTGAAAGCGACACCGCATAGGTGCCGACATTGGCGCCGACATCGACGAAGGCGCCGCCGCGCGGCGCATGCTCGCGCAGAAAATCCAGTTCAGGCAGATTGTAGTCGGGATTGAACAAGGCGCCGCGCTCGGTGCCGCTGGCGAGATGATGCAGGCGGAACGACGCGCCTTGGTATTGCGCGTCGATGGGGCCGGGGCCGAGAAGATTGAGGAGGCGCGACAACCAGGGACGGAATGCGCCGCGTTTCAGCCCGGAATTATGCGCGGCGGAAATCACGGCGCGCTGCGCGGCATTGGGCGCGCAGGCGCCGAAGGGCTTGTTGTCTAAAGGATCGCTCATTGAGCAGTCATCGCGCGCTTGGCGCGGCGATTCAACTCAAACCTGCCGCTCGACCATCTTCAATTTGAGGTCGGCGATGGCTTCCGAAGGATTCAGTCCCTTCGGGCAGGCCTTCGCGCAATTCATGATGGTGTGGCAGCGATAGAGCCGGAACGGGTCTTCGAGATTGTCGAGGCGTTCGCCGGTGGCCTCATCGCGCGAGTCCTTGACCCAGCGATCCGCCGCAAGAAGTGCGGCCGGTCCGAGGAAGCGTTCCGAATTCCACCAATAGCTCGGGCACGAGGTCGAGCAGCAGGCGCAGAGAATACATTCATACAGACCGTCGAGCTTGGCGCGGTCTTCCGGCGACTGCCGCCATTCCTTCTGCGGCGTCGGGCTCGATGTGTGCAGCCACGGTTCGATGGAGGCGTATTGCGCGTAGAAATTCGTGAGGTCCGGCACAAGATCCTTCACCACCGGCTGATGCGGCAGCGGATTGATCTTCACAGCACCCGCATCGACGTCGTGCATGTCCTTGGTGCAGGCCAGCGTGTTCTGGCCGTCGATGTTCATCGCGCATGAGCAACAGACGCCTTCGCGGCAGAAGCCGCGGAAGGTCAGCGACGGATCGATGTTGTTCTTGATCCAGATCAGGCCGTCGAGAACCATCGGCCCGCAATCGGCGGTGTTGACGTAATACGTGTCGATGGCCGGGTTCTTTCCGTCGTCCGGATTCCAGCGATAGATGTTGTATTCGCGCAGTTTGGACTCATCGGCGCCCGCAGGCTTCGGCCACGTCTTGCCGCCGCTGATCCTCGAATTCTTCGGAAGTGCGAATTCAACCATTGTATCGAGCCCTTAGTAGACGCGCGCCTTCGGCGGAATGTACTGAACGTCATTGGTCATCGTGTAATCGTGCACCGGGCGATAATCGATCGTCGTTGCGCCCTTGTCGCTGAACCATGCCAGCGTGTGCTTCATCCAGTTCTTGTCGTCGCGATCCGCGTAATCCTCGCGCGCATGCGCGCCGCGGCTCTCAGTCCGGTTGGCGGCGGAGTCCATCGTGACCACCGCCTGCGCGATGAGATTGTCGAATTCGAGCGTCTCGACGAGATCGGAATTCCACACTAGCGAGCGGTCGCTGACGGAAATGTCCGGCAGGCCGCCATAGACTTTGTGAATCAGGTCCTGGCCTTCATGCAGCACGTCGCCGGTGCGGAACACGGCGCAATTGTTCTGCATCACCTTCTGCATGTTTTCGCGCAGTTTCGCGGTGCGGGTGCCGCCGGAGGCGTTGCGGAAATGATCGAGGCGCGAGAGCGCGAAGTCGGCGGAGTTCTGCGGCAGATCGGGCTGGCGTGCGTTCTTTTCCAGTTTTTCCGCACAGCGCAAAGCCGCCGCGCGTCCGAACACGACGAGATCGATCAGCGAGTTCGAGCCCAGACGATTTGCGCCATGCACCGACACGCAGGCCGCTTCGCCGACGGCCATCAGGCCCGGCACGATGGAATCGTTGTCGCCGTTCTTCTTGGTGACGACTTCGCCGTGATAGTTCGTAGGTATCCCGCCCATGTTGTAGTGGACGGTCGGCAGCACCGGGATCGGTTCGCGCGTGATGTCGACGCCCGCGAAAATCTTCGCCGATTCCGAAATGCCGGGAAGGCGTTCGTGCAGCACC
>JAFKKP010000154.1:0-3881 GCA_017305515.1 Hyphomicrobiales bacterium
TCGCCATCGCCAGCGCCACGCAAACCTGTAAACCGGTTTCGGTCAGGCCCCCGGCGCGGCGATAGACGTCGCCATTGTTGACGTAATGGCGGATTTCCATGAACGCCAACAAAACGGTGAACAGGATCGCAGCACTCTCGATGGCGCGCAGCTGAACGTCGTCGCCGCGCTGGCGCATGAAGTGGCTCGCGAGCCAGAACGACAGCGCGGGAATGCCGTAACCGAGCAGCAGCCAGTTGAATATCGGAGTCGTTCCGACGTCGCTGCCGACAATTCGCGGCTCGTAGCCGATCCGCAGCACCACGATGCCGGCCAGAATTGCCGCGAGCCAGCGCAGAAACGGAATCGGTCGCTTCATCGAAATCCACGCCGTTCCGAGCGACATCAGCGCCAGTGCAATTGTCAGCCATCCCTTCTCAAGCGCGAAGGTGAAAGCGAGCGCGAGTGCGGCGAGCGTTCCGGTGGCGAACAACGCCTCCGAAATCGCCTGTCCCGGACGCGCATCGCGCTTGGTGAGAATTTCGGTTGCCGTTGCGAATATCGCGGCGAGAGCGAGGGCTGCAATCGCAAATGGAATCGAGCGGTCGAGATGCGCGATGCGCGCATAGAGCGCGACAAGCAGCGCACTCGGCGTGAACACGCCTGTCGCGGCCCACACCACCGGAATAACGGCGGCGACGGAGCGGCCCTGCGCGAGAAAGCCTGCGACTCCAAATCCGGCAGCGAAAAGTGCGGCCGCAGCAAAATGCAGATTGATCGAGCCTTCGTCGGCCCGCGATCCGATGCCCGGCATCGGCCCGCCTGCGACGACGGCGAGGTCCGGATTGGCGCGGATCGCCCACTCGGCAAAGACGATGAAGACAAAAACCGCTGCCGCCGCGACGGCGCCTGTGGCGGATTCCGCGCACCATGCCATGGCGAATGTGGCGGCGACGAGCAGTGTGAACACGATCATCGCTGCATCGGCGTGACCGTTGTTGAGAACGAGCGCGCACGCGCCGAACACAATGACGCCGAGCGAAACGGAAGAAATAGGTTCGATGCGGCCGGGCTCCGCCGCAGGGCCGAATATGAAGCCGCTGACGACGAGGATTGCAGCAAGAAGAAATCCGACAATCATGTCGAAGGCGTGCGGGCCGATTGCGTCCGCAACGCCGATGTCGAACAGCATCCACGCCGCGCCGAGACCGATCGTCGTCATCGCAAGCCAGCGCCACATGCGCATCCGCGCCAGACCGAACGCGGATGCGGTGACGACGGCGACATAAACGTAAAGCGACCAGTAATCCGGCTTGCCCGACGAGACCAGACCCGGCGTCGCGAACGCGGCGGCGACGCCAAGTCCGGCGAGGGCAGGGCCGTGCAGAAGCGCCGCGGCCATCGTGCCGAGCGCCACGATGCCGAGAAGAATGAAGGCGGATGCCGGCGCGAGAAATCCGTAGAGCGCGTAAGCTGCGTAGACCGTTGCGAATGCGACCAGCGTGCCGGCTGCTGTTAAAATGGCCGGAATGTTCGCGGCCGGCAGCGGAACGTCAGGGGTCGCGTTTTCCTTCCGGCGCGAGAACTCGCCCGCGCCGAGCAATGCCAGCGCGAACAATCCGCCGAGCAGCACACGTACGCCGGGTCCGATCAGGCCGGCCTCGATCGAATATTTGACCAGAAACAATCCGCCGAGCGCGAGCGTCAAACCGCCGACCCATACCACCCAGCGCGTGCCGAGCTTTTCCTCGAAACTGGGCTTCGACGCGTCGTTCTGCGGCTGGGCAACGGCCGGCGCGCGCGGAGTCTCCGACATCTTTTTTTCGACAGCGGCCTGATCGACCTTCTCGTCGTCCGGCGAAATCGGCGGCGCGAGCGGCGAACGGCGCGGCTCAGGCGGGGGCGGCGGCATCGCCAATCCAAGCGAGGCTTCGATGACGTTGAGCCGCGATGCAATATCCTTCGCGCGGTTGTTGGCGTTGCGCGCGATCACCAACGCAGCAACAGCCAGCACGCCCAGAATGAATTCCATTCGTTCTCCCAATCGGCGCGCGCATATTGCGGCGCCTTCCTAAATTATCTGCGGCCGCGCACCCGCAATCCGGGTGCAGGGCGCTCCTGCAAGACTTCACGGCGAAAATGAAACAACGCGGCAGGCCGGCCGCCGGTCTGAGTAGACATCTCGCCGGTCGGCTCGACAAGCGCGCCGGCCTCGACCAGCCTGCGAAAATTCTGCTTGTGGAGATGACGTCCCGAGATCGCCTCCACAGTCCGCTGCAAATCCGTGAGTGTGAATTCGGGCGGCAGAAGTTCAAACACCACGGGGCGATATTTCAACTTGGCGCGCAGCCGCGCAATCGCGGTCGCAAGAATGCGCCGATGGTCGAACCGCATCGGCACGCCGAGCGCAGGGGCCGATTTGCGCGCAAGCGCCGCAGGACGGCCATCGCGCCGCGATTCCTCGATCAATCCCGCTTCATAGAGCAGTTCGTAACGATCAAGGACGCGCTCCTCGTCCCAGTGTTCGCCTTCGGTGCCGAAATACAGCCGGACGCGATCCTGACGGCCGAGTGCGCGCTGCGCGCTGGATTTTTCAGATTGCGCCGCCCATTCGTTCAGCGCGGGAAAAATATCCTTCTCGATGATCGCAGGCCGCTGCTCGCGCCAGTCTTCCCAGGGGAAGTAGCGGTACCACGGCTCGAACGTTGCGCCCGCAACCTGCGGCTTCGACGTGTTGTCGGCGGTGCGCGTCAGCGCGAGATAGCCGACCGAGGCGACATGCGCGTCAGTGTCGCCGCGCTGTGCGTGACGTCCGCGGTCGCCGAACGTGTAAAGCTGCTCGACATAGCCGAGCCGCAGGCCGGTCTGCTCTTCCACCCACGCTCGCAGGCCGATCTCGAAGGTGCGATGAGAGACGGCGTCGAAGGGGCCGAACGGAAGCCCGGCGAGCTTGTCGCTGTCGCTGCCGGACGCCGTCAGGATCAAAGGCTCATTGCCGTCGAAGGAGACGATGGCGGCCGTCAGCCCGATTTCGATGGGGGTGAGATTTTTCTCGATCATCTATTCGAGTTCGACACGGAACGGACGGCCCTCGATCATCAGATTGCCGGGGCCGATCTCATCGAGCGCGCGAAGCATGCGTCCCTGCCGCCCCAGAGCACGATCTGCAAGCTGCACGATCAGCCGATTCGGATAGGCGGTGGGCGAAGCCGCGCGGATTTGTTTTGCAATCGAAAGTTCGTCGCGGGCCGGATTGAGCGCGCAGACGGCCATGAAGGCGCTGGCCGTCGAACGGCTGATGCCGGCGTAACAATGAATCACCAGCGGCGCTGCACGATCCCATTTGCGAATGAAGGCAAGCGCCCGTTCGACATGGTCGAGCGACGGCGCGACGAAACCTTCGGCAGGTTCGTTGATGTCGTCCATCGAGATCAGCAGGTGGTTTTCGTGAAGCACCGATGCGGGCCGGATCACCTGATCGACTTTCCCCATCACGGTGAGGATGTGGCTTGCACCTGTCGCCGCGACGGTGGCAGGCAATGCGGCGAGCGAACAGACGTGAATCATGGCGGTCCTTTCCGCGCAATTATAGAACCGCACTTCGCCGAGTGCCATTGCCTGCGCGTGCTATCCCAGGAGGGAGCGAAATCGCGCCAGAAACTGTTTTTCGGCCTTTCCGGCGGACCAGGGCGTCATGAACTCGCTTCGCGTGGCGGGCGGGAGTTTCGGATCGCGGCCGAACAGCCGCTTCGCTTCAGCTTCGGCAAAACCCGCAAGGTGCGTCGCTTCGAGAAAGGCCGCACCCCTGTCGGCGGCCTTGATCTGGCTCTCGAGTTCATCCGGCAGAGTAGCGGGCAGGCCGAAACGAATGTGGATCGCGGACAGGAGCCGCTTTTCGACGG
>JAFKKP010000154.1:3941-9395 GCA_017305515.1 Hyphomicrobiales bacterium
GCGAGCCGCACGCGCCGATCGATGCGAGGCGCCTGCGCGCGCATGACGGTTTCGACCAGCAGCGTATGCTGCGCCACCGAGAAAATATGCGCGCCATTGGTCTGGCCGTTCCAGCGGGCAACGCGCGCCAGCCCGTGCGCGATGTCCTCGATCTCGATGTCGAGCGGCGAGGGATCGAGCAGGTCGAGACGGCGGCCCGACAGCATCCGCTGCCACGCGCGCGTCGCCTGAGGTTTTGCAGCGGATGTTTTCACGAGCGATTCGGACTTCTTTTATTGGAACGGAATACTATAAGTGAGGTTCGGCTTATTGTGTCAACGACAGGTGCAATGTGGCGGCGGCTAAAAAGAAAATTCCGCGAAAACGCACGATCAGCTTCAAGACCGCGCTTGAGCCGATCTATCTGTTCGCGCTCCTCAACGCGCTGCTCTGCTGGGGCGCGTGCTGGCTGTTCTGGGAGCGGTTTGTTTTCTCGGCGGCCGCCTTTGGGTTGGGATGTTTTCCGATTGTCGTTGCGGTCTGCGCCTATCTGTTTCTGCTGACAAAGCGAAACGACCTCGGCTAGCTCATCGCCGCTTCGGCTTTTTCATCTTGCCGCATGTGCCGTGACAATGGCAGGTAACGAGATGATCGTTGACCATGCCGGTCGCCTGCATGAAGGCGTAGACAATCGTCGGACCCACGAATTTGAATCCGCGTTCGACAAGCGCCTTCGACATCGCGATTGAGATCGGCGTCGCGGCCGGGACGGACGCCGTGGTCTTGAAACCGTTGACCTTCGGCCTGCCGCCGACGAAATCCCATAGAAATTTCGAAAACCCGTTTTTCTCGCCGGCCTTTTTGGCTTCGTCCATGATTTCCAGGTAAGCCTTCGCGCTCTTAACCGCGCCTTCGATCTTGGCGCGGTTGCGGACGATGCCGGCATCGTTCATCAGCGCCGCGACTTTTTTCGTGTTGTATTTCGCGATTTTCTCCGGCTCGAAATTGTCGAAGGCTTTGCGGAAATTGTCGCGCTTGCGCAAAATCGTGATCCACGACAGACCCGCCTGAAATCCGTCGAGGATCAGCTTCTCGAACAGCGCGCGGTCGTCGTATTCCGGCACGCCCCATTCGGTGTCGTGATACGCCATATAAAGAGGATCTTCGGCCGGCCACGGACAGCGCATCTTGCCGTCGGCATGTTTGCGCGCGCTTCTCATGCCGACGCCTTGTCCGGCCCGGCTTTTACATCGGCGGGATCGGCGAGGCTGACTGCAATTCCTCCCGCAGTGAACGGCAGTTTGGCATCGAGCGCATCGCCGGCGCGGTCGATTCGCACCAGCGCGAGACCCAACCCATCCGCAGACGACCCCATCGTGCCGAGCGATTTTTCGCCTGCGACGATGGCTGTGCCGATCTCGGGCACTCCACTCTCGACGCGCATCCTCACGATCCGCGTGCGTGCCGTGCCGCGATGCTCCATGCGCGACACGACTTCCTGTCCGACATAACAGCCCTTGTCGAAATCGACGCCGTGCAGGCGATCCATGTTAGCTTCATGCGGAAACGCGTCGTTGTAGATAAAATCGACACCGCCGCGCGGAACGCCGCAGGCGATGCGATGGGCTTCATAGGAATCAACATCCGTCAGTTGCGCGCCGATGGCGGCGGCTGCTTTTCCCGCGAGGTCTTCCGGCACCAGAACGCGCCACCCGAGTTTGTCGTTTCGCGGATCGGCAAACGCGAGATCTGGTTTCATCGCGGGATCGCCGTCCCATACTGCGAGTACGCCCATCGAATCCGAAAGATTTTCGACGCTGACTTTCGCACGCAGCTTGTAAATGCCGAGTCGATCGGCGAGCGGCTTCGACAGGGCCTTGGCGCAGTCGAGCAGAAATCCGCCGCCTTGCCCGGCTGACGCCTCGGTGATGAGGAAGTCAGCGACGATCTTGCCCTGCGGCGTCAGCAATGCGCCGAACCGCGCGAGGCCAGGTGCGACCTTTTCGACATCGGTCGTCACCAGCCCGTCGAGAAAGCGGCGCGCATCTTCGCCGCTCACCTTGATAACGCCGCGATCGGGGAGAAATGCTGCCTTCATGGGACGTGCTTGGAAGCCTGCGACATTGAGTTTCTTTGGGGAAATTCGCCCAATCGGTACGCCATTCCAAGCTAAGCCGCTAAGGTGCGTCTCACAAGTCCCAGCCGTTGCGCACAATTCCGCGAGCATGAAACCTTGACGCAGACCTTCGATGTAATCTTGAAATCCGGCACGGTCGTCAATCAGGACGGCGAGGGCGTGCGTGATGTCGCGATCAAAGATGGGCGTATCGCGGCCATCGGTTCGCTCGGCAACGCGAGTGCGGCTGAAATCATCGATTGCAAGGGATTGCACGTTCTGCCCGGCGTGATGGACACGCAGGTGCATTTCCGCGAACCGGGCCTGACGCATAAGGAAGATCTGGAATCCGGATCGCGCAGCGCGGTGATGGGCGGCGTCACGGCGGTGTTCGAGATGCCGAACACCGATCCGCTGACGATCACGGAAGCGGCCTTCACCGACAAGGTGAAACGCGGCCACCATCGCATGCATTGCGATTTCGCGTTCTTTATCGGTGGCACGCGTGAGAACGTCAAAGATCTGCCCGAACTCGAACGCGCGCCGGGCTGCGCGGGCGTGAAAGTCTTCATCGGCTCATCGACCGGTTCGCTGCTGGTCGAAGACGACGATAGTTTGCGGAAAATCTTTCAGGTCATCCGACGCCGCGCGGCGTTTCATTCGGAGGACGAGTATCGTCTCAACGACCGCAAGAATTTGCGCGTCGAAGGCGATCCCCGTTCGCATCCGGTCTGGCGCGACGAGGCCGCGGCGATGATCGCCACGCAGCGGCTCGTGAAATTGGCGCGCGAAACCGGAAAACGGATTCATATCCTTCATATCTCGACCAAGGAAGAGATCCTCTATCTGCGCGAGCACAAGGACGTTGTCTCATGTGAGGCGACGCCGCATCATCTCACGCTCGTCGGACCGGACGACTATGCGCGGCTCGGCTCCAAGGTGCAGATGAATCCACCGGTGCGCGACGCCTCTCACAGGGATGGCATCTGGTACGGAATCGAGCAGGGCATCGTCGATGTGCTCGGATCGGACCACGCGCCGCATACGCTGGAAGAAAAAGCGAAGGTCTATCCGGCGTCGCCGTCGGGCATGACCGGCGTACAGACGCTGGTGCCGATCATGCTCGATCACGTGAATGCGGGAAAATTGTCGCTGGCGCGTTTTGTGGACCTCACCAGCGCAGGTCCGCAGCGGCTTTTCAACATCGCTTGCAAGGGGCGGATTGCGGCGGGCTACGATGCCGATTTCACCGTTGTCGATATGAAGCGCGAGGAAACCATCACCGACAAATGGGTAGCGTCGCGTGCGGGCTGGACGCCGTATCACGGCAAGAAGGTCAAAGGCTGGCCGGTCGGCACCATCGTGCGCGGCAAGCGCGTGATGTGGCAGGGCGACCTTGTCACGCCGTCGAGCGGCGAGATGGTGCGTTTTCAGGAAACGCTGAAGTTCTGATTTTTAATTCTTGAACGAAACGACCGAGAATTCGCCGCTGCGCACGCGCGCTGCCAATCCTTCGACGAATTTTGCAACCGCATCCTCGCCATAGGTGCCGACGAGTTCGGCGAAGGCGGCAAACAGGCTGGCCTGCGCGAGGCAGTCGCCGTCCACACCGTCATGCCGCGCTTCCGCCCATGCTTCGTTGAGATAATTGAGGGCAGCTTGTTTCTGCTCCTGGTCGGGCAGAAAATCGCGGGACGGCGACCAATGGGACGGATGAGACATGAACGGACAACAACCTGTAGCGGGCGCGTTCGGAAGGATCGCGCCTTTGGAATAGGCAGAGCATTAGCATGCGCCTAGAGCGGCGATAGGGACATCTTGAGGAAAGGTTAACGGCCCGGTCTCAATCTATCGGAAAGTCCGGGGGTATTTTTCGCAGGCAAAAAGCCCGCGAAAATCGCCTAGTTGGCGTAGCGCGCGGTGAGGTCGCGCGAGATTTTCGACCCCTCATCGAGATAGCGTTTGATGGCGACTGTCGCCGCCGGCGTGCAGGTCCGGTAGGTCTGCTGGAAGCCGTTATAGCCGCGGTTGAAACTCGCGATCATGCGCGTGCGGCGGTCGCCGGACGGCGTCTCCGCATCGACCAGCGCCTGCATTTCTGATCGCCATTTCTGGCCCTCGTTAGTTCCGCAAATCCCGCGCAGATAGTGAAGCGTGCCGAGAATTTCGGCGAGCCGTTGCAGATCGCCATCGAACGGCGCGGGTGCATCTGAAGGCGGAGGAGGCGGCGCGGGCGCCTGCAAGGGCGGACGCACTTGCGGACGAGGCGGTTGCTGCTGCTGTTGCTGTTCGGGGAAAAAGAATTGCGCGCGCGCAGGTGTCGCCCCGGCGAGGGCAGCAAAGACAAAAATGGCAGCAACGGCATGACGCATGAAGGCCGCATATGCCCGCTCGGGCAGACAGAAGCAAGGCGACAACGCGGCCAAAGCCGCTAGCCGAGCACGATTTTGCGGGCGGCTTCGATGGTCGCCTCGAGGCCATGGGTGATCGGAAGGCTGCCGAGATTGTCGGGCGTCAGCCAGCGCGCATCGTCCAGTTCGTCGTTGAGCGCAACCTCATTGGCGATCCAGCGCGCGGCAAAGGGGAGAATCACGTAATGGCCGGAGCCGCCGGTTTTCCCCGGCAGCGCCTCGCGAAATCCGGCGAGCGCAATGACATCGATCGACAGGCCGGTCTCCTCGCGCACTTCGCGCGCGACCGCCTCAATAAGGCTTTCGCCGAACTCGACGCGGCCGCCGGGAAACGTGTAGACGCCTTTGGCCGGTTCGCGCGCACGGCGCACCAGCAGAATTTTTCCGTCGCGGAAAATGCCCGCGCTGACGGCCAGTTGCACACGATTGTCGGGCTCGCCGCTCAACGTTGCTTCATGATGGAATCGACGTCGGCTGAGACGCCGGAGCCGTTGATAAGGGAACCTGCAAGCGTCACCAGCGGCTTGACCCAGCCGGTGGCCTGCTGCGCGAGGATGGCGCGGGTGCGGTCCTGTTTCGCTTCTTGCATCGCCGCACCCACCGCGCTCAAAATCGATGTCATCGTTTCGGTGAGGTGATCGAACTCGGAACGCAAAGCACTGTCGGTCGAATCGTAGGAGGCGATGGCGAGATCGCGCGCCTTGAAATTGGAGGCCGCGAAATGCTCGCGATAGGTGGCCGGCTGCCAGCCGAGAAAATCGGCCGTGCATTCCGGCATGTCCGGGATCATCTCAAGCAGCATGATCGCTTCGTTGAAATGATTCAGATAATCGGTCGCCAGACCCGTATGCGGATTGATGTTGGCATCGAGCAGCATGCGATGCCGCGCCTCGGTGCCGGGGATGCCGGCGCCGGGTTCGTCGTTTCCAAAAGATGCCTTGGCAGCCA
>JAFKKP010000314.1 GCA_017305515.1 Hyphomicrobiales bacterium
CCAGTAGAACGCCTGTTCGTTACCGGGCGACAGCGACTGGTCCCAGCGGTTCTGGATCATGTCGAAGTCGAATGCGAGACGACGCTGGTCGAATTGCACGGCATCGACCGAGCGAACCGCGATCTCGATGCCGGCGCGCTTGAGATCGCGCTGGTAGGCAAGCGCAATGCGCTCCTGATCCCGCGTTGTCACCAAAATCTCGAATGTGAACGGCTGGTGCGTCGCGCGGTGGCGCATTACCGTGCCGTCGAGATCGTAACCGGCCTGCGAAAACAGCGCCAAGGCCGCGCGCAGAGTCGTGCGGTCACGTCCCGTTGCATCTGTGACGGGCAAACGGAACGTGCCATTGAGAATATCGGCGCGCACGGCGCTTGCGAAGGGTGCGAGAAGCTTGCGCTCGATTTCGTCAGCCGGGCGCTTGTAGGCCGACAATTCGGAGCCTGCGAAAAATCCGGCAGAGCGGCCATACAGTCCGAAGAAATAGTTGCGATTGATCCATTCAAAATCGAACAGCAGTGTCAGCGCCTCGCGCACACGAATATCCGAAAACATCGAACGGCGCGTGTTGAAGACGAGAAATTCGGACGGCTGTGGAGTTTTGAGCGTGAATTCATCGCGGATAATATTTCCGCTGCGGACGGCGGCGGTGTCGTAGCCTTCCGCCCAGCGCAGCGGCTCGGTCTCAACGCGGAAATCGTAGAGCCCTCGCTTGAAGGCTTCAAAAGCACCGTTCGCCTCGCGGTAGTAGTCGAGCCGCACCTCGTCGAAATTCCACAAGCCACGATTGACGGGGAGATCGCGACCCCAATAATTCGGATCGCGCGTCATCGTCACCGCAGCACCCGCGCGAACGTTGCTCACGCGATAGGGGCCTGACCCCATCGGCGCGGTAAGCGTGGTTTCCTCGAAGGTCGCGACATCGACTGCGTGCTTGGCGAAGATCGGCATCAGGCCGAGGATCAGCGGCAGTTCGCGATCGTTGGCGTTCGGAAAGCTGAATTTCACCGCCCGCTCGTCGAGCACTTCAGCTTTCTCGACCTTGGAATAGTAGAGCCGATGATTGGGACGGCCTTTGTCGCGCATCAGCATCCAGGAAAACACAACATCCTCGGCGAGCACCGGCTTTCCGTCGGTGAATTTTGCCAAAGGGTCGATGCGAAAGGTAACGTAGCTGCGTGCATCGTCGGTCTCGACGCTTTTCGCCAGCAGTCCATAGAGCGTGAACGGTTCGTCGTTGCCACGCGCCATCAGGCTCTCAACGACGTAGCCGCGGATTTGCTGGACGGCGATGCCTTTCACAATGAAGGGATTGAGACTGTCGAACGTTCCGGGCAGCCCGAAGACGATCCGGCCGCCCTTCGGCGCATCCGGATTCGCGTAAGGCATGTGCATGAAGCCGGCCGGCAGCGCCGGCACGCCATGCATGGCAATTCCATGCGAAGGTTTCGGCTGGTCCGCGATGGCTTCCGCGGACATCAGCGCAAGGAGAAGCGTCAGCGCCTGACAGAGTGCGGGAATCAGACGCGCCGGACGGCGAGGCTCACGGCCAGAAATGACGTTCGATTCGGAGCGATTCACACAGGAATTTACCATCGGCGTACACTATCCGGCCTGCCGAAAGCGCCAAAATAGGGCCGATGGCATTGATCTTTTCGTCCGCCGTTGTATTGAGGGCGGCCAATTCAGGGTGGTTTGGGCGTCTGTCACGTATCCGCCTCAATTGGCTCCGAGACAGCCGCCGACAGTCGGCGCCACGCCCAATAAGTTGGCGGGCGCCACGTTCAGAAAGGGTTTTCTACAATGAATTTCCGTATCTTGGCTGCGCAGGCCTTGCCGCGCGGGCGAGTTTTCGCCGCGTTGGCCGCCGGAACCGTTTTTACAGCGATCGCCTCCGGCGCGTTCGCGCAAGCTCCCGCGCCTGCACCGGCTACGAAAGCACCAAAGGCACCGGCGGCACCGAAGGCGGGTGCTGCTCCGGCACCGGCAGCAGGTGGACAGCAGGCTGCTCCGGCAGCGGGCGACCAGCAGCAGCAACAGGTTCAGCTGATCTATCAGCCGTGGGCCAAGTACTGCATGAAGGGCCAGGACGCCAACGCCAAGGAAGTCTGCTTCATCGGCAAGGACGGCCGCATCGAATCCGGCCAGACCGTTGTCGCCGCCGTCATCATCGAGCCGAAGGGCGAGCCGAAGAAGATTCTTCGCGTGACGCTGCCGCTCGGCATGGCACTGGTGCAGGGCACCCGCGTTGTGGTCGACAGCAACCAGCCGGCGCAGAGCCCGTTCGTCGCATGTTTCCAGAACGGCTGCATGTCGGACTACGAATTCACGCCGGAAATGCTTGCGTCGATGAAGAAGGGCACCAACTTCTTCGTGCAGGCCATTCAGGTCAACGGTTCGCCGATCACATTGCCGCTGCCGCTCGCGGAATTCGCGAAGGCCTATGACGGCCCGCCGACCGATCCGAAGGTGTTTGAAGAGAACCAGAAGAAATTGCAGGAAGAATTGCAGAAGCGTGCGGCTGAAGCCCGTGCGAAGCTCGAAGGTGCGGGTGGCGCGCCTGCAAATCCGGCAGCTAAGTAATCGTCATTTCACGATTGTGCAAAAGGCGCGCAGCAATGCGCGCCTTTTTCGATTCCGGCGTCCAAATCAGGATGACGCCGGCGCCCTAGAACATTCCGTTTGAATTCTCGGCCTTGTCCGGGATCACCTGCAACACGTCCCAGTGCTCGACAATTTTGCCATCGCCGTCGAAGCGGAAGATGTCAATGCCGGCATAATCCCTGTCGCCGGGCCAATGCTGGAAACAGTGAAGCACGACGAAATTGCCGTCGGCGAAGGAACGTTTGATCTCGACACGCTTGGCCGGATACTCGCGCGCCATCCGCTCGAAATAATCGATGAAGGATTGCTTGCCGTCGCCGACGCCGGGATTGTGCTGGATATAAACGTCGCCGGTAAACCGCGCGACAGCGTCGCGCGGCCGGCAGGCGTTGAACATCATTTCATAGAAAGCGATCGCGGTTTGCCGGTTGCGCTCGGTATCGGCCATCCGGGGGCGACCGTCAGTTCAGGGACGGATTGCGCGGACGATAGCTGCCCGACTTGTCCTTCACGAAAATTTCGGCAACCTGCGAATGGCGGATCGGTTCGCCTGAATCGTCCGGCAAAAGGTTCTGCTCGGAGACATAGGCGACGTATTCCGATTCGGAGTTTTCCGCGAGCAGATGATAAAACGGCTGGTCCTTGTGCGGCCGCATTTCCTCGGGGATCGAGAGCCACCATTCCTCGGTGTTGTTGAACACAGGATCGATGTCGTAAATCACGCCACGAAACGAAAAAATCCGGTGGCGGACAATCTGGCCGATCTGAAATTTGGCGGTGCGCGGTTGAATCATCTCTCGTCGAATAGACCATGATTGTGGCCGATGCTAGAGCCAATGGCCCGTTTCGCCCGTCATTCAGCGCGGTTCAGGGGGCCGTGTTTCAGCCTAAAAGCCGGTAGCTCAAGCGGGTAGCGATGATCGACATTCTCAATCTGGCGCTTCCGTATTTCGGGCTGATCTTCATCGGCTTCGCTTGCGGAAAGTATAAACGCCTTCCGGAAGCCGGTCTCGCGTGGATGAATTTTTTTCTGCTTTACGTGTCCTTGCCGGCACTGTTTTTCCGCATTCTGGCAAAGACGCCGTTCGAGGAACTGAACAACCTGCCGTTCATTATCGCCACCACGCTGGCGACCGCGCTGGCATTCACGCTCTCCCTCTTTGGCGGACGATTGATCGGAAAACTGTCGTGGCGCGAATCGTCGATGGCGGGATTAGCCGGCGGCTACGGCAATATCGGTTACATGGGGCCGGGGCTGGCACTCGCAACACTTGGCGCGAAGGCCGCAGTGCCGGTCGCGCTCGTGTTCTGTTTTGACACCATCTTCCTGTTTTCGATCACGCCGCTGCTGATGGTACTGTCCGACGGCGAAAAGAGGCCGCTGTTGCCGACGGCGGGATTGATTGCAAAGCAGATCTTTCTGCATCCCTTGATCGTCGCATCCTATTTCGGCGCGCTGGTTGCGTTCTTTCACATTCCGATACCGGTCGGCATCGACAGCATGCTGCAATTCCTGCAAAGCGCGGCGGCACCTGTCGCGCTGTTCGCGCTAGGTGTCACGGTCGCGTTGCGTCCGTTCGAGCGTGTGCCATGGGAATTGCCCGGCATCATTGGCATCAAACTTTTGGCACATCCACTGATCGTGTTCGGATTGCTGTTGACGCTCGGCCCGTTCCCGCCGCAATGGGCGGCTGCCGCGTTACTCCTCGCGTCATTGCCGCCCGCACTGAACGTCTTCGTCATCGCGCGACAGTACGAAACCTGGGTCGAACCCGCATCCGCCGCCGTGCTGATCGGCACATTCGTGTCCGTCGTCACACTCACCAGCGTGATGTGGCTGCTGAGAACCGGAACGCTTGTTTTTCCGTAGAATTCAGCGTGCCCGCCAGGACGGCGAAAGGCCTTCGCGCATCGCCATGCGCCGAACCGGGCCGATCGTGTTGAGCGCATGCAGCCCGGCGGCACGCAACGATTGCGCGGGAAGAAAATCAGCGAGCAGTGTGCGGTTGGCCATATCGACCGCGAATACGCGGCTAAAAATATCCGCGCGGCGGTCGCGCTCGTATCGCCGCAATACGTCGTCCGATCCGGGATCGCGGCCGTCCGCAGTTGCGGCCTCCGCGACCGCCACAATATCCGCCGCGTCGCGCAGCCCCATGTTGAGACCCTGCGCGCCGATGGGTGGGAGGACGTGCGCGGCTTCACCGATCAGCGCGATGCGATTTGCCGCGAGCCGCTCCGGCGTTTCGATTGCCAAGGGAAAAGCATTCCGACCCGGTGCAACCGTCATTCGGCCAAAGATCGAATGCGACTGACGCTCCACTGCTTCGGCCAATTGTTCGTCGGACAACGATTGCAGGCGCGCAGCGTCGTCAGACTTTACGACCCACACGACGCTCGAATTGTTGCCGGGCAGGGGTACGAATACGCACGGACCCGAGGCCGTGTGAAACTCCACCGAGCAATCGTTATGAGGGCGCGCGTGCGACACATTCAGCGTGAGCGCAACCTGACCGAGTTCGCGGCGTTTGACCGCGATGCCGGCTGCCTCGCGGCACAGCGAATGACGGCCGTCCGCGCCGACGACGAGTTGCGCGGAAATGGAATCGCCATTCGAGGTTTCGACATGCACGGCGTCTTCGCTGGGCGTAACGGAGCGCGCATCGTCATGGATCCAGCTCAGGTTCGTCAATCCATCGGCACGCGACATCATCGCCGCGAGCAGATCGAGATTGGCGATGTTATAGCCGAACGCTTCCATGCCGATTTCATCGGACGAGAATTTGACTTCCGGCGCGCGAATAAGCCGGCTGGTATCGTCCACAAGCCGCATGACGCGCAGCGCCGCTGCCCGATGGCGGCATCGCGTCCACACATTGAGCGAATCCAGATAGCCGATGGAGTTTCCGAGCAGTGCCGTCGTGCGGTTATCGGGATAGGCCCCGCGCCGCGCAAACAAAGCGACCGAAATACCTGCCTGCGCCATCGAGATTGCACATGCGAGGCCGGCGGGTCCGCCACCGATCACGGCAACCTGAAAGGATTTCGATGAAGGCAAATCGCTAGCCATTAGGTAGATATGTTCCAGTTGTTCACGCGGCACAAGGCCGCAAGCGCGATATGTCCAAATACCGAAATTACTGATAGTCACCCGGAATGAGTCCGCAACGGCGACGCAAATCGAAACAGGTCACGGCGAAGGCGCGGGCCGGGGCATTCGGCATTCATATTTTTACGGCGCTCGGTGCGGCGATTGCTTTGCTGGCGCTGCTCGAGGCCGTCCGGGAACATTGGTCGCTGATGTTCGGATGGCTCGGCGTCGCACTGCTGATCGACGCTATCGACGGGCCGATGGCGCGAAAATTCGATGTCAAAGGCGCGCTGCCGAATTGGTCCGGCGACACGCTCGACCTCGTCGTCGATTTCGTCACCTACGTTTTTGTTCCCGCATATGCGATCACGGCGAGCGGCCTGCTCATTCCGCTCGCGACGCCGATGCTGGGTGTGGCCATCGTCGTATCGGGCGCGCTGTATTTCGCCGACAAGCGCATGAAAGGCGAGGACAACCATTTCCGCGGATTTCCCGCGCTGTGGAATGCCGCCGCCTTCTACCTGTTTCTTCTCAAGCCGCCGGCCGCCGTCGGAAGCCTGCTGCTGGCAATTCTCGTCGTGCTGACATTCGTGCCGTTCAACGTGATGCATCCGCTGCGCACGATCAGGTTTCGCACGTTCAATCTGGCGCTGATTGCGGTGTGGGCGCTGTTGGCGATCTTCATCCTCTGGTCGAATTTTGAAGTCTCATTCTGGGTCACGGTCGCTTTTTGCATTGTTGGCGGCTATGTGATGTTGAGCGACAAGCTGATTCAAATCGCAGGACTTTCACGCGCATGATGGAATTGCTCACGAGCCCCGAAGCATGGGCCGCGCTGGTGACGCTGACCGCGCTCGAGATCGTGCTCGGCATCGACAACGTGATTTTCCTGTCCGTTATCGTGTCACGCATCCCTCCGGCGCAAGCCGAGCATGCGCGCAAGATCGGCCTTGCACTGGCGCTGGTATTCCGCATCGCGCTCTTGAGCGCGCTGGTCTGGTTGATAGGCCTCACGAAGCCGGTTCTCGAAATCGGAAAGTTCGCGCTGTCGTGGCGAGACATCATCCTGATCGGCGGCGGATTTTTCCTGATTGCAAAGGCGACCCACGAAATTCACGGCGAGGTCGAGGCGCGCGAGGGCGAGGACGGGCCGCGTTCCAAGGCGAGTGCATTTTTCTGGGTGATCGTCCAGATTGTCATCATCGATCTGGTATTCTCACTCGACTCGATCATCACGGCCATCGGCATGGCTCAGGATCTGGAGATCATGATCGCGGCGGTCGTGATCGCGGTTGGCGTGATGTATGTGTCGGCCGGGCCAGTTGCGGCGTTTGTCGCCGAACATCCGACAACGAAGATGCTCGCTCTGGCGTTCCTGGTTCTGATCGGCGTGGCACTCGTTGCGGACGGATTTCACTATCACATCCCGCGTTCGTTCATTTACGTCGCCATCACGTTCTCGGCAGCGGTAGAAGCCTTCAACATTCTGGCGCAACGAAACCGCAGAAAGCGAACAAAGAGCGCGCAGCGCACGAAACGGCCTGCGCGGCGCTGACGTGCTTGCGGCTGGACATCGCGGCGCGCTTGGATAACTCTGCGGAAAATTCGGCCGGGAGCGGATCATGACCAAGGCAGTGCGCGTTCACAAAGTCGGCGGACCGGAAGTTCTGACCTATGAAGATGTCGAGGTGCCGCCGCCCGCGAACGGGGAAGTCCGGATTCGCCAGCACGCCATCGGGCTGAACTTCATCGACACCTATTTCCGTTCCGGGCTCTACAAGGCACCAGGTTTTCCGTTCATCGCGGGCAACGAAGCGTCCGGCGAAGTCGTCTCGGTCGGGCCGGGTGTCACCAATTTTCATCCCGGAGATCGCGTCGCCTATTATTTCAATCTTGGCGGCTACGCCAGCGAGCGCAACATTCCGGCCGACAAGCTCGTGAAATTGCCGGACCACATCACGCATGAGCAGGCGGCTGTGCTGATGCTGAAGGGTCTGACTGTCTGGTATCTGCTGTTCAAGACGTTTCCCGTCCAACCCGGCAATCGTGTTTTGATCCACGCAGCCGCAGGCGGCATCGGATTGCTCGCGTGTCAGTGGGCGAAGGCGCTCGGCGCAAACGTCATCGGAACCGTCGGCACGAAAGAGAAAGCGGACCTTGCGCTCGCCAACGGTTGCGATCACGTCATTCTCTACAAAGAGGAAGACTTTGCGGAGCGCGTCAAGCAGATCAGCCGTGGTGAACTGTGCGACGTGGTCTATGACGGCGTCGGCAAGGATACATTTCCCGGCTCGCTGAAATGTCTGAGACTGCGCGGTCTGTTCGTGTCCTTCGGCAACGCTTCGGGTCCGGTACCGCCGTTTTCTATCGCTGAACTGAACAATCACGGCTCGCTGTTCGCGACGCGTCCGAAGCTCAACGACTATGTCGGCACACGCAAGGAACTGGTCGAAGGCGCCGATACGCTGTTCGCAGCCGTGCTGAATGGAACGATCCGTGTGCCGATCAATCACGCCTATGCGTTGAAAGACGCCCAGAAGGCGCATCGAGATCTGGAAAGCCGCGCCACGACGGGTTCGTCGATCTTCAAGCCTTGACCTAAAAGCCGGCGACCGTGCCGTGCAGATCGTACTCGTCGGCGCGCTCGATTTTCGCCGTGACGATCTCGCCGACTTTCAGCGGTCTGCGGCTTGAGAGATAAACCGCGCCGTCGATCTGCGGCGCGTCCGCCTTCGAGCGGCCCTTGGAGACGGTCGGGCCGACCTCGTCGACGATGACATGCTGGCGGGTGCCGACTTTCCGTTTAAGGCGTTGCGCGGAAATTTTCTGCTGCCGCGCCATCAGCGCATTCCAGCGTGTCGTTTTAACATCTTCGGGAACGGGATTTTCAAGCGCATTGGATGTCGCGCCGGCGACCGGCTCGTATTTGAAACATCCGACGCGATCGATCTGTGCTTCATCGAGCCAGTCGAGCAGATACTGAAAATCCGAATCTGTCTCGCCTGGAAAGCCGACGATGAAGGTGGAGCGCAGCGTGAGATCGGGACATTCGTCGCGCCATGCCTTGATGCGCGCGAGTGTTTTGTCCTGTGCGGCAGGCCGGCGCATCTGTTTCAGAACTTCGGGCGAAGCGTGCTGAAACGGAATGTCGAGATAGGGAATAACTTTGCCCTCGGTCATCAGGCCAATGACCTCATCGACATGCGGGTAGGGATAGACATATTGAAGCCGAACCCACGCACCGAGTTCGCCAAGCTCGCGCGCCAGATCGATGAATTTCGCGCGGACCTCGCGATCCTTCCACACACTCGCTGCATATTTCAGATCGCCGCCGTAAGCCGATGTGTCCTGCGAGATCACCAGTAATTCTTTGACGCCGGCTGCGACCAGTTTCTCCGCTTCGCGCAGAACATCGTTCGCAGGGCGGGAGACCAGATCGCCGCGCAGTTTGGGAATGATGCAGAATGTGCAGCGGTTGTTGCAGCCTTCCGAAATCTTCAAATAAGCGTAGTGCCGCGGCGTCAGCTTGATGCCTTGCGGCGGAATGAGATCGAGATGCGGATTGTGCCGCGGCGGAACGGCGCGATGCACGGCATCAAGTACGCTTTCATATTGCTGCGGGCCCGTGATCGAAAGCACGTTCGGATAGGCCTGCTCGATTTGTTCCGGTTCGGCACCCATACAGCCGGTGACGATCACCTTGCCGTTCTGCGCCATCGCTTCGCCGATAGCTCCGAGCGATTCCTGCTTGGCGCTGTCGAGAAACCCGCAGGTGTTGACGATAACCAGATCGGCGCCGTCATGTTTGCGCGCAAGCTCATAGCCTTCGGCGCGCAGGCGCGTGATGATACGTTCGGAATCCACCAGCGCCTTGGGGCATCCGAGCGACACAAAACTGACTTTCGGTGCAGCGCCCTGATCCATATTCCGATTTTCCGTTGAGAAGCTGGAGCTAGCGCCGATAGGCCGCAATTACAAGGCTTTAAGCCCCGTGCCACGGCGTGTTAGGGTTGTTCCGCCGGAATGTGAGTCATGAATGGCCGCGGATTCGTCGTTCAAGATCGTCATCGTTGACGAAAGTCCCATCCGTGCGGCGATCCTCAACGAGGGATTGCGCGACGCGGGATTCACCAGCGTCGAACATATCAGCGACATGCATAATCTGCTGGCGCGGATTTACGCCATCGATCCCGACGTCATCCTGATCGATCTCGAAAACCCAAGCCGCGACATTCTCGAACAGATGTTCCAGGTCAGCCGCGCCGTGCGCCGGCCGATTGCGATGTTCGTCGATCAAAGCGATGCCGCATCGATCCAGGAGTCGGTAGAGGCGGGCGTATCTGCCTACATCGTCGATGGTTTGAAGAAGGAGCGCATCAAGCCGATTCTCGACCTGTGCGTCTCGCGCTTCAACGCCTTCTCGAAACTGCAGGACGAACTCGACCGGACAAAATCCGCTCTCGAGGATCGTAAAGTTCTGGACCGCGCCAAAGGCTTGCTCATGAAAGCCAAAGGCCTCACGGAGGAGGAGGCTTACGTGCTGATGCGCTCGACGGCGATGCGCGAGAAGAAAAAGATCGGGGAGATCGCCCAATCTATCGTCACGGCAGCGGAGATGCTGAAATGACCGACAAGCCATTGCGTATCGGTTTCATTCCGCTGGTCGACGCGTCGGCGCTGATCGTTGCGGTCGACAAGGGATTTACCGCAGCCGAAGGTCTCGACGTCACGCTGGTGCGCGAAGTGTCATGGTCCAACGTGCGCGACAAGCTGAATATCGGGCTGTTCGATGCGGCGCATTTGCTGGCTCCCGTCGCCATCGCCTCCAGTCTCGGGTTGCAGCAGGTCAGGGTGCCGATCGTGGCACCCTTCAACCTCGGCCTGAACGGCAACGCCATCACCGTTTCGTCGGCACTGCATGCTTCGATTATGGCCGAGCTTGATGGCGATCCGGACGATCCGTTGGCGACGGCAAAGGCGCTGGCGCGCGTCGTGGCGGCGCGACGAAAGACCGGAAAAGATCCGCTGACATTCGGCATGACGTTTCCGTTCTCGACGCACAATTATCAGCTGCGGTTCTGGATGGCGGCGGGCGGCGTCGATCCAGATGAGGATGTGCGGCTTGTCGTGCTGCCGCCGCCCTACATGGTGGACAGCCTCGCGAACGGACATGTCGATGCGTTTTGTGTTGGTGCGCCGTGGAATTCCGTCGCCGTCGATTTCGGCGTCGGTCACATTTTGCATTTCGTCTCAGATATTCTTGCGCGTGCGGCCGAGAAAGTGCTCGCCGTGCGCGAACACTGGTCTCAGGAAAATCCGCTCATCCTCGCGAAGTTGACGCGTGCACACGGCCGCGCCGCCGATTTCATTGAAGACTTGGCCAATCGCGACGAAGTGTCCCGCATTCTGGCGAAACCCGATCGTATCGGCGTCGATTCCGAAGTCATTCGGCGCTCACTCGACGGTCGTCTCAAGATTTCTCCGGATGGCACGGTGCGCGAAAGCGCGCGCTATCTTCTGGTCGGCCGGGAAGGAGCCGCTCGCCCCGATCCGGTACAGGCAGCGTGGCTTTACGCACAGATGGTGCGATGGGGGCAGGCAACCTATTCGGCGGAAGCACTGAAGGCGGCCAAGTGCGTTTTTCGGCCCGATTTGTACGATGCTGCGCTCGGCCGACCGGCTCGGCCAGATCACTCGGTTGCCGACGGCGTTGGGGCCTTCACCGGCCCGGCTTTCAATGCCGACGACGTTAAAACGCACCTCGCCTCGGTGACGATAAGGCGCGCGGGACGATAGCCCAAAACCGTCTCTGCCCAAATATTGTGCGCTGCGTAATCAATGAGCATATGCCGTTCGATGAGGCGGAAACACGCCTTTCGCCGCCTCAGCATCTGTCCAGAAATCACTGAAAACATTGACTCTATCGCACCGCAACAATCTGGCACGATCCTTGAATAAGTAACCGCAGGCCGAGACGAAGGCCGCGGTTCCTCGATGGACCAAGCAGCAAAGCCGCTGTCCCGACGACACGCATCCGCGCGTGTGACGGGCGCGGCTTTTGCTTTTGGCGAACGCGGACGGCCACGGCGCGGACAGTCAGACGGATGAAAGGACGACACACACGATGACCAAAACGACCAAAGAGACCTTCACGAGCCGGAAAATGAACCGCCGCCAGATTTTGAAAGCAGGTGCTGGCACCGCTGCACTGCTCGCAGCAGCGCGCGTGAACTTTCCCGCCGGCGCATTCGCGCAAGCCGCATCCGGACCTGAAGTAACGGCAGCGAAACTCGGCTTCATCGCGTTGACCGACGCGTCGCCGCTGTTTGTCGCCAAGGAGAAGGGCATCTTCGCCAAGTATGGCATGCCGGATGTTTCTGTCGAGAAGCAGGCATCATGGGGAACGACGCGCGACAATCTCGTGCTCGGCTCCGAAGGCAATGGCATCGATGGCGCGCATATTCTGACGCCAATGCCGTATCTGATTTCGTCCGGCAAGGTGACGCAGAATAACGTGCCGACGCCGATGTACATCATGGCGCGGCTGAACCTGAACGGTCAGTGCATTTCAGTCGCGAAGGAATATGCCGATTTAAAAATCGGCGTCGACACCAAGCCTTTCAAGACGGCACTCGAAGCCAAGAAGGCATCCGGCAAGTCCGTAAAGGCCGCGATGACATTCCCCGGTGGCACGCACGATCTGTGGATTCGCTACTGGCTCGCGGCCGGCGGCATCGATCCCGACAAGGACATCGAGACCATCGTGGTGCCTCCCGCGCAGATGGTTGCGAACATGAAGGTCGGCACGATGGACGCATTCTGCGTCTGTGAACCCTGGAATCTCCAGCTTATCCATCAGGAGATCGGATACACCGCGATCACGACGGGTGAACTCTGGGACAAGCATCCTGAGAAGTCGTTCGCGCTGCGTGCCGCCTATGCGGACAAATATCCGAAGGCCGCCAAGGCGCTTCTGATGGCTGTGATGGAAGCCCAACAGTGGTGCGAGAAGGCGGAGAACCGCGCGGAAGCCGCGGAGATCTGCGCAAAGCGCCAGTGGATCAACGTGCCGGTCGAAGACGTCACCGATCGGATGAAGGGCAAGTTCGACTACGGCACAGGCCGTGTCGTCGAGAATTCGCCGCAGCAGATGAGCTTCTGGGCCGACCACGCATCCTATCCGTTCAAGAGCCACGATTTGTGGTTCATGACCGAGGACATGCGCTGGGGCAAATACGAAGCCGGCTTCGACGCAAAGTCGCTGATCGAGAAGGTCAACCGCGAAGATCTGTGGCGCGAAGCTGCCAAGGATCTTGGCGTCGCTGCCGTCGACATTCCGACCTCGACCTCGCGCGGCACGGAAACCTTCTTCGACGGCAAGGTTTTCGATCCGGCCAATCCGGGCGCCTATCTCAAGTCGCTCTCCATCAAACGCATCGAAGTCTAACGACAAAAGGACCGCCCGCGTGCGGGCGGTCCACCTCTTTGAATTTCGGAGCAAGCCAGATGAACATGCCCGCCCTCAATACAGACATGGCAATCAAAGTCCCGCCGGCCGCGACGGCTGCGTCGGTGATAGCGATGTCGCCGAAGCGGAGTCCGCTGTTCGACGGATTCGGAAAGAAGTTGAGTAACGCATTGGCAACTGTTTTGCCTCCCATTGTCGTGATCCTCGTGTTGGGTGTTATCTGGGAATTGCTGTGCCACAAGGCGGGCGCGACGCTTCCGCCGCCGTCGAAAGTTTGGAAAGACACCAAGGAACTGGTCTTCGATCCTTTCTTCGATCGCGGCGGCATCGACAAAGGCCTGTTCTGGCATTTGTCGGCGAGCTTGAAGCGCGTCGCGCTCGGATATTCTCTCGCTGCCGTCGTCGGAATTGCGCTCGGTACGCTCGTCGGACAATCGGTCTGGGCGATGCGCGGACTCGATCCCATCTTTCAGGTGTTGCGCACCATACCGCCGCTCGCCTGGCTGCCGCTGTCGCTCGCTGCGTTCCGCGATGGACAACCCTCGGCAATCTTCGTGATCTTCATCACCTCGATCTGGCCGATCATCATCAACACCGCTGTCGGTATCCGCAACATTCCGCAGGACTACCGCAACGTCGCCGCCGTCGTTCAGCTCAATCCGATCGAGTTCTTCTGGAAGATCATGATCCCGTCTGCGGCGCCGTACATCTTCACAGGTCTGCGCATCGGCATTGGCCTGTCATGGCTCGCCATCGTGGCAGCCGAAATGCTGATCGGCGGCGTCGGCATCGGCTTCTTCATCTGGGATGCATGGAATTCCTCGCACATCAGCGAAATCATTCTCGCGCTGTTCTACGTCGGCATCATCGGATTCATTCTCGATCGCATGATCGCGCTGCTCGGCAGGCTCGCCACACGCGGCATGCAGGCAAACTAAGGGGATTCCAAATGGCCTATTTGCAGATCGATCACGTCTACATGGTCTTCACTCGCGGCTCGACCACGAGCGAGGTTCTCAAAGACATCAACCTCACCGTCGAGAAGGGCGACTACGTCTCAATCATCGGTCATTCCGGTTGCGGCAAGTCCACCTTGCTCAACATCGTCGCGGGCCTCACCGATGCAACGCAGGGCGGCGTACTGCTCGAAGACCGCGAAGTGAATTCGCCGGGTCCCGACCGCGCTGTGGTGTTTCAGAACCATTCGCTGCTGCCCTGGCTGACGGTTTACGAAAACGTCGCACTCGGTGTGAACAAGGTGTTCGGATCGACGAAGACTCGAGCCGAGCGTCACGAATGGACCATGCACAATCTCAATCTCGTGCAGATGGCGCATGCCAAGGACAAGCGCCCGTCGGAAATCTCAGGCGGCATGAAGCAGCGCGTCGGCATCGCGCGCGCGCTGGCGATGGAGCCAAAAGTTCTGCTGCTCGATGAGCCCTTCGGTGCGCTGGACGCTCTCACGCGCGCTCATCTCCAGGATTCGGTGATGGCACTGCATCAGAAATTGAACAACACCGTGCTCATGATTACCCATGACGTCGATGAGGCCGTGCTGCTGTCAACACGCATCGTGATGATGACGAATGGCCCCAGCGCACGGATCGGCGAAGTGCTCGAAGTCGATCTGCCGCACCCGCGCAAGCGTCTCGAACTGGCATCGAACCCGACGTATCTGAAATGCCGCCAGCGCGTGCTCGAATTTCTCTACGAGCGCCATCGCTTCGTCGAAGCAGCCTGACGAGGAGGGAGCCGTGAGCGAACCTCTGGTTGTCATCGGCAATGGAATGGCCGCCGCACGCTTTGTCGAAGAGCTCGCCAAGCGCACACTCGGCCGCTATGCGGTCGCGGTCATCGGCGACGAGCCTCGGCTCGCTTACAACCGCGTGCTGCTGTCCTCGGTGCTGGCGGGCGACGTTGCATCGCATGACATCGAATTGAAATCGGCTGCCTGGTGGCGCGACCGGGGCGTCACGGTCACTTATGGCTGCGCGGCAAATGCGATCGACCTTTCGGCGCGCGTCGTCAAACTCGCAAATGGAACTGAAGTCGGCTTTTCCAAACTTGTTCTGGCGACCGGCTCAAGTGCGTTGCGCCTGAGCGTTCCCGGCACCGATTTGCCGGGCGTTCACACATTCCGCGATACGCGGGATGTCGACCATCTTCTCAATCTGGCGGCCGGCAAGAAACGCGTTGTCGTCGTTGGCGGGGGCTTGCTCGGCCTCGAAGCCGCTTACGGACTTGTGAAGGCTGGAGCTAAAGTAACACTGGTGCATTTGATGGATCGGCTGATGGAGCGTCAGCTCGATCCCGCCGCTGCGGCGCTTCTTAAGAGCCGCGTCGAGACGATGGGCATCGAAATTCTTCTGAGCGCGAACACGGCCCGGATTCTTGGCGTCGACAAGGTGGAGGGATTGGAACTGACGGACGGACGGACGATCGCTGCCGACGCGGTCATTTTCTCCGCCGGCATCCGCCCGAATGCTTTGCTTGCGCGGAGCGCCGGGATTCCGGTCAATCGCGGAATTGTCGTCGACGATCGGATGGCGACCGGCTGCGATGGGATTTATGCGCTTGGCGAATGCGCCGAGCATCGCGGCACCTGCTATGGCCTTGTCGAGCCGGCCTACGAACAGGCGAGAGTGCTTGCCGATCATCTCGCCGGGAAGTCATCGACGTATGCCGGCAGTGTTGTCTCGACCAATCTGAAGGTTTCCGGCGTCAATGTTTTCTCGGCCGGAGACTTTCTCGGTTGCGACGGCACGGAAGCGATTGTCCTCAACGATCCGAAGTTCGGCACCTACAAGAAACTCGTCGTTGCGAACGGCGTCCTGACCGGGGCGGTGCTGATCGGCGATACGCGCGACGCGCTCTGGTATCTCGAATTGATCCGCGCAGGCGGCTCCGTCGCTGCGATGCGCGGCGAGATCATGTTCGGCCGCGATCTCGCGATTCCGGCATTCGCTCAGCCGAAAGCGGCCTGACAATGTCGAGCGATTTCTCTCCCGAACAGAAAAGATATCTGGAAGGATTTGTTTCCGGCCTCAGCGCGTCGCGGATTGCGCGCACCAACGCGCCGACGAAAGCAGAACCTGTCGGTCCTGACGCTATTCACTTCAAGGCGCAGGATCGTGTCGTCGCGGGCGGCGGCAAACTTGCCGATCAGGAAAAATGGAAACGCGACGAACATCCTTTCGACGCCTATCCGCGCCTCGTGAAACAGGCGGAGAACAACGAGCCGCCGAAACCAGCCGACAATTTCCGTTGGCGCTATTACGGCATCTTCTACGTCGCGCCCACTCAGTCGTCCTATATGTGCCGGATGAGAATTCCGAATGGAATTCTCAAACACTGGCAATTCGCGGGTGTCGCCGACATCGCCGAGCAGTTCGCGGGTCATTACGCACATGTGACGACGCGTGCGAATTTGCAGTTGCGTGAAATCGAGCCGAAGAATGCACCCGATGTCATCGAGGCCATTCAAGACCTTGGGCTTTGCTCGCGCGGCTCGGGTGCCGACAATATTCGCAACGTCACGGGCACAGCGACCGCAGGCATCGATCCGCAGGAGCTGCTCGACACGCGGCCGCATGCGCGTGCCTGGCATTTTCACATCTTGAATGAACGCGCCCTCTATGGGCTGCCGCGCAAGTTCAACGTCGCTTTCGATGGCGGCGGGCGCATCGCCACGCTCGAGGACACCAACGACATTGCTTTTCAGGCGGTCGAAATTCTCGACGGTCACGGCGTTGAGCCGGGAATTTATTATCGTCTGGGGCTCGGCGGCATTACCGGCCATCGCGATCTTGCGCGCGATACCGGCGTCAATCTCAAGCCGTCGGAAGCGACATCGGTCGCAGATGCAATCGTGCGCGTCTTCATCGAACACGGCGACCGGACCAACCGTAACAAGTCGCGACTGAAATATGTGCTCGACGCCTGGGGGTTCGAGAAATTCCTGGATGCCGTCGAAGACAAGCTCGGCCGCAAGCTGACGCGCGTGTCGCGTGACGCAGTTGCACCCCGACCTGCCTACGATCGTCTCGCACATATCGGCGTGCATCCGCAAAAGCAGGCCGGCCTGAACTGGATCGGCGTTGCGCTCAAGCTCGGCCGACTGTCGTTGGAGCAAATCAGAGGGCTTGCAAAACTCGCTGCGGATTTCGGCGATGGCGACATTCGGCTGACAGTTTGGCAGAATCTTCTGCTGTCGGGCATTGCGGATCGCAACGTCGCAACGGTCGTCAAGGCAATCGAGACGCTGGGGCTTTCGACGACAACATCGGTCATTCGTTCCGGACTCATAGCTTGCACCGGCGCCACCGGCTGCCGTTTCGCAGCAGCGCATACCAAGGAAAACGCGGACCAGATCGCAGCCTGGTGCGAGGAACGAGTGCCGCTGGATACGCCGGTCAATGTCCATTTGACCGGATGTCACCATTCCTGCGCGCAACACTACATCGGCGACATCGGGCTGATCGGCGCGCGCGTGCCGATCAATGACGATGGCGACACCGTTGACGGCTATCACGTTCTGGTCGGCGGGGGTTACGGCATCGACGGAAAGATGGCGCGCGAACTGTTTCAGAATGTAAAGGCGGAAGACGCGCCGCACACCGTCGAACACATCTTAAAGACCTATCTTGCGAACAGACAATCGAAAAACGAATCCTTCGTTGCTTTCGCGAGCCGTCACGATGACGACGCGCTCAAGACTTTGATGCAGTTCGAGACGGAAGCAGCGTGATGAATCAGATGTCGCCGCCGCCCAATTTTGAAATCGTGCCGGAGACCGCGCCGTTCTCCGACGAACAGCGTTCATGGCTGAACGGATTTTTCGCAGGACTTGTTTCGCTCGACAACGCCGTGTCGCCGCTGTCGGCGGAGCAGGGCGCGGCCGTCATGAAAGGCGCAGGCGACGGCGACGATGGCGAAGCACCGTGGCACGACCAGACCATGCCGCTCGACGAGCGCATGAAACTCGCCGAAGGACGCCCATTGCGCAGACGCATGATGGCCGCAATGGCGCAGCAGGATTGCGGACAATGCGGTTACAACTGCCACGACTATTCGGAAAAGATCGCGGACAAGTCCGAAGCGCGGCTCAACCTTTGCGTGCCGGGCGGCAAGGAAACCGCGCGCATGCTCAAGACGCTTCATGCTGAGCTTGAAAGCGCGCCAGTGCCAGCAACCGCTTCACCGGCAACGCAGCCTGCGATGCCAGCCGCACTCGCCGGTGAGCCCGGCCGCTCGCGCGATAAACCGGTCGAAGCCGTCTTCCTGTCGCGGCGCTTGCTGAACAAGGAAGGCTCGGAGAAGCAATCCTGGCACATCGAGTTCGATCTTTCGGGACCCGGCCTCGACTACGTGGTCGGAGACTCGTTCGGCGTGTTTGCAAAGAACGATCTCGGTCTCGTCGATCAGATCATCGCGATGCTTGGCGCGCTGCCGACGATGGCGATCAACGGCAAGACACTGCGCGAAGTTCTGCACGAGGACGTTTCGCTGTCACCGGCGCCAGATAAACTTTTTGAACTGATGTCGTTCATTTCCGGCGGCGCGCTGCGCGAGAAGGCGACGCTGCTCGCGCGCGGCGACGATCCGGACGGCGATGCCGCCAATCTCGACGTGATGGCGACATTGCAGAAATTCTCAAGCGTAAGGCCGCATCCGGAGGCTTTCGTCGAGGCACTTGAGCCATTACAGCCGCGGCTCTATTCTATTTCGTCATCGCACGTCGCAACGCCGGGACGGCTTTCTCTGACAGTCGACACCGTTCGTTACGTGATCGGTAAGCGCAAGCGCCTCGGCGTTGCGTCCACGTTCCTTGCCGAACGCATCGCACCCGGCGAGAAACTCAAAGTCTATGTGCAGAAGGCGCACGGCTTCGGGCTGCCAAGCGATCCGAACACGCCGGTTATCATGATCGGACCCGGTACCGGCGTCGCGCCGTTCCGCGCATTTCTCCATGACCGGCAGGCGACGAACGCCAAGGGCCGCAATTGGCTTTTCTTCGGCCATCAGCGCAGCGACTACGACTTTTTCTATTCGGAAGAACTGAATGCGATGAAAGCCGCCGGACATCTGACGCGGCTCTCGCTCGCGTGGTCGCGCGATGGAGTGGAGAAGTTTTACGTTCAGGATCGCATGCGCGAGGTCGGTGCTGAATTGTGGGCTTGGCTCGCCGAAGGCGCGCATGTCTATGTCTGCGGTGACGCAAAGCGCATGGCGAAGGATGTCGAGCGGGCGCTGGTCGATATCGTCGTGCAGTATGGCGCGCGTTCGACCGATGAGGCGGTGAGCTTCATCGCAGATCTAAAGAAGAAGAGTCGTTATCAGCAGGACGTCTACTGATGTCTGAAACTCGAGCGCGCGATGCGAGATGACGCAGTTGAGTGCAATCATGCCCGCAACGCGAACCACCTGTCCCTATTGCGGCGTCGGTTGTGGCGTACTCGCAACACCCGATGGGACGGGTGGTGCTTCTATCGCGGGCGACCCTGAACATCCGGCGAATTTCGGCAGGCTATGCTCAAAAGGTTCGGCACTCGGGGAAACGCTGGGACTGAGCGAGCGTCTTCTTCACCCGATGGTGCGCGTTTCCAGCGGCGAAATGGAGCGGATTGCCTGGTCGGATGCTCTGGATCACGTCGCCGGCAGATTGCAGCATATCATTGCAAAGCACGGCCCGGATTCCGTCGCGTTTTATCTGTCAGGGCAGCTTCTGACCGAAGATTACTACGTCGCCAATAAGCTGATGAAGGGTTTCATCGGCACAGCGAACGTCGATACCAATTCGCGTCTCTGCATGTCGTCGACAGTCGCCGGCCACCGCCGCGCCTTCGGTAGCGACACTGTTCCGGGAATATATGAGGATCTCGACGAGGCCGATCTGCTCGTTCTCGTCGGATCGAATGCCGCGTGGTGTCATCCGGTTCTGTTTCAGCGGATGATCGCAAACAAGCAGAAGCGCGGCGCTCGCATCGTCGTCATCGACCCGCGCCGGACCGACACCGCCGGAGATGCCGATCTCTTTCTTGGATTGAAACCCGGCACCGACAGCGCGCTGTTCTGCGGATTGCTGGTTCATCTTGCCGACAATGGCGTGCTGGATCGAAATTACATTGCTTCCCACACGACCGGGTTCGACGAAACGGTTGCGCGCGCCCGCACCCTTGCAGGCAGCGTCGCGGCAACTGCACTGGCGACGGGAATTTTGGAATCCGATGTCGCCGTGTTCTTCCAGATGTTCGCGCAGACCGAGCGCGTCGTGACGCTGTTCTCGCAGGGCGTCAACCAGTCCGCACAGGGGACCGACAAAGTCAACGCGATCATTAACTGCCATCTCGCGACCGGACGCATCGGCAAGATCGGCGCGTCGCCGTTCTCGCTGACAGGTCAACCGAATGCGATGGGCGGACGCGAGGTCGGCGGACTATCGAACCAGCTTGCCGCTCATATGAATTTTACGCCGCCGGACATCGATCGCGTGCGGCGATTCTGGAAAGCGCCGCGCATCGCAACGCATGAAGGCCTCAAGGCCGTGCAGATGTTTCAGGCCGTCGGACGCGGCGACATCAAGGCGCTTTGGGTCATGGGAACGAATCCGGCCGTCTCATTGCCGAACGCCGATGCCGTGCGCGCCGCGATGCGCAAGCTCGACCTGCTGGTGATTTCCGAAAACGTTCTGTCAAACGACAGCGTCAAGTCGGGCGCGCACGTTCTTCTGCCAGCGCATGCGTGGGGCGAAAAATCCGGCACCGTGACCAATTCGGAGCGGCGAATATCGCGCCAGCGCACTTTCCTGCCGCCGCCCGGTGAAACCAAACCCGACTGGTGGATGGTTAGTGAAGTCGCCAAACGTCTCGGCTACAATCAGGCGTTCGACTATAAGTCCGCCGCCGATATTTTTCGCGAGCACGCAAGTCTCTCGGCATTCGAGAACGACGGAAGCCGCGATTTCGACATCGGCGCCTTCGCCGGAATTGCCGACGATGATTTCGATGCGATGCCTGCGATACTATGGCCGCAATGCGCAGCAGGAGAAACCTCGACTCGGCTTTTCGGTGACGGGGGTTTTTTCACGTCCGACCGAAAGGCGAAATTTGTCGCGCCGGATGTTCCCGTGCTTCGCGGCGAGAAATCCACAGCGCGTCCGTTGCGATTAAACACCGGACGCATTCGCGATCAGTGGCATACCATGACGCGAACAGGTCTCAGCCCGCGGCTTGGCGCGCATCTGCCTGAACCTTTCGTTGAGGTTCATCCCGATGATGCCGATAAAGCAGGTGTACGCGACGGCGGTTTCGCGCGGATCGCGACCGATCTTGGCCAATGCATCCTGAAAGTCCTTGTCAGCGAGCGGCAGCAGCGCGGAATGTTGTTCGCACCGATTCACTGGAGTGAAGAAAATTCGTCCTCAGCGCGCGTCGGCGGTCTGGTTGCGCCTTTTACCGATCCGTTTTCAGGCCAGCCTGAAAACAAAGCGACACCGGCGGCCATTGAAGCCGTAACATACGCGCGGCGCGGGTTTCTATTGTCGCGAACGCGCCTGTCATTGCCGAAGGGCGTCTGGTGGGCGAGGGTCGCGGTCAGCGGCGGATACGGCTACTTGCTTGCCGACAATCTTGCCATCGCCGATTGGAAAGCATTTGTTTCACCGAACGACGGTCGATCCGAATTCGCGGAGTATGAAGATGCTGCGAGTGGCGTCTATCGCGCGGCCTCTTATCGCGATGGGAGGCTGGCGACGTGTCTCTTTATTGCGCCTTCAAACGACATACCCGATTGGGAATCCGTTAAGTCGGTGTTCGCGGCGGACGCAATGACGGACGAGCAGCGCCGCTTGCTGCTCTCCGGGAGGTCATCGGACGGCCTCAACAGCAGCGGCCCCGTTGTGTGTGCGTGTTTCGGCGTCGGTCGCGCGACAATTTGCGATGAAATCAATTCAGGAGCGCGAACCCCAGCCGATATCGGCGCCAAGCTCAAGGCCGGCACAAACTGCGGGTCTTGTATTCCTGAATTGAAGCGTCTGATTGCAAGCTCGCAAGACGAGAAGGACGCATCTTTATTGGCCGCTGCTAGCGCGGCGAGCTGAACGGCGCCACGTCGATTCCATTGCGCTTGAGTTCTGACCGAACGGTTCTTGCAATCTCGACGGCACCCGGCGTATCGCCGTGAATACAGACAGTGTCGATCTCGACCTTGATGATCTTGCCCGACGCAGCCACGATTGCACTGTCCTGAACCATCCGCACAACGCGTTGCGCGATCATGTTGCCGTCGTGAAGCACAGCGCCGGGCTTACTGCGCGCGACGAGCTGCGCATCGTCCTCATAAGCGCGATCGGCGAAGACTTCATGGATTAATTTCAATCCGGCGGCTTCACCTGCGCGCACCAGCGCCGAATTCGGCAAAACGACAAAATACAATTCCGGATCGACGGCCTTGATCGCGGCGGCAATCGCTCGCGCGGTCATGTCGTCGACACATCCGACATTCGACAATGCGCCGTGCGCCTTGACGTGAGTGACCTTGTGACCGGCGAGTGCGGCAACTGCCTGAAGCGCGCCGATCTGATAGGCCACCATCGTTTCAACTTCGGACGATTTTAGTCCTGGAACGAGCCGCCGACCGAAGCCGTGAAGATCGCGGTAGCCAGGATGCGCGCCGATGCTGACGCCACGCTGCTTGGCCACTTTCGCGGTCTTGAGCATGATGTCGGAATCACCGGCATGAAATCCGCAAGCGATATTCACGCTGCTTGCAACGTCGAGCATCGCGTCGTCGTTACCCATATCCCAAGCGCCGAAGCCTTCGCCGAGATCGCTGTTGAGATCGATTTTCATTCTGGATTTCTACTCGCTGACCCGCTGACTCTACTATGTCGAATTATCGATTGCACTCACGGCCGCGCCTGCAACATTGGCCTTCTGCAATTCCTCGAGATTGAGATTGGAACTTCCCGCCGCGCGCATGCGGCTCGACAGCGAACCGAGAAACGCTGAAAATCTTCGTAGCTCGTCTTGCGCAGCTTTCATGGAAATTTCGGCGAAGCGAATTTTCGAACCGGCAGGCAGCTGCGCGAAGCTTCCCAAATCTGCGCTGATGACGGTCGCAATCTTCGGATAGCCGCCGGTCGTGCCGCGGTCTTTCATCAACACAATCGGCTGACCGGAACCGGGGACCTGGATGCTGCCATCCACCGTGCCGTCGGAAACGATATTGTGTCCGTTTGAGTGAGCAATTTTAGGACCTTCCAGCCGGTATCCCATCCGGTCGCTCATCGCCGAGATAACCCACTCAGATTCGAAAAACAGTTTGCGCGCGTCGCCGAATTCATCGTCTTGCGGCCCCATCACGACGCGGATCGGTCCTTTCGGCGCTTCCGGAATATCAATCTGCTGCTCGTGCTCGGCGCGCGAAGCCGCCCCGACAACGATCATGTCGCCTTCGCGAAGGTTGCGCGGGTAGGGACTGCCGATTCCCGAACGCGCATTCACCGACAGACTACCGAACATCGGCTCGCCGGCAATGCCGCCTTCGACCGCGAGATAACTAAAGACGCCGCCGCGCGCCGGGCCGAGTTTCAGCGTCTCGCCTTCGGCAAACACGAAGGATTGATTGAGCGGTAACGCATTTCCGGCGAGATCGATCGGGCGCATCGCACCGCTCAATGCAATGCGGATCGCGCCGTCACGGACGGTGAAGACCGCGCCTAAAGGTCCGATTTCGATGGCGGCGCTGTCGCGTGCATTTGCGACAAGACTATTCGCAACAGCCAAAGAGAGAAAATCCATCGCGCCACTCGGGGGAAGTCCGTATCGCTGCGTTCCGAACCGGCCCCGATCCTGAATTGATGTTGCGGGACCGGCACTGACAACGACGAGCTTACTCACGAGGCCACCCATTCGGCGACCTGCTCGCCACGCTCGGCGGCGCGATCGAGTGCGTCGAAGTCCTTCGCGGGAATTGCATGAAAATGAATCCGATCGCCCGGCTCGAGCAAGAAAACCGGATCGCGCTTCGGATGGAACGTCCGGATCGGAGTGCGCCCAAGAAGGTGCCAGCCGCTTGGCGCGGCGAGACATTGCACGCATGCTTGCGCACCGCCGATTGAAATCGTACCGGCAGGAGTTTCGGTACGTGGATTCTCACGGCGCGGTGTCGCAATCGATAGATCGAGACCGCTCAAATAGGCAAAGCCCGGTGTGAAACCGATCATCGCGACGAGATATTCATTCTTCGCGTGCCGCGCGATAACCTCATCGGTCGTGAGGGAATGTGTGCGTGCGACATCGTCGAGGTCGATTCCGTAGTCGCCGCCGTAGACGACGGGAATTTGCCATTGCCGTGCGGCACTGCCCGCATCCACCGGTAGCTGCGCCAGCTTTAGAAGTTCTTCCGACATCGCATCGAACCCGATGGCAACCGGGTCGTAATGCACCAGCAACGATCGGTAAGTCGGAACTGTTTCGGTGACGCCCGTCACACGGGCGTGCGCAACAGCGCGATCGAGAGAGAGCACGCGGCGGTTGATATCGGTATCGATTGTGCTGCCGAACTCCACGGTTAGCGCGGTATCGCCGGAGGCCAGAATACGTGGCGGATGATTGGGCATTTTCGGTGGCGATAACTCGCGGTGGAACGCTCACTGTCGGACAATTGGCGATGATTTACAACGTCGAAGGCGGCATTGCCGGTCACACCGAATGTTGGCTTGACCTTATACCGGCATTTCGCAAGAAGGTGTCATCCCGCCACGGAGTTGCCGCATGCCGCTTTCGTCACAGCAGATCGAAACGCTTAAACACATTTCAACCGCCACCATCACAACCGTGCTGCTGAAGAAGGGTCTGCGCAATGTCTGGATCCGCGGATCGCGCCCGCTGCGGCCGGGGCAGACACGGCTGGTCGGCCCGGCCTTTACGTTGCGCTTCGTGCCGGCGCGCGAGGATCTCGCTACTCCTGAATCGTGGTCTAAGCCGATTTCGACACGCACGGCCATCGAGGCGATGCCGGAAGGCTGCATCACAGTCGTCGATGCAATGGGCGTGACGGATGCCGGAATTTTCGGCGATATTCTTTGTGCCAGAATGGCGAAGCGCGGCGTGACTGCGCTGGTGACCGATGGCGTCGTGCGCGACCTCGAAGGCTGCCTCGGAACTGGATTGCCGATCTGGTGCAACGGCGCTGCCGCGCCGCCGTCAGTTGCGGGACTTACGTTCGTCAACTGGGGTGAACCGATTGGATGCGGCGGCGTCGCCGTGTTTCCCGACGATGTGATCGTCGCAGATCAGGACGGCGCGGTGCTGATCCCGCAGGCGTTTGTCGAGACGATCTTGAAGGAAGGTCCTGAGCAGGAAGCGATAGAAGGCTGGATCGTCAATGAGGTGAACAACGGGGCGGAGTTGCCCGGCCTCTACCCGATGAACGAGGCAACCAAAGCGCGATACGCCGCGTCAAAGAGCAAGAAGTAACGAACTTCAATCGTTACCGCGCATATCGCCAGCCGACCACCGCCGCCTCGACGAGGCTGCCGGATTCGCAATTGTGCCAATGGCCGTTTTCCCATCTGCACGCGAACGGCAGTTGATAGGTCCCGCTTTTGTCCTCGCAAAGGACCTGCATGGGTTTGTTGGCGGGCGGTTCGCCGTATCCGTCGAACTCTGCGAGACGCTGCGCGCGTGTTGCCATGAAATGCCTCCGGAAATCGAACGCCTAAAGCAATGTGTCGTTCCAGACTACGTTCACGATGCGGCAATTCGTGGGCATTCGATTCGAATTGACTAAATTCAGCGGTTCCGGTCGTCAGAACGCCCATGTCGAGCGCACGATTTATCGTCCGATGCCTTCGGCTTTAGGCGATCGCCGCAAGCATTGCTTTACGGCCACGGCTTGAAAACAGGCGGCACGGAAAGGAGCAAATCCGTGCTGCATATCATCTTCGCAATTCTATCCGGAGGAGGGCTGTTTTTGCTCGCCGGAGCGACGCGGAACCACGGCTGGTTTATCGCCGACCAAGTCTGTCTGCACGGCGCTGTTCTCTGCGACAATCCAAGTCTGATCGTGACGACCGGCTCGGTGCTTGTGATTTTCGCCGCCGTTCACCTGATGGTGCGGAACTGAAATTCACATCGGATGGATTTGACAGAACTCGTCGTCCGGCATCGGCGCAATCTGCGGCGCGATCGCCGAGGTGCTCAAGGCATCGTCCGCCATTTTCGTATTCAAGGCAGCCATCGCAACCGGAGGCTGCTCGAAGCGATTGACGCCGCCGGAATCAATGGCGAACAACGGCTCGAACTTCGTCACGTCGCAATCTTCCAGCATCAGGAAGTAACGATTATCGAGCATGCGCCAGCGGCCTTCGACACGCACGGCGAGAACTGCATGATCCTCGCCGTTTGAAATGCCTCGCAGAATGACGAGCCGCAAATCGTCCGGCGACACGCCTGCTTCGCGCAAAGCAACGAATTTCGCGATTGCATAATCTTCGCAATCGCCGGCGCCTGCCGCCAGTGTTGCGAGAGGCGAGGTCCACAGATCCTCGACGCCGTATTGTGCCCGGTCGCTTACGGGCCGGATTGCGAGATTGAACGCGCGGTTGATTTCGCCGACGCGGGCGAGGCCGGTCTGCGCGAGTGCATCATCGACGATTTTGAGAAATTGAAGCGCGGGAATCGAGGCGCAGCTCGACCGGTCGCTTCGGCACGCGGCGATAATCTTGAGTTCGCCCTGGATTGCACGTTCGACGCCGCGCCACTTCGCGGATAGCGGTCCTTCGGGCAGCGCCTGCATGGCCAAACCGAACGGTTCGGCAACGATCCGCGAAGCCTGCTCAAGGCCTGGCGCGGCATTCGCAGCGTTAACCCAACCAAGAACGACCGACGCGAGCGCGATTGTTAGTACCCGCGTGAATCCGCGCGATGAAATTGACCCCGACATTTGACGCCCCTTGTCCGGACATCGGCGGGCAGATCGCCTGCGCGTGTCCGGATCGTTTCGTCAGGGGTTTAGGGTCGCGGCGGTTCGATCCGGCTTAAGGAGAGGGGCGCTGCAAAGGTATTGATTCAAATATGCGGAATGTCCGCTGACGAACTTCTGTAAAATTTGAGGGAATTGGTTGACTGCATCCGCATCGCGATGCCGCTATCCGGCCGTCAGGCGCCGAACAGACAATCTATCCTCCGAGGAGCGCCGTCCTGTCCAAGCATCGGCGCGCAGATCGGCTTAAGTAAGTATGTGAACCGAGCAGAGATGCTGGAAATTCGGGCCGATCACTTGTGCGTCGGAATGGCAAAATAACCGCAGAAGAGAGCGGACAGCCTAGATTTTCAAGTAAAATCATTGGGTTATACTAGGATGTCGGCTCATTGCCATTCGCAGGGGCTAAATCTGCCGGAAAACCCTTCCGGGCGTAACCATTCGAACGCAATTCGCTACCGGGCCGACCTAATCCAATGGTATGAATGCGGAATTCTTGAGTTCATAAAAACTTAACCGTTTTGGATTGGTTCACGCCGTGAATTTTCCGGGTCCGATCAACTCAAACCTTTCGTCCGCTTCAGCCATTTCGCTCGAAAGCGAACATTTCAATTTCACGTCTCTTTCATCGGCTGGCTTGGGCCACGGAACGTCTGGCAGCGTTGTCATTCCCAACAAGCATTTGTTGTTTCATGGCGACTACGCGCGCCAGGGCAACGATCTTGTTTTATCCACGCAGGACCAAAAATATATCGTTCACGACTACTTCAAAGGCGAGAAGCGTGCCGCTCTAACCTCCGAAGACGGTGCAATCCTCTCGGGGCATATCGTCTCCTCGCTCACCGGACACACCCAGTACGCGCAAGCGGCATCTGCCGACGCGGCGCAGGTGATTGGCCATGTGATGAAGCTGTCGGGAAGCGCCAGCGTCATCCGTAACGGCGTAACCGTCGAACTCAACATCGGCGATGCTCTGCAAAAGGGCGACGTCGTTCAGACCGGATCCGACACCACGATCGCGATGACGCTGATCGACGGCACCGCCTTTGGCATGACGGCGAACGCGCGCATGGTGCTGAACGAGATGGTGTTCGACGCGAATGGATCGTCGAACTCCTCGTTCATCAGCCTTGTTCAAGGCACGATTACATTCGTTGCCGGTCAGACTGCCAAGAACGGCAATATGCGCGTCGAAACGCCAGTTGCGACGATGGGCATTCGGGGTACAGCGGTTCTCGTCAAAATCATTTCCGAGACAGGCAATGTTGAGACGTCGCTCGGTGTCGAACCCGACGGTCACGTCGGCGGGCTCGTGTTCTACGACAACACGACTGGCGCCCTTATTGGAACGATGACGCAGGCGGGTCGCGTCACCGTCTTTACGCCGTCGGGACAAGGTCAGCCTGTCACCGCGACCGAGTACCTGAAGTCGCCCGATCAGGTCCTGTCGGATAAGAGCTTGTTCGGCCAGGTCTTCCAACTCTACTTTCCGAACTACAATCCGGATGCAAATCCGAAGTCAAACGATCAGCACGGCAGCACCATCAGTGCTCCTCCAACAATTGTCGGAAAGGTCGGGATCGATCCGGACACGAACCGTCCGACGATCACGTACACAATTCACGTTACCAATCCCGACACGCACACGACGTCCGACGTCAAAATCATCTATGTCAATACCCCCCCGATATTTTCCGTGACCAACGTCACCGACGTTCAGGCCACGGTGCTCGGTCCGCACAGCTTCAAGCTCGGCGACCATGTCAAGATTACGGACCCTGACATCGGCACCGCGCCGTTTTTCGACGTCGCAATTCCATACGTCGCCAACAGCGGGTTTCTGAAGCAGGTTACGACGACTTCGCCGGCGACGAACTCGATACTGCTCAGCTCGAATCTCGTCACGCTCAACGCGGCGACCGGCGTTGTCACGTACAACCCGGAAGCCTTCCGCTTCCTCGGCGAAGGTGAAAAGGCCGTTTATACGTTCCAGTTCGTGAGTGCTTCGGGTGTCGGGTCCAGCGGTTCGGATCAGGGTGTCGAGACGCTGACGCTGACGGTTACGGGCGAAAACGACGCACCCGTCTTCACGCTGAGCGACACGCCGGTGTCATTCAGTGAAACGCAGCATCAATTCAACGATGCAACGCCGCACGTTTTTCCGAGCATACAGCTCGCCTTCACCGACGAAGACTTCAGCGATGTCGCAAGCGTCTTCAATCTCTCGTCCAGCGTCACCACCAAGGTTGTCGGCAATGCGTCGAATGCATTGCTGTCGCATCTTCCGAATAACGCGACGCTCCTGTCATTTCTGACATTCGATCATTCGATCGATTCAACCCTTGGTGTGTCGCGCGTCCCGCTGACCAATCAGGGCACCGTCACCGCAAAGTTTTCAGCACCGGATAACGTGTTCGATTTTCTGGGCGAGGGTGAGAAGATCCAGATCGTCTATACGATCCAGATCGACGACGGGCACGCGGGCTCGGCACCATCAACCGAGACGATCACGTTTACCGTCACCGGCACGAACGACGCGCCGATACTTGCCATGGATACCGGATCGCATGGCATTCGGGAGACGACCGACGCAACGAACATCGGCGGTGTCTCGACGCTCGCTTTGAACGGTTCGCTTGCCTACAGCGATGTCGATCTGACCGATCTGCACACCACGACATCGCCGACGTCATACGACAGCGCCGTTTGGGAGAAGCCGGATCATACGAGCGGCGGCACCATTCCGACTGCAACATTGAATGCGCTGAAAACGGCTCTGACGACCTCGCTGGACGCGACCGGGACAAGCGGCAATCTGCTTTGGAACTTCAAGCTGGCGGACAGCCTTGCCGACTTCCTCGCGCAAGGTGAAACGCTGACCGTTCAGTACACCGTCAACGTTAACGACGGTCATGCCGACATCGGCAACACGACGCAGACCGTCACCGTTATCATCACCGGCACCAACGATGTACCCGTCGCGGCGGCTACGAGTGACCTGAATACTATTGTCGAAGCTGGCAATGACATCCACGATGTCGTCGTGCCGGGAACGCCAACGACGTCCGGCGACGTGATGACGAAGGTCACCGATCTCGACATCAACGACACGCATACAGTCGTGGGCGTGCAGGCCGGCAACGACACCAGCGGATTTCTGTCGGCGGGCGCGAACACCGACATCGCCGGCACTTACGGATCACTAAGGCTGAACACGGATGGAACGTGGACGTACACGCTCGATAACAACAATCCCCTTACTGACGCGCTCGCTCAGGGTGAACATGTCACTGACGTCTTCACCTATACTGTTGCAGACAATCACGGTGGCGAGTCGACCACTACGCTGACGATCGGGATCACAGGCACCAACGACGCACCGGTCGTTACCAATGCGTCCAGCGCCGATTTAGGTTCGGTCAAGGAAGACACGACGCTCACCGCCACGGGGCAACTCAGCGCCAGCGACGTCGATCATAACGCGACACAACGCTGGGGCATCGTCGACAACGTTCATGGCACTGTCGTTACTTCGCTGAGCGATGCGTATGGCTCGCTGACAATCGACGGCAACGGCAAGTGGACCTACACGCTAGACAACTCAAGCGCCGCCGTTCAAGCACTGGCTGCCGGTGAATCGCATGACCAGCAGTTCACGGTGCGTGTCACGGACGACCAGGGCGCCTATGCCGATCAGACTGTGACGGTAACAGTAAATGGCACCAACGACGCGCCGGTGATCACGGGCGCCGCGCCGACCCCCGAAACAGTCAGCGACGATTTTAACGGCGCTGAGATCGACGCGGCGAAGTGGAATGTCTATCTCCCGACGCTGACGAATGCCGACGTCTTCGATGCGTCTGTAACCGAGGCGGGCGGCGTTGCGCTGCTGCACGATCGCGGAACGATCCAGACCACCGCCGGCTTCACCCCGATGGCGGCAAGTCCGCTGCACATCTCCGGCAATTTCACAATCGACGAGACATACGGCCAGTTCGTCGTTGCCGATCGAACCGACGGCACAACGCAGACCGCCTCAGGCGCGCCTGCGACCGGCATCACGTTTCTGGTCTGGCAGCCGGGCGTCTTCCAAATCGAAGACTCCGCGACAGGTGAAGTTCTTGCGTCGATGAACAATCCCGGAATCATTGCCGGAGAAAACTACAGTTTCGACATTACCGATGACGGCACCCATCTGACGTTCACCCTTAAGGACTCGGCCAACAATACTGTCGGGTCGCTTTCTGCGGATCACTACACCGTGCCGGCCGGAGACCTTGTGACCTTCACCGGCCGTGAAGCGAACGACGGCACGCACACGCTCGAACTGGGTAACGTCACCATCACCGGCGGAGCACCGGCTGAAACGATCGTCAGCGAGCCAACCGATGCCAGTTCGCTGACCACCATCATTCCCGTGACGTTTACCGATGTCGATCTCGCTGATGCCAATTACACCGCAAGCGTCACCGGCGTGTTTGCAAAGGGCGCGACGAGCGGACTGGCCCTCGACAACGACGCACTCAAATCGCTGATTACGCCAGAGGCGGTGCTGAAGGCATCGGGCTCCTCATCGGGTTCGGTCAATTTCGATTTCGACGCGAGTCCCGGCACGTTCGACTATCTCGCCGCCGGCCAGAAGTTGACGCTGGTCTATACCGTCGCCATCGACGATCATGCCGGTGGCGTCACTCCGCAGACTTTTGCCATTACGATTACCGGCACGAACGACGCGCCGGTGCTCGATCTCGATACATCGCACGCATCGACCGGATACGCCGCGAACCTTCTCAACGACGGCAATCCATTCCTGATTGCAGTTGCGCCGACAGTCACCGATGTCGACAATACGACGATGGCCAGCGCGACCGTCGTGCTTGACGACGGACAAAGCGGCGATTTCTTCTTTGTGCCCGGCGAGTCGTCGCCCGGCAGCGGTTCGGGGACGCTCGCGAGCGGAATTGCCTGGAGCATTTCCGGCACCGCAGGCGACTCGCTCAATCCGCTGACAATCACGTTCTCTGGCGCGCATTCGAACTCCGACTATGCCGACGCGATCCAGCAGGTCAGTTTCGGGACGACCGGCATCGCGGGCGACCGCCATATCGACGTGACCGTCAATGACGGCACGGACAACAGCAACACGGCGGTTGCGACGATTACCGTTCAGGATGCGTCGCCTTCAAACCACGCTCCGGTGCTGGCCGATTTCGCGTTGCCAATCTTGACAAGTCCACCAGCGTATCCGGATGGAATCTACTCGCTTGTCGGGACCAACTATTCCGATGCTGACTCCAATAGCCTCAACGGTCTGGCCATCAGTGCCATATCCGCAGACCCCGTCACGCAAGGCGTCTGGCAGTATTTCGACGGCTCGACTTGGCATACGATTCTGCCAACGGACGTATCTGAAACGCATGCCCTTGCCATCAATTATGGAGAAAGCCTCCAATTTGTTCCGGTTTCCGGATACGTCGACGGAACGGCGAACATCACGGCATACGCGCTCGACGCCAATCTCGGCCAAAGCTCCGGCGCGCCGGAACCTGTTTATATCGACGTGTCGTCACACGGCGGATCGACACATATCTCGGATCCGGCGACGATTTTCGCAGGCGCTCCCGCACCGGTACTAAATGCCGACAATATCTCGACTCAGGAGATAGGCGATGGCGGAGTTACGCATCCGGATGGAACGACACAGGTTTTCGGCATTTCACTGAACGAACTTGATACGACTCATAATCTGACCGTGACCGCCACCGCCGACCACGGCGATATAACGGATAGCGGTGGCAATTCGCTTGCGTCTGTCAGCGATACGCCGGGCGATATCCAAGCCGTTCTCAATAGCGGTGTAATCTATACCCCAACCTCCGCATCGCCGAACGATATCGACCATGTCACTCTGACCGTGACCGATTCCGCAGGCCTGAGCGATACGCTCACTTTCGTCTTCCAACAGTCAGGAGGAGCGACTGCGGGAACGCTCACCGGCACGACAGGCAAAGACGTGATCTTCGCGTCCGGTGCCGGCGACACGCTGACTGGGCTTAGCGGGCAGGATAACTTTGTGTTCGCGCCGCATGCAGGTGCAGAAAGCACAATCACCGACTTCACATCAGGTCAGGACAAGATCGTTCTTAACGGTTTCGATTCGAGTTCTATTCCCGTTAACAGCGCGGACTTCGCAACTTGGCTGACCCTTCATGCGACCGGCGCAGTCAATGCGATCATCGACCTCAATAATGCTTCGGACTCCGGGCCTCACGAGACGATTACGTTAACAGGCGTTGCAGCGATTAATCTGCATGCCAATGATTTCATTATCCATCCGGGCGGCACGACCAGCGCATAGTGTGCAATTAACCCTCTCTATTCGATGTCTGCCGGGAAGAAACCCTAATTGCCGGATACGGGTGACTTGGGAAACCTCTCGGCTTAAACTTACCTATGCGCGTTCCGTCACAATTTTCGGCTCTAGACCCGAGCACCGAGCTTGGCGCGGCATTGCATGCCTGCCGCAGCGCCTTCATCGGCGTCGGCGCGATGAGCCTTGTCATCAACTTCCTCTATCTGACAGGCTCGTTCTTCATGCTCGAGGTCTATGACCGCGTGCTGCCGAGCCGGAGCATTCCAACGCTGGTGGGTCTGCTTGTGCTCGCCGGCGGTCTTTATGTCGTACAGGGCGTACTCGATCTGATCCGCAGCCGCATTCTCGTGCGCATCGGTTCAACGCTCGATGAAATGTTGAGCCAGCGTGTTTACGACATCGTTGTCCGTCTGCCGCTGATTGCAGGCAATCGGGCTGAAGGTCTCCAGCCGCTTCGCGACCTCGATAACATCCGTTCGTTCCTGTCCGGCATGGGGCCGGGCGCGTTATTCGATATTCCGTGGCTGCCGATCTATCTCATCATCTGCTTTCTGTTTCATCCGCTGATCGGACTGACGGCGCTGTTGGGTGCCATCGTTCTCATTTGCCTGACGGTGCTTACCGAATATCTCACGCACGAACCGGCGAAGCGATCGGTCGGCCTCGCGATGCGACGGCAGGACATGGCTCTGGCAAGTCGCCGCAACGCCGAAGTGCTGGTTGCGATGGGCATGGCCGGACGCGTCGGCAAGGCCTGGGACAAGTCCAATCGCGATTATCTCGCCAGCAGCGAGCGCGCAAGCGACGTGTCGGGCGGTCTCGGTGCCATCGCCAAGGTTCTGCGCATGAGGCTGCAATCGGCCGTGCTCGGCGTCGGTGCCTATCTCGTCGTCAACCAGATGGCCACGGCAGGCATC
>JAFKKP010000155.1 GCA_017305515.1 Hyphomicrobiales bacterium
TTCACGATGAAGGGCGCGCCGTGGATTTCATCGTCGTGGCTGGCGCAGGTGCTCTACGCGGTCTCGTTCGACAAATTGGGCTGGGCCGGGCCGGTCATTCTGTCTTCGGCGGCGGCGGGACTGGCGCTCGCGATTTTTGTCTCCTGCCTTGTGCGATATATCGACGCCGCGCGCGCGATCATTATTTCGATGATCGCGTTTGTGCTGTCGATGCCGCATCTTCTGGCGCGGCCGCATGTGCTGGCGCTGCCGCTGATGGTGGGCTGGTTCGCCGGACTGATGTCGGCTGCGGAACGCAGAGCGTCGCCATCGCTCTGGCTGCTAGTGCTGATCGCGCTATGGGCCAATATCCACGGCGGCTTCGTGTTCGGTCTGGCGCTGATCGTGCCTGTCGCATTCGTTGCGGTGTGGGACGCCGAAGCAAATGCGCGCAAGCCGCTTGCGCTGCGCTGGATCGCATTCGCATGTCTGGCGCTACTGGCGTCATGCTGCACGCCCTATGGCTGGCGGACGCTGCTTGCCGCGCGCAACATTCTCGATCTCGGCGAAGTGCTGACGATTTTGTCCGAATGGCAGCCGGCGAACTTCAGCAAGTTCGGAGTCTTCGAGGCGTGTCTGCTCGGCATTTTCTTCATCGCGTTGCGCGGGCTGAAATTGTCGTGGCCGCGCATTTTTCTGTTGCTCGTGCTTCTGCACCTCGCACTGACGCATGTCCGCAGCATCGAGGCATTCGCGCTGCTCGCGCCGATTGCGCTGGTGCAGCCGGTCGCGCAGCATTTCAGGCAGCCGAGGCCAAAGCCCGCGCCGCCGTCGCCGCAGCGATCCTTCGCCATCGCGGCCGCTCTGATCGCGTCAGTCGCGGCAACCGCACTGTTCGCCGTCTACAAGCCTTATTTCGCTATCGCTTCGCAGGTGCCGGCAAAGGCGCTCGCGGCGCTGAAGGCGCGCAATTCCACGCGCATCCTCAACGGTTATGAATTCGGTGGCTACATGATCTCGCAAGGCGCGGCACCCTTCATCGACGGGCGAGCTGAGTTGTACGGCGAAAAGTTCGTGATGGATCATCATCGGGCAGCGTCGCTGCAAGACCCCGATATATTGTTCCGCCTGCTGAACGATTACAAAATCGACGGTCTGCTGTTCAATCCGACCACGCCCGCGGTGCAACTAATCGAAGGTCTCGGCGGCTGGCAGAAAATCTACGCCGATGGCAGTTCGGCCGCCTACGTTCGCGCGGCTGCGAAATAGCGGCTACTCGGCGGCCTGCTTCCGCCCGGACGGCGCATGCGCTTCGTCGCCGTCGCGCGATCCGCCGGTCCAGGCCGACAGCTTGTTGGAGAACTCGTCGAGATAAAGATAGATGATGGGCGTCGTGAACAGCGTCAGAACCTGACTGACGAGTAGTCCGCCGACCATCGCGTAACCCAGCGGCTGGCGGATTTCCGATCCCGTTCCGGTGCCGAGCATCAATGGCACGCCACCGAGCAGCGCCGCCATCGTCGTCATCATGATGGGGCGGAAGCGCAACAGCGCGGCCTTCCGGATCGCGTCATGCGGCGACAGGTGCTCGTCGCGCTCAGCGACGATGGCGAAGTCCACCAGCATGATGCCGTTTTTCTTGACGATGCCGATCAGGAGCACGATGCCGATCAGTGCGATCAGGCTGAAATCGAATCCGAAGATCATCAGTGTCGCAATTGCGCCGACGCCGGCGGAAGGCAGCGTCGATAAAATCGTGATCGGATGAATGTAGCTTTCGTACAGAATACCGAGGATCAGATACACCACGACGAGCGCAGCTGCGATCAGCAGCGGCACCGTTCCGAGCGATTGCTGGAACGCCTGCGCGGTGCCCTGGAAGCTCGTGTTGAGCGTCGGCGGCGCACCCATGTCGCGCATTGCGTTCTGGATGGCGTCCGTCGCCTGTCCGAGTGCTGCGCCTTGCGCGAGATTGAAGCTGATGGTGATCGCGGGGAACTGGCCCTGATGGCTGATCGACAGCGGCCGCACCGGCACCGTGGTCCATTTGGCAAACGCGGCAAGCGGCACCTGATCGCCCGTGGTTGGCGACTTGATGTAGATTTTTTTCAGCGTCTCGGCGTCGCCCTGAAGCTCGGGAAGAATTTCCATCACGACGTGATAGCTGTTGGTCTGCGTGAAATACTGCGCGACCTGACGCTGGCCGAACGCGTCATACAATGTGTCGTCGATCAGCTGCGGCGTGATGCCGAAACGCGAAGCATTGTCGCGGTCGATCGTGAGGGTGAGCGTGGTGCCTTTGGTCTGCTGGTCGGTGGCGACGTCGCGCAATTCCGGCAGGCCCTGCATCTTTTCCAAAATCTTCGGCGCCCAGTCGTTCAGCTCGCCGAGATTGGCGTCTTGCAGCGTGAATTCAAATTGCGTGCGAGTGGGGCGGCCGCCGAGACGCACGTCCTGCGCGGCTTGAAGGAAAGCGCGTGCGCCCTCCACCTTATCGAATTGCGGGCGCAGCCGCGCGATGATCTGGAAGGCGCTGGATTTCCGTTCGCCGCGCGGTTTCAGCGTGATGAACATGCGTCCGACATTAAGCGCGTTGCCGCTGCCGCCGACCGCCATCGCGATACTCGCCACATCCGGGTCGTTCAGGACGATCTGTCCAAGCTCTTCCTGTTTCTTCTTCATGTCCGCGAAGGAAATATCCTGACCGGCTTCGGTGGTGCCGGTGATGAGGCCGGTGTCCTGTTGCGGAAAGAAACCCTTCGGAATGGCCATGAACAGCACGACGGACAGCGCCAGCGTGGCGAAGAACACCATCAGCGTAATGAGGCGATGATCGAGCACGAGATCGAGGCCGCGCTCGTACCAGCCGAGCAGCTTGTCGAAGGCGCGCTCACTCCATTGATAGAATTTGCCGTGCTTGGTTTCGTGTTCGGCGCGCAGGAAGCGCGAGGCCATCATCGGCGTCAGTGTCAGCGACACGATCATCGAAACGAAAATCGCCATCGTCAAAGTGACTGCGAATTCGCGGAACAGGCGTCCGATGATTCCGCCCATCAGCAGCAGAGGGATCAGCACAGCGATCAGCGAGATGCTGATGGAGACGATGGTGAACGCGATTTCGGATGCGCCTTTGAGCGCGGCAGGAAACGGTTTCTCGCCTTCCTCGATATAGCGTGTGATGTTCTCCAGCATCACGATAGCGTCGTCCACGACAAAGCCGACCGCGATGGTGAGCGCCATCAGCGAGAGATTGTCGAGCGAATAGCCGAACATCCACATCAACGCGATGGCGCCGAACAGAGCGAGCGGTACGGTGATGCCGGGAATGATGGTGGCCCAGACGCTGCGCAGAAACAGGAAGATCACCATCACGACGAGCGCGATGGTCAGCATCAGCGTGAACTGCACGTCTTCGACCGCGGCGCGGATGGTTTGTGTGCGGTCGCTGAGAATATCGACCTTGATCGCGGGAGGAATGCCGGCGAGCAAACGCGGCAGCGTCGCCTTGATCTTGTCGACGGTGTCAATGACGTTGGCGCCCGGTTGCTTGAACACGACGAGAAACACGCCACGCTTGCCGTTTGCCCATGCCGCCTGCTTGGCGTCTTCCGGTCCGGTCACGGCTTGGCCGATGTCGCGGATGCGCAGCGGGCCGCCGTTGCGATAGGCGATGATGACGTCGTTCCAGTCTTTCGAGGCAGGCAACTGGTCGTTGGCGTAGATCGTATAGCTGCGCGTCGTGCCGTCGATATTGCCTTTCGGACTGTCGACCGTCGTCAGCGACAACTGCGTGCGAACATCCTCGAGCGCGATGCCTTTGGCAACGAGTTTGGCCGGATTGATCTGAATCCGGATCGCCGGTTTCTGCTGGCCGCCGATGAGGACCTGCGCGACGCCGGAAATCTGGCTGATCTGCTGGGCGAGTTGCGCGTCTACGTCGTCGCTGACTTCGGTCAGCGGCAGCGTGTCGGAGGTTGCCGACATGATGAGTATCGGCGAGTCGGCCGGGTTCACCTTGCGATAGGTCGGAGGCGAGGGGAGATTCTTCGGCAATTGTCCGCTCGTCGCGTTGATCGCGGCCTGCACGTCGTTGGACGCGCCGTCGATGCTCCGGTTGAGATCGAACTGGATCGTCACGGCGGAGGTACCGAGCGAACTGGTGGACGTCATCTGCGCGATGCCGGGGATTTGCGCGAACTGCCGCTCCAGCGGTTGCGCCACCGACGACGCCATCGTCTCGGGACTTGCACCCGGCAAATTCGCGGCGACCTGAATGGTGGGGAAGTCGACCTGCGGCAGCGGCGCGACCGGCAGCAGCGGATAGGCGACGAGCCCGACGAACAGAATGCCCGCCATCAACAGCGAGGTCGCAATCGGATACCGGATGAACGGCGCCGAAATGCTTTCCGTCGAGACCTCAGTGTGCTTGGTCACTTGCTCTCCGCCGGCGTTGACGCAGTGGTGGCGACTCTATTTCCGACCAGCGTGCCGGGCTGCACGCGATATTGTCCCGAGACGATGACGCGCTGACCCGATGTCAGCCCGCTTTCGACCACCGTCTTGCCGTCGACCGACTGGCCGACCTTGATTTTCTCAAGCTGCGCCTTGTTGTCGGAGTCGACGGAGAAGGCGTAGAGGCCGTCATTGCCGTGTTGAACGACGTCGTCGGGAATGATTGTTGCGTTCTTCAAAGTATCGACGAGAAGCCGCGTGGAGACCGATTGTCCCGGCCACAGATTGTGATCCTTGTTGTCGAACACGGCCTTGAGGCGAATCGTGCCGCTGGTGGTATCGACCTGATTGTTGATGAGCGACAGCGCGCCTTCCGAAAGCTGCTTCTTGCCGTCCGCCGTGTAGGCGATGACTTTCGGAGGGCTCACCTTCATGGCTGCGCTGATCTGCGGAAGCTGCGCTTCGGGCGCGGTGAAGATCACCGCAATCGGTTCGACCTGCGCGATGGTGACGATGCCGGTCTGCGTCGAGGCGTTGACGATGTTGCCGACGTCAACCAGCCGCAATCCCGTGACGCCCGCGATCGGCGCGCGGATGGTGGCATAGTCGAGTTGCGTCTTCGCATTGTCGATCGCGGCCTGATCGGCGGCGATCTGCGCGTTGAGCTGGGCGACCGTCGAACGCTGCGTGTCCTTCTGCTGCGTCGTCGAGAATTCGCCGAGTTTGGTGTAGCGTTGCAGATCGAGTTGCGCGTTGGCGACGCTGGCTTCGTCCTGCGCTTTCTTCGCGGTTGCCTGATCGAGCGTCGCCTGGAACGGACGCGGATCGATCTCTGCCAGGATGTCGCCTTCCTTGACGAACTGTCCTTCGACAAAAGCGATCTTGTTGATCTGTCCGTCCACCCGCGTGCGGACCTGCACGGTATTGAATCCCTGCACGGT
>JAFKKP010000156.1 GCA_017305515.1 Hyphomicrobiales bacterium
TTCATCTACAATGCCGCCGGTGTGCCGATTGCGGCCGGCGTGCTCTATCCCATATTCGGAATTCTGCTGTCGCCGATGCCCGGTGCTGCCGCGATGGCGCTGTCATCGGTCAGCGTGATCGCAACCGCCTTGCGATTGTCTCGCACGAAGCTTGGTTGAACACGGCATCCAAGAAAAAAGGCCGGGCTGAGAAGCCCGGCCGCTTTAGTTTTTGGCCACGTGAGGCCGACACAATCACCTTCCAAGAGGGATAACCGAGTTCCCGTGCCGCAGGAGGAGGGGGACAATGCGCGACCGCAGGCACTCAGTGTGGAGGCAGTATGAACCCGCGAGCCATGCGAACAACTCCGATCCCGGCATGTCAGTCATGCGGATGAGTCCGGGCTAAATATGCGTTCAAAATCCGGTTACGACGGCCAGCGTTGCGCTTTGCTGACGATAAAGTCCCGGAAAACCTGCACGCGCGCGACCGACTTCAATTCTTCGGGATAAACAAAATACGTATCCAGCTGAATGGAATCGGATTCGCTGAAAAGCTGAACGAGGCGGTTGTTTTCTTCGACGAGATAATCTGGCAGCGCAGCAATTCCCAGGCCCTGCTGGCAGGCTTGCACCAGCCCCAGAATATTGTTGACCTTGAAAAACGCCTCGCGCGGTCCCGACCCGTTACGCCCGGCCTCGATCAGCCAGCTCCGGTTCTGCAAATGCGGCGGTACGTTGGTGTCGCTGAGCATGATGATGCGGTGGGCGTCGAGTTCCTCGAGCGAGCGGGGCGTGCCGAACCGCTTGATGTATTCCGGCGAGCAATAGGCGTGGAAGCCCATCGAGAACAGCTTGCGCTGGATCAGATCCGGCTGGGTGGGCTTGCGGGTGCGGATCGCGACATCAGCTTCGCGCATCGACAGATCGAGTTCCTCATCGGTGACGATGAGAGAAATGCGGATGTCCGGGTACAGCGCGGTGAACTCGCCGAGGCGCGGAATCAGCCAGTTGATGCCGACGCCGGGCGTCGTGGTCAGCTTGAGATCGCCGCTCGGCCGTTCGCGGCTGTCAGTGAGCTTGGCGCGCGCCGCCTGTAGCTGCATGAATACGTCATGCGCCGTGCGAAACAGCAGATCGCCCTGCTCGGTGAGGATCAATCCGCGCGCATGACGATGGAAAAGCGAGACTGAAAGCTCCTGTTCCAGCGCGCTCACCTGCCGCGACACGGCCGATTGCGACAGGCCAAGCTGCTCGCGGGCATGCGTGAAACTTCCCGCTTCCGCAGCTGCGTGAAAAACCTTGAGCTTGTCCCAGTCCATGTCGCTGAATCCGTCGCGTGATCTGGGCATGGTCACTCCGCCGCTGCGCGGTCGGTCGCGCGCGCCGCGATGAAACGTTCCGCTTCAAGCGCAGCCATGCAGCCGAGGCCGGCAGCCGTCACCGCCTGCCGATAGGTTTCGTCGGCGACGTCGCCCGCCGCGAATACGCCGGCAACCGAGGTCGCGGTCGAGTAGGGCGCGATCTCGACATAGCCGGACGATTTCAGTTTCAACTGTCCGGTGACGAGTTCGGTCGCGGGTGCGTGGCCGATCGCGATGAAGACGCCGTCGGCCGCGTGCTTGCTGACAGCGCCGGTCTTCACGTTCTTCAGGTGAATGTGCGTCACCTTCGACGGATTTTCCTCGCCGGCGATTTCGGCGACTTCGCTGTCCCAGATCACTTCGATCTTCGGATGCTTGAACAGGCGATCCTGTAGGATGCGCTCGGAGCGCAGCGTGTCGCGGCGATGAACCAGCGTTACCTTCGAGGCGAAGTTGGTGAGGAACAGCGCCTCTTCGACGGCTGTATTGCCGCCGCCGATGACGAAGACTTCCTTGCCGCGATAGAAAAAGCCGTCGCAGGTCGCGCAGGCCGAGACGCCGAAGCCCTTGAATTTTTCTTCCGACGGAATTCCGAGCCAGCGCGCCTGCGCGCCGGTCGAGAGGATGACGGTTTCGGCAAGATAGACGTCGCCGGAATCGCAGGTGATGCGGAACGGACGCTGGCCAAGCTCGAGCTTGTTGACGTGGTCGGTCACGATCTTGGTGCCGACGTGAGCAGCCTGCTTCTCCATCTGTTCCATCAGCCACGGACCCTGAATCACATCCGCGAAGCCCGGATAGTTCTCGACATCGGTGGTGATGGTGAGTTGTCCGCCCGGCTGGATGCCCTGGATCAGCACCGGTTCGAGCATCGCGCGCGCGGCATAGATCGCGGCGGTGTAGCCCGCGGGGCCAGACCCGATGATGACGACCTTCGCGTGAATGGGTGCGGCCATGTTCCGGCTCTGAGGTTTTCTGAGTGCGAATGTTCAGCGATGAGGCGGGAAATGCCCGCAAAGGCATCGCTGAGGCGTTAAAAGCATCTGCATCTAGTGTAGGTGATCTGGCGAGCTATGCAAGTAACGCAACCCCTAATGCGAAATTTTCCCCAGCTGCGGCCCGATTGCCAAATTTACGAAATAAAATTGCGCGAAACATTCTTGCTGGCTAAAACTGCTGCGGGAAATTGCGGAAATGTTCCGGAAGCAGTTGGTGAGGGCAGGCCGTGTCGAAGGGGCTGGACGAAATCGACCTGAAAATTCTCGCTGAAATTCAGGCGGACGGGCGAATCACGAATGTCGAGCTCGCCAAGCGCGTCGGCATCTCGCCGCCGCCGTGCCTGCGCCGCGTCCGCACACTGGAAGAGGAAGGCTACATCCAGGGCTATCGCGGTTTGCTCAATCCGGCGCTGCTCGGTTTTGAAGTGACAGTGTTCGCGTCGGTGCATCTGTCCAGTCAGGCCGACGCGGATCTCAAGGCGTTCGAGGATTTCGTCCGCAAGGAGCCATTGGTGCGCGAATGCTGGATGCTGTCGGGGGATGTGGACTTCATCCTCAAATGCGTCGCGCCGGACATGGCGAAGTTTCAGAGTTTCGTCGCGCATCTCACGGCCGCGCCCCATGTCCGCAACGTGCGGACGTCGCTCGTGCTGCACAATTCAAAGTATGAAGCGGCGGTCCCGCTGGAGCTGACGGCTGCGAAAAGCTGACGCCTTGCGCATGGCAAGCCAGCGAATCGCGGCCTATCGGCCAAATTGGCCATGTCCTAAAAGCTGGACGCCGGGCGCTTTCCTCGCGCCCCGATGCGTGAGGGGAATGTTGTGACGGTTTTTCAGATCGCGGTGCTCGCCGCTGGCGGGTTCGTTGCGGGTACCATCAACGCCGTTGCAGGCGGAGGCACCTTCGTATCGTTCGCAGCTCTCGTCGCTAGCGGGCTGACGTCGCTTGAAGCGAATGCGACGAGCGCCGTCGCACTCACGCCCTCCAACCTTGCGAGCGTGGCTGCCTATCGCGACGAAGTCCGCACACATTGGCGCGAGATGATTCCGTTCGCGATCATCGGACTGTTCGGCGGCGTCGCCGGCGCGTTGCTTCTGATCTGGCTCGGCGACAAGGGTTTTCGTCCGCTGGTGCCATGGCTGCTGCTGATCGCGACTTTGATTTTTGCGTTCAGCGCGCAAATTCGCAGCATCACCGAACCGTGGTCGCAGGGCCAGCATGCTGGCGCGAAAATCGCGGCCTTTGTGCTGATGACGATCGTCGCGATCTATGGCGGATTTTTCGGCGCGGGCATTGGCATCATGATGCTGGCGGCGCTGTCGATCCTCGAAGGCGGCAACTATCACAAGGCCAATGCGATGAAGATTCTCGTCGCGTTCCTGATTCAGGTTGTCTCATCCGCGCTTCTGATTGCGGGCGGGCTGGTGCATTGGCCCGAAGCGGTCGTGACGATGATCGCGGCTGCACTGGGCGGTTATCTCGGCGTCGGCTTTGCGCGCTGTCTGTCGGAAAAAATAATCCGCGCCGTGGTGGTGGCCATCGGCGCGGTTTTGACTGTTGTCTTTTTTGTCAGGTGACGATCAGGACTTTCCGCGCATCGCGGCGTCCACGCTCCACGGCCCCGGACCGGCTGCCGCGAGATACAGGCATACGAAGCACAGCATGATCGCGGCCGTGCCGCCGTTGAGCGCCGGATAGAGTACGGGATCCGGGTTCTTCATCATGTGGCCCATGAAATAGGCGGCAGCCATTTCGCCCGACAGGATGAAGGCTGCGAGACGCGACAGCAGGCCGATCAGCAACAGCGCGCCGAGGATGAGTTCGAGATAGCCGGCGACCTGAATCAGCGGCGGCAGATTCGCGAACATCGGCACCACTGGGAATTTCAGAATCTTCGCGACGCCGAAGTGAAACAGCAGCAGGCCGGTGACGATGCGAAGCAGGCTGAGAAGCTGTGGCCGATATGCGGCCAGAAAAGTATCGTTCATTTGACAACCCCCGGTTTGATTCCACGTAAAATGATACCGCGCCCCCGGTGCAGGTGAAAGCGGCGGCATGATTGGAATCGATTTGGAATTCGCTCTGCAACGGGAATAAGTCTGCCTTCGCGGCGTTGCGGCAGTATGACGCTCGCAATTCGCTATGCGGAATTCAGTTGCCGAGACAGCGAATGGCTTTCGGCTGGCACGCGAAGCCGATGTTGTTGCATGCCGGTGCGGCGCCGCCTGCGCCGCGTGTGCATTTGACGCATTCGTCGGTCCACGCCGTGCAATTCGGCTGGTTCTGCTGAACAGGAATCGGTGCCGGTGTCTCAACAGCTTTTGGTTTGACGAGCGGCGGCACCGGAAGGTCGGCAGAGAAAGACGCACCCTGCAAAGCGGCAACAATGACTGCAATCAACGCGATGACGTTCAAACGACGCATGCCGTCAGCTTGCCTCCGGTTCACGGCGTAATCAATAAAAATGGCCGGACGATTGGCCCGGCCATTTTCGAGCTTCTGCGAGATCGCAGATTTATTTCCAGTCGACTTTCGTGACTTCGTAAGCCTTGGCCCCGCCTGGTGCCACGACTTCGACGGACGCGCCCTTCTTCTTGCCGATCAGCGCACGCGCGAGCGGCGAGGTGATCGAGATGCGGCCTTTCTTGGCGTCGGCTTCGGATTCGCCGACGATCTGCCACACGGCCTTCTTGTCGGTGTCTTCGTCGATCAGCGTCACGGTTGCGCCGAACTTGATCGTGTCGCCCGACAATTTCGACACGTCGATAATTTCGGCGCGCGCAATCTGGTCTTCCAGTTCGGCGATGCGGCCTTCGTTGTGCGACTGCGCTTCCTTTGCGGCGTGATACTCGGCGTTTTCCGAAAGGTCGCCGTGGGAGCGCGCTTCCGCAATCGCATCGACGATGCGTGGGCGCTCAACCGTTTGCAGCCTTTTCAATTCTGCTTCCAGAGCGGTATGGCCCGCCTGGGTCATCGGTACTTTTTCCATCGTG
>JAFKKP010000157.1 GCA_017305515.1 Hyphomicrobiales bacterium
CGGCGATGCGGCCGGGACGCGATGTCATCACCAGCACGCGCTGCGAGAGATAAACCGATTCAAAAACCGAATGAGTGACGAACAGAATCGTCTTGTTAAGCTTTCTCCATAGCGACAGCAGATCGTTGTTCAGCTTGAAGCGCGTGATTTCATCGAGCGCGGCAAAAGGCTCATCGAGCAGCAGGGTGTCCGGATCAGTCACAAGCGCACGCGCGAGCGAAACCCGCATCTTCATTCCACCAGACAATTCGTGCGGGTAGACATCGGCAAATTCAGCCAGCCCCACCTGCGCCAGCACATCGTTCACGCGGGTCTCAGCATCGCGCCTGGAAACATGCGCAAGATCGAACGGAAGCGCGACGTTGCCGCGCACGGTTCGCCACGGCATCAGTGTCGGCTCCTGAAATACAAAGCCGATATCGCGACGTGAACGATCTCGGTCACCGCGCGACGCAACCCCAATGCCCCCGGCGGTTGCCTCACTCAATCCGGCAATCATTTTCAGCGCGGTCGATTTACCGCAGCCTGACGGCCCAAGCAGCGAGACGAACTCGCCGGAACGCACGGAAAGATCGAGCGGCCCCAGTGCTGTGACGCCGTTCGGATAAATCTTGGTGACGCCGCGCATCTGGATCGCGACACCGGACGGCAGCGGGCTGTCCGCAGCATTAGCTTCGAGAAGTGTCACGATTGCGCCATCAGTTCTTCGGCCGCAGTTCGAGACCGACACCTTTGTTGATGAAGCGCAGAGTATAAGACTTGCGATAATCGAGATCGCGCTGGACAATTCCGGCCTTCACCATCTTGCCGAAGAAATCCGCCATTCGCGCGTCATTCATCGCGCCGATGCCATCTTTCAGCGTATCGCCGGAATCGACGATGCCATATTGCTTCATCTTGTCGATGGAATAGGCAAGCAGCTCATCGCTCATCTCGGGATTGAGTTTCTTAATCAGCGCATTGCCCGGCTTGCTGTCGCCGTAGAGATAATTGTACCAGCCGATGATCGATGCATCCACGAATCGCTGCACGAGGTCGGGTTTCTTCTCGGCGAAATCGGCGCGCGTCTCGATCAGCGTCGAGTAGGTGCTGAAACCGTAATCGGCCAGCAAAATCACGATGGGTTTGAATTTCGCCTGCTGCTCGACAGCGAACGGCTCGGATGTCACGTAACCTTGCATCGCGCTTTTCCTGTCGGCCAGAAACGGCTGCGCGTTGAAGGTGTACGGCTTCACCTTGTCCTCGCTGAAACCGTATTCCGATTTCAGCCACTGAAAGTAAGTCGGCATGCCTTCCTTCGACACAAACAGGGTCAGCGGCTTGAGGTCTTCCAGTTTTGCGACCTTCGAGTCCGGATGCGCGAGAAACACCTGCGGATCCTTCTGGAACATCGCCGCGACGGCAACGACCGGAACATTGTTCGCGACCGCATCGAACGATTGCAGCGTGTTCGCGCTCATGAAGAAGTCGATCTTGCCCGCGATCAGCTGAATGCGATTGTTGACGTTGGGCCCGCCAGGCACAATCGTGACATCGAGACCGTATTGCTTGTAAGTGCCGTCTGCGACCGCCTGAAAAAATCCGCCATGCTCGGCTTCGGCGACCCAGTTGGTGCCGAACGAAACCTTGTCGAGATCGGTTGCTTTCTGCGCCGATGCCGGGAACACCGTCAGCAGCGTTGCCACGCCGACGGCGAAACTCAAGCGATGCAACATGGCCGGGCTCCGTCGATGTCCTTGAGCTAGAATGCGCGCGAAGCTACCCTGCAATCGCGCTTTATGGAATCTATCTCGTACAAAGTGGCCGCATGACGACAGCCGTACCCGACCGCGACTGGACGGCTATCCGCTGGCCGGACGCCAACAAAGACGAGTCATCCGGCTGGATCGCCGTGCTGCCGCTCGCCGCGACCGAGCAGCACGGGCCGCATCTGCCGCTTGAGACGGATACGCTGATTGCAAAAGCCTACCTCGCGCGCGTTCGCGAACGACTGCCGAAGGACATTCCAGCGACGTTCCTCCCGATAGAAGAAATCGGAATTTCCACCGAACACAAGGACTTTCCGGGCACGCGGACGCTTTCGACAAACGACGCGCTCAAATCGTGGATGGCGATCGGCGACGACATCGCCGCGAAAGGAATCCGCAAGCTCGTCATCGTGACAAGTCACGGCGGCAACAGCGCCGCGATGGCGTTGATCGCGCAGGACATGCGGGCGAAGCACGGGATGCTCGCCGTCACCACAAGCTGGAGCCGCTTCGGCGTGCCGGAGGGATTATTCCCGGAAGACGAAATTCGGTACGGCGTTCACGGCGGCGCGGTTGAGACATCGATCATGCTGGCTGCATTTCCCGAGCAGGTCCGGAAGGACCGGATCGCCAAGTTCGCTTCATCTGCTCAGACAATGGCGAGTGAATTCCGCTGGCTATCGGCAAACCGCCCGGCACCATTCGCCTGGGCCGCACAAGATCTCAACCCGCAAGGCGCAGTCGGCGACGCGACACTCGCGTCAGTTGACAAAGGAAAGGCGCTGATCGAATTCGGCGCGCGCGCGTTTTGCCAGACGCTGGACGACGTCAATCGCTTCGACTTGAATAGACTGGGAAATCGACCAGAAATATTGACGTGAAATCAGTAGCTTGCGTAATAGCCCGATGCTTCTTGCAAATCATTCGCAATAATTATTGACAATCATTCGCAGCTACGGCTGTGTGTCCCGCGAAGGTTTGGCGGGAAATTTGTCGTGCAACTTTGTAACGCGAGAATGACACGCGAGCGGCTTCGCAATGCGAAGTGGCGCTCCGAATTCGATCATGGCAAAGCACGTCACCTGACAAGTCGCCCGGATCGCGCGCCATGATTCGCAAATTCCAACACAGACGAATTGTGATGCGGCTGCTTGCTGGCGCAGCACTCTGCGCATTGTCGCTCGACGTCGCGATGGCGGCGGACAAGCCGGTGAAAGCGCCGCGCATGGCAACATACTTCGATTGGACAGGCGTCTATGCCGGCGGTCACACCGGGTACGGTTTTGGTGATTTCGGGCCCGGCACAAATCCGCTGCCGTTGCAGGGCGTGTTCTTTCCTCACAGCATCACCGGACTGATCGGCGGTTATCAGGCCGGATACAATCTTCAGCTGCCAAATAATTTCGTCATCGGCGCGGAGGCGGACGTTTCGTTCGCAAGCCCGCTGGACAGGCCGAAGCTGACGCCGGCACCGTTTAACACGACATTCGATTACTTCGGCACGGTGCGGGGACGTGCCGGTTACGCGATCGGAACATTGTTGCCTTATGTCACTGGCGGTCTCGCGTTCGGGTCGACGCATATCGACCTGAACGATGGCAACGACAATATCGTCGCTATGAAATTTCGGACCCACTTTGGATGGGTCGCCGGCGCGGGCGTGGAGTTCGCGGTGGGCGGCCCGTGGAGCGGCAAGATCGAATATAACTACATCGACCTTGGCGCGCGAACCTATGGGCTCGCGGACGTGCCGCTTCCCAATGCGAATGTCGATCCAAGAGTTCAGACCATTAAGCTCGGCTTGAATTATCATCTGTGGGATACGCCCGTTTGGTCTGCTAAGGATTCGCGGCTCAACCGCGTGTCGCTTCCGGAATCGCAGGACTGGAACATCCACGGTCAGACAACGCTGATTACGCAAGGCTATCCTTCGTTCCGCTCTCCCTATCAGGGACCGCAAAGCCTTTTGCCGATCAGTCAGGGCCGCGAGACGTGGACGGTTGACGCGTTCCTCGGCTGGCGGTTGTGGGACGGCGGCGAGTTTTATTTTAATCCTGAACTGGCGCAGGGTTTCGGACTTGCCGGCACATTCGGCGTGGCGGGGTTTCCGAACGGCGAAGCGCAGAAGGGCGGCGCGGAATATTCCCGCTTCCGCGCGCAACGCTATTATTTCAAGCAGACATTCGGGCTTGGCGGCGAACAGGAAGACGTTGCCGACGGACCGATGCAGCTTGCCGGCAAGCGCGACATCGACCGCGTCACCGTCACCGTCGGTCGTTTTGCGATCGGCGATTTTTTCGACGGGAATTCCTACGCTAAGGATCCGCGCGCGGATTTCATGAACTGGGCGATGTGGTCGTCGGCTGCCTACGATTTCCCGGCGGACCTGCCCGGTATGACACGCGGAGCTGTCGTCGAGCTTAACCGCAAAGATTGGGCGCTGCGCGCCAGCCTGTTTCAGGTTCCGTCCGCGCCCAATAGCGACGTCTTGAACTCCAAAACCGGCGGCGCGCTTGTCGAACTGGAACAGCGATATTTGATCATGAACCAGCCTGGCAAGCTGCGGCTTGGCTTGTTCGGCAATCAGGGCAACAGCGCGAATTATCGCGACGTGCTGGCGGCGATCGCCGCCAATCCCGCACTCGACATCAATGACACGGCAATCGCCTCACGGCGCACGCGTTCAAAATACGGATTCTACGCCAACGCCGAGCAGCAGATTGCAACGGATGTCGGCGTGTTCGCGCGCGCAAGCTGGAACGACGGGCAGAACGAAATTCTTTCGTTCACGGACATCGACCGCAGCGTGTCCGGCGGCGTTTCGATCAAGGGAAATTCGTGGGGCCGTCCGACCGATACGTTTGCGTTCGGCGGCGCGGTCAACGGCCTATCAGGCGCGCATCGCGACTTTCTGGCGGCCGGCGGTAACGGTCTGCTGATCGGCGATGGACGGCTGAACTATGGTACCGAACGCATCTTCGAGACGTACTACGCGTTCGCGCTCAGCAAAGCCTTCACATTCACGACCGACTACCAGTTAATCGTGAACCCGGCCTACAACATGGATCGCGGTCCGGTCTCGATCTTCTCCGGCCGTCTGCACGGCGAATTCTAGACGCGAGCGCGGATCGGGACGTAAGACGGCGTTGCCGATGATGGAGCGAAGGATTCGGCCTGCGCCAGCGCCCAATGATTGGCGAAACGCGGGCTTTCGGTCTTGCCGGTGAGCAACTCGCCCGGCGCAAGCTCAGGATACAGCCGCGCGAACGAAAGAACATCCGTCGCCGAAATACGATGCGAGAAATGAATCGGCCGGATTTCTTCGGGATGATTGAGGCCTGCGGCCGCGATCAGTTCCGCCAATGCATGCAAGGTCGCGCGATGATAGTTGTAAACCCGCATCGCCTTGTCGGGCACCACGAGCGCGCGATTGCGGGTCGGATCCTGTGTCGTCACGCCGGTCGGGCAGCGATCGGTATGACAACTCAGCGATTGAATGCAGCCGAGCGCGAACATGAAACCGCGTGCCGAATTGCACCAGTCGGCACCAAGCGCCCTGGCGCGCGCGATGTCGAA
>JAFKKP010000158.1 GCA_017305515.1 Hyphomicrobiales bacterium
GTGCTCATCGTTCTGCACGGCCCGATGTCCACGCCCGGACGCGTCGGCAACGCGTTGCGCGCGATGGGCCATCCGCTCGACATTCGCAAACCTGTGATCGGCGATGCGCTGCCTGAGTCGCTTGAGAATTATGCCGGCGCGATCGTATTCGGCGGTCCGATGAGCGCCAACGACAAGGACGATTTCGTCAAACGCGAGATCGACTGGCTCGCGACGCCTCTCAAGGAAAACAAGCCCTATCTCGGCATTTGTCTCGGCGCGCAGATGCTCGCAAAACATCTCGGCGCAAATGTCGCGCCGCATCCGCAGGGCCGCGCCGAGATTGGTTATTACGCGATCCACCCGACCGAAGCAGGGCGCAAGCTCTGGGCGCGCTGGCCGGATCAGGTCTATCAGTGGCACCGCGAGGGTTTCGATTTACCGGCGGGTTGCGAACTGCTTGCCGAGGGCGATGATTTCCCCGTGCAGGCCTATCGCTGCGGCAACAGCTTCGGAATTCAGTTTCATCCGGATCTGACGCAGGCGATGCTGCATCGCTGGACCACGCGCGGGCATGAACGGCTGTCAATGCCGGGCGCGCGCAGCCGCGACGAACATTTCCATGGCCGCCTGCTTCACGACCGCTCGGAACGAGAGTGGCTGTCGGCGTTCCTCGACGGCTGGCTGCATCGCCCGCCTGCACCTACCTTGCCTAACACTTCGTCCGCTGACATCGTGTCCGTTGCCGCCGAATAGGCGCAACGCGAGGCGAAATGGACCGGGACGGTTTCGCACGATTGCTGCATGACTTCACGCTGTCCGCCGAATCTGGCGACGGCGAACGCTTCGCGCGCCATTTCACCGAAGACGCCATCTACTACGACTACATCTACGGACCCCACAAAAGCCGCGCCGAGATAGCGCGCATGATGGAGCAGATGTTCCATCGCGATGCGGACGACTACCGCTGGGAAATGTTCGATCCCGTGTTCGAGAACGGCACGGGCTATGCGTGGTCGCTGTCGAGCTTTCGCTCGCGCGTTCCGCAGTTCGAGGGCCAGCGCGTTGTGATCGACGGCATGAGCCGTTTTCTCATTCGTGATGGATTGATTTCGGAATATCGCGAGTCGGTGAACGGCGGCGTCGCGATGGCGCAGCTCGGCGTCGAGCCCGAGCGGATGTCGAAAGTCTTTAAGCGATGGGCCGGCTGGCTGAAAGACCGCCCCGAAACAGTGGCCTATCTCGCGCGGCCGCGAAAAGTACCGGATAAATAGCGCGACCGGGACGAACACCAGAACGGATCGGAAAGATCCGCAGCGCAACAGGGGAAATGCCATGAGCTACAAGGACATTCTTTACGCGGTCGATAAGCGCATCGCGACAATCACGCTCAATCGCCCGGATCGCCTCAACGCGTGGACGCCTGTGATGGAGCAGGAGGTCCGCACCGCGATGGAAACGGCCGCGAAAGACGACGGCGTGCGCGTCATCGTACTGACGGGTGCGGGACGCGGCTTCTGCGCGGGCGCGGATATGGATGCGCTGAAGGGCCTCGATCCCGACGACATCAAGAGCAATCGTTGGATGGCGCCGCACGACATGGATCGCCGTCCTGACTGGCAGGCGCGCTACTCCTATTATCCGGCGATTCCGAAACCCGTCATCGGCATGCTCAACGGTGCCACCGCCGGCATCGGCTTCGTTCATGCGCTCTATTGTGACGTTCGCTTTGCGGCGGACACGGCGGTGTTCACCACGGCCTTCTCGCGGCGCGGGCTGATTGCCGAGCATGGGATCAGCTGGATGCTGCCGCGCATCGTCGGCCATGCGAATGCGCTCGATCTGCTGATGTCTGCGCGGCGCTTCGACGCCAGCGAGGCGTTCCGCATGGGCCTCGTCAATCGTGTCTGTCCGGCAGACAAGTTGCGCGACGAGACTTACGCCTACGCGCTCGAACTTGCCGATTTTGTCTCGCCGCGCTCGATTGGCGTCATCAAGCGGCAGCTCTACGACGTGCCGTTTCAGACATTGGCGGAAGCGACTATCGATGCCAACCGCGAAATGTCGGCGGCGTTTCGCACCACCGATTTCCGCGAAGGAGTTGCGAGTTACATGGAAAAAAGGCCGCCGCGTTTTACCGGCGCCTGATCTGCGTCAGGTCGCCTTGGTCATAATGTCGATTTCGTGCGTCAGCGTGCGGTGAACCGGGCATTTGTCGGCAATTGCCATCAATGACTTGCGCTGTTCGTCGTCGAGCTTGCCGTCGATTGTAATGTCGCGCGTGATGCGGCTGATCATGCCTTCCTGCGTTTCGCAGGTTTCGCAATCTTTCGCGTAAATCTGGCTGTGCTTGAGTTTGACCGTGACGCGATCCAGCGGAATATTTTTGCGCTGCGCATACATCCGCATCGTCATCGATGTGCAGGCGCCCAGTCCCGCCAGCAGAAAATCGTAAGGACCGGGGCCGGAATCGAGGCCGCCGACATTGACCGGCTCGTCCGCGATCATGCGGTGCGGGCCGACCGAGACGGTCTGCTGATACATGCCCTGACGCGTTTCCATCACGACGACGCCATCGGACATTTCCGGCGCTTCGACCTCCGCAGGCATGTCAAGATAGCGCGTCGCCCATGAGGCGATCATGTCGGCCACAAATGTCGCATCGCGCTTTTGGGTGAGAAGATGATCCGCGCCCGCGAGCGAAATGAAATTCTTCGGGTGCTTCGCGGCGACGAAAATGCGCGTGGCGTTGTCGATGCCGACATAGTCGTCGGTCGGCGAATGAAAGATCATCAGCGGCTTGCGAAGGTCTTTTACCGCGGCGATCAGATTGTGCTCGGCGATGTCGTCGAGAAACTCGCGCTTCACCTTGAAGGGCCGGCCGGACAACGACACCTCGACCTCGCCGGTCTTTTTGATGTCCTCGATCGCGTCCTTGAAAAGATGAGTGACATGGGCGGGATCGGACGGCGCGCCGATGGTGGCGATGCATCGCGCTTCGGGAATTTTCGCGGCGGCCAGAAGAATTGCCGCACCTCCGAGGCTATGCCCGATCAAGATAGACGGTGCCCTGTGCGTCTGGCGCAGATAAGCCGCCGCCAGCACAAGGTCTGCGATATTCGATGAGAACGTCGTGTTGGCGAATTCACCTTCGCTGGCGCCGATGCCAGTGAAATCGAACCGCAGCGTGGCGATGCCGCGCTTCGCCAATCCGTCGGCAATGCGCCGTGCCGCCAGCACGTCCTTGCCGCAGGTGAAGCAATGCGCCAGCAGCGCAAAGGCGACCGGCGCGCCAAGCGGCAGATCGAGCGAGGCGGCGAGCATCTGGCCGCCACTGCCGGGAAACTGAAATCGTTCGGTGGGCACGGCCGTCCTCCTCGGTTCGCTTGCGCTACTTACGGACTGCGAAGCCTGTACGTTACATGCACGAAAGCGTCAGCGCATCTCAATGCGCTGACATGACGCGCTGCCGCGATGTGACGAAAAAATGATCGGGGGAATTGGTGGAGCCAGGCGGGATCGAACCGCCGACCTCGTCATTGCGAACGACGCGCTCTCCCAGCTGAGCTATGGCCCCATCTTGGCCCGAGTATAACGCTTGGGCCGCGAATTCGGCCATTTACAATCTGCCGCAAAGCCAAGTCAAGAACGGCGGAAAGCCCTGTTTTCCGCGCGGTTTCGCCACACGTCCCTTGTTTGCGGGGCGATGAGCCGATATTTAATCGGAACTTCCCTCACGCGGATCAAAATCGCCATGCGCGCCATTCTCGACATCGTTCTAATCGTTCTCGATCTTTATGTCTGGCTCTTGATTGCGTCCGCGATCCTGTCATGGCTTATTGCCTTCAACGTGGTGAACACCCGCAACCAGTTCGTCGCAGCGGTCGCGGAATTTCTCTACAAGATCACCGAGCCGGTGCTGGCGCCGATCCGCAACATGATGCCGAATTTCGGCGGACTCGATATTTCGCCGATCATCGTCATTCTCATCATCATGTTCATCCAGCGCGTGATCTCGTACTACATCTATCCCAACGTGATCTGATCGCGCCTTGAACGCTCCGTGGCGTTACTCGGCTGACGGAATTGTCGTCGCGCTGCGGGTGACGCCTCGCGGCGGCGCGGATGCAATCGATGGAATCGAAACGCTGGCGGATAGCCGCAGCGTTCTCAAGGTCCGGGTCCGCGCTATCGCGGATAGCGGCGAAGCAAACAGAGCCGTGATTGCTCTGTTGGCAAAATCGCTGCGCGTGGCCAAAAGCGGGGTAAGGGTTTTGTCCGGCGCAACGTCGCGGCTCAAGCAGGTCGCCATCGATGGCGATCCCGAGAAGCTCGGCGAAACCCTGCGCGTATTGACCAAAGCGGAAGGAAGCTGATGGCGGCCAGGATCATCGACGGAAAAATCATCGCTGCCGATTTGCGCGCCCGCGTTGCGGACGAAGTTGCGCGGGTGAAGCGCGAGCATGGACTGACGCCGGGCCTCGCTGTTGTGCTCGTCGGTCACGATCCGGCGTCCGAAGTTTACGTCCGCACCAAGGCGAAGCAGACCGAAGCCGCCGGCATGGCGTCGTTCGAGCACAAGCTGCCGGCGGAAACCTCCTTGAGCGATTTGCTGTCCGTGATCGCGCGGCTCAACGCCGATCCGGCGGTACATGGCATTCTCGTTCAATTGCCGCTGCCGAAGGGTCTCGATTCGCAGAAAGTCATCGATGCCATCGATCCCGCAAAGGATGTCGATGGATTGAACCCGGTCAACGCCGGACGGCTTGCCACGGGATTGCCCGCGCTGACGCCATGCACACCTCTCGGCTGCATCATTCTTGCGAAAACCGTTCACGCCTCGCTGGAAGGCATGAACGCCGTCATCATCGGCCGCTCGAATCTGGTCGGTCGTCCGCTGGTTCAACTGCTGCTGAATGAAAACGCGACGGTGACGATTTCGCATTCACGCACGCGCGATCTGCCGAAGGTATGCAAACAGGCTGATTTACTTCTTGCCGCAGTCGGCAAGCCCGAAATGGTCAAGGCCGATTGGATCAAGCCCGGCGCCACCGTGATCGATGTCGGCATTAACCGCATCGCGAGCACGGACGGCAAAGGCAAACTCGTCGGCGATGTGGATTATCAGGGCGCGCTGAGTGTCGCCGGCGCAATCACGCCGGTGCCGGGAGGCGTCGGTCAGATGACGGTCGCGTGTCTGTTGGTGAACACGTTGCGCGCGGCCTGCGCGATCAAGGGCATTGCCGCGCCGGGCGTTTAGAAAACCGCGCTCAGTGAAGC
>JAFKKP010000159.1 GCA_017305515.1 Hyphomicrobiales bacterium
GGATTGGCTTCGAGAATGGTGCCGAGCAGACGGAATGGACCTTCTTCGACAGTCGGCGGCGGAACGTGCTTAAGGACGAGATCGAACAGCGGCTTCATGCCGTTCGCATTGTCTTCGGGAGTCGTGCCCATCCAGCCGTTCTTGCCCGAGCCGTAGAGAATCGGAAAATCGAGCTGCTCGTCGGTGGCGTCGAGGGCTGCGAACAGATCGAACACTTCATTGAGCACTTCGTTCGCGCGTCCGTCGGGACGATCGACCTTGTTGATCGCGACGATCGGCTTGAGGCCGAGCTTGAGCGCCTTGCCGACCACGAACTTGGTCTGCGGCATCGGGCCCTCGGCGGCATCGACGAGAACGATCACGCCGTCGACCATCGACAAAATGCGCTCGACCTCGCCGCCGAAATCGGCATGGCCCGGCGTGTCGACGATGTTGATGCGGGTATCCTGCCACTCGACCGAGGTGCACTTTGCGAGAATGGTGATACCGCGCTCTTTTTCCAGATCGTTGGAATCCATCGCGCGCTCGGTGACGCGCTGGTTCTCGCGATAGGTGCCCGACTGCTGCAACAGCTTGTCGACGAGCGTGGTCTTGCCGTGGTCGACGTGGGCGATGATGGCGATATTCCGCAAATTCATTTTTGCACCGGTCTGGAACTGCATTCGCCCCTGAAAAAGCCGGTGCCCGACTCACAGGAGCCGGGCACTAGGGTACGCGTTGCGGCGCAATATAGTCAGAAACGGTCAGAAAACAACGATTCAATCACCCCATTTTGGGGTCGAGAATCGTGGACCAGAGCAGATTATCGGCCCGATCCCGCAAGGAGACGGTCATCTGGCCGCTCGCGCCGTCAATCTTCGCAAGGCCGAAGAACTGCATGCCGCCGAGCGGCGACATGTTCTGCTTGTCGAGACCGGGTGCCTTCACGAACCGCACCTCCGGCCCGAACGTGTTGTCCATTTCGCCGGGGCCGAAACTGCCTGCGTGGAGCGGGCCCGAGACGAATTCCCAGAACGGCTCGAAGTCCTGAAACTGTGCTTTGTTCGGATTGTAATAATGCGCGGCGGCGTAGTGAACGTCAGCGGTCATCCACACCGTGTTGCGGATGTTTTCGGCCTTGATGAATTTGAGCAGGTCCGCGATTTCCAGTTCGCGTCCGCGCGCGGGACCGTCGCCCTGTGCGATGGCTTCGGAGCCGGTTTTCTTCACTGCGTCGTCGTAGACGATGATGCCGATCGGCATGTCGGAGGCGATGACCTTCCACGTTGCCTTTGAATTTTTCAGTTCGCGCTTGAGCCAGGCAAGCTGCTCAGGTCCGACGAAGTAAGAATCCGGTCCATATTCGGTCTGGAGGTTCGGACCGTTGGGGCCGCGATAGCTGCGCTCGTCGAGCATGAACACATCGAGATGCGGGCCGTATTTGATGATGCGGTAGACGCGGCCCGGCTCGGCCGGACTTTCGCGCAGCGGATACATTTCATGAAACGCCTTCGCCGAGCGGGCGGCAAGCAGTTCGATGTTGCGTTCCTTGTAGGCCGCAGGAAGCTCCTTCGACGCCGACCAGTTATTCGTGACCTCGTGGTCGTCCCACTGCACGAAAATCGGAATGTCCGCATTGAACGCGCGCAGATGATCGTCGAGAAAATTATATTTGTGCGCGGCGCGGAATTCGTCGAGCGTCTCGGCGGCTTTCGCTTTTTCGGGAATCGCGATGTTTTTCCAGATCTTGCCGTCCGGCAATTTGACTTCGGCCGGGATAGGTCCGTCAGCGTAGATTGTGTCGCCGGAGTGGATGAAGAAGTCGGGATTGTATTTGCGCATGGTCGCGAAGGTGAACATGCCGTTGTCGTCGGGATTGATGCCCCAGCCCTGTCCCGCGACGTCGCCGCCCCAAACGAACGAGACATCGCGCTTGGTTGACGGCGCGGTGCGAAAGCGGCCAGTGACGGCTTCGCCTTCGATGAGCGTGTGCGACAGATCGCGAAAACGCGCGCGATAGAAAATCGTCTGATCGGAGGGCAGGTTCTCGATCAGCAGCTTCGCGGTGAAGTCGCTTTCGGGAAGCGCGTTGATGACTGGCAGTTTTCGCGCATCCTTGAACGTCTCGATCGTCGCCACTTCGACGATCAGTTGCGCGGGACGATCGGTGCGTGCCCACACCATGCCGCTGTCGAGCGTCACGTCGCCGGATTGCACGCCATGCGTGACCATCGGGCGGTCGGCGGCGCGGCTGAGATAAGGCATCGCGATGCTGCCGGCGGCGATACTTCCGGCAGTTGAAAGAAAGCGGCGGCGGGACAGACGAAATGTCATGACAGGCTCCGGCATGATTGGTTGCCCGGCGAGAACTAGTCCCGGTGTCTGACGAATTTAGAACGATTGCATGACGGATGGATTTCGCCGCCTCAGGCGACCTTCGATCGGCTTGAACGGGCCGATTTTTCCGGCATATCCGCCAAAACCGCCTTCCTGTCGGCCACCGCGTTGTGGAACTGCTCAAGCGCGATGCTAAACGCCGTCAGCGAGCCTTCCTCGATGGCACCGTCCTCATAGCAATGCAGCGTATCGGCCATGATCTCGTCGGCCTCCGCCTGCATCGAATCGAGTTCATCCACCGACGTGGACTTGCGCGCGATCTTGAGCATCTCAAGCAGACGCTCGCGCAGAGAGGTGTTGGTATCCCGTTCGTCGCGGCGCATGTAGCCGACAAACCACGCGCCGATGGAGCCCAGCGCGGAGAGGCCCATGATGCCGCCCCAGATGTAGTCGCTGTATTTATCGAGGAACGATTTCTCGTCGCCGTCGATATAGGCGGCAGCACCCGGATGCACGGGGATCGCGGCGTCCTTGTCGGTGTCCGGCGTTTCGAGTTTTGCGCCTTGCGGGAATTCCGACTGCACCTGCTGGCGGATCGAGAACAGCTGGCGTGTCAGCGCCGCAGCGGTTGTCTCCGACAGCGATTTTCGCGCGACGATATGGTGCGCGAAGGTAATGGTGTCGATCTTGTCGTCCGGTCGCGCGGGCGACGAGCCGAACGAGCCTGCGGGAATTTCGCCGGCATCGTAGGCCTGATACTTCTGCGCGATGGCGTCGCCGGTATCGAGGCTGAGGAACGTCGGCTCGCCGCTCTTGGCCGTCGCCGCAATCGCGTCCGCCGTGATCTTGCTGTTCAGCGGGCCGACCGCGAGAAACGCGTCGATCTTTTCCTTCTCGTTCTTGAGCGCGTCGGGGAAATTGTAGGTGCTGAACTGCGTCACCTGAACGCTCTCCGGCTTGACGCCGGACTGCGAAAGAATGACGTGCAGCAACTTGACGTTTGCCTGCGTGCGGCCGATCACGCCGATTCTCTTGCCCGCGAGCTGCTCGATTTTCTTGATGGCCTTGCCTTTGCCGGCGGGCACCCACAGCACGGCGAAATTCTTGCGGATGATCGCAATCGCCTGCGCGTCCTTGGGCAGATCGAGGTCGCCACGAACGATAGCGAGGTCGGCTGTGCCCGCACCGAGGCTCGCGGCGCTGGCCGTCGTGCCGTCGGTGACGATCGGGCGGAGGCGGACATATTTACGGTCGTTGGCGAATATCTGCGCGATCGATTGCACGATCTTGACGTCGTCGCTGGCAGGCGGGCCGACGGCAATGCGCAGCGTCACCGGACGATTGACGTAATAGGTGATGCCGCCGACGGTCGCGATGAGAGCGAGTGCGCCCGCAATGGCGATCAGTGTCCCGCGGGACGATTTCTGCCGCTGCACCGTAGCGGCGCGCGCGCGCGTCGTGGACGCAATCGACCTTTTAAACATGTCCCCGAAGCCCATGTTCACCGCGCCCTTGAATGCGATTGCCGCATTGGTTGAACCCTTCACGAAGACTAGCATATCTCCTGAGCCCGTGGCCATCTTGGACCCAATGGCTCGCGAGGGCGTTGAAGCAGTTCCTGCGCCTTCAACCGCTTTGGTCGATGCAGACGGCGGTCAAGTTCAGGTGAACACGGAGCAATGCGATGGCGGGAAAGCTAACGGCGGATGCGCGCAAACAGGCGTTGGACAAACTCAAGGGCTGGTCGGAGGTTAACGGGCGCGACGCCATCGCCCGCACGTTCACGTTCAAGGATTTCAACGAGGCGTTCGGCTTCATGACCCGCGTGGCGCTGATCGCCGAGAAAAACGATCACCATCCGGAATGGCGGAATGTCTACAAAACCGTCGAAGTCGTGCTTTCCACGCATGACGCGGGCGGCGTCACGAAAAAGGACATCGCCTTGGCCGAAGCGATGAACCGTATTGCCGGTGTCTGACCGGCTCCCTCGCGACCTTGCAGCGCCGTCTATCGTTCCCACATCATCGGATGAGAACGAGCGCGATTCCGCAAGGACAATTAACATGACATCCGACGACACCGTGCATTTCGGCCCCGCCGAGAAAATGGCGAAGGATCCCGAGCGCGTGCGCAGGAATTTCTGGATCAAGCTGAAGCGCGTGATCGCGAAGCTGCCGTTCGCGGAAGATCTGCTTGCGGCATATTACTGCGCCTTCGACCGGCAGACGCCGCGCCATGTGCAGGCGACGCTGCTCGGCGCGCTCGCTTACTTTATTCTGCCGTTCGATTTTATCCCCGACATGTTGCCCGTCCTCGGCTTTACCGACGACGCGGCCATCCTCGCCACCGCGATCCGCATCGTGTCGAGCCACATCACGCCCGAGCATCGCGAGGCCGCGAAGGCCGCGCTGGAGCGGGGGCTGAAGGAAACGATGTAATGTGTGATATGTTGATCGCACATGTCGCATAGCTATTTGGCATTCATTGATGAGTCCGGTGACGATGGCCTCGGAAAATTCCGAGAACCGGGTCGCCAAGGTGGCTCATCCAATTGGTTAGTGATTTCCGCCTGTCTTTTTCGGCAGGTGCATACTCTCGATGCCGTCTCTTGGCGTGACGAAATTTCAAACAAGATGCCAGAGAAGAAAAACCGTGCGCTTCACTTTGTAGAGTTGAACCACAATCAGAAAGTCGTTGCCGCGCAAGTTATTGCATCGAAGCCTCTGAGAGCTTTGAGCGTTCTTGCCGCCAAACAACCCATCCCAAAGGGAATTTATACTGACAAGAACCAACTCTATTTTTATATGACGCGCTATTTGATTGAGCGCCTGTCGTGGTTGTGCCGCGATTTGCGACCAAAAGTTCCTGAAGGTGATGGTCGAGTAGCTATTACATTTTCTCGTCGGGGCGGGATGTCTTACGGCGCATTCCAA
>JAFKKP010000160.1 GCA_017305515.1 Hyphomicrobiales bacterium
CGGAGATTCCTCAGGAGCAGCATGAAATAGCTACCGCTGAAGCTAGCCGATATTGATTGTCGAATGATTGCGGCGGGTAATAACAACCCGCCGCCGTGTATTTACTGTTTGTTAACCGGAATTCCCCGTCGCGGGCCTTTAAGGCTTCGCGCCGCCTGAGCCGCCCGCCGCGCCGTTGAGGTTGCCGGTTTGACCGAGCACCGCATCGAAATAGCTTGGCGCGTCGCCAAGCGTTGCGCGGCGCTGGCACGTCGGCGTGCAGCTGTAGGATTCGCGATCGACGCCGCGGAACACCGTGACGAGCTTGTCATTCGGCCCTTCGACCTGGATGGAGCGATCCGCGAGCACAGCGCCGGTGCGATCCAGCGCGATCATGTTGGTCGAGCCGTAGCCCTTGCCGGTCACAACCACCATTCCGCCGGGCTGCAAGGTAACATCTGCAATCAGCGGATTTCCGACGACGATCGTCGCAACGCGCTCGGGCAGCTTGATGACGCGGGCCTGATCGACGATCACCGATACCGACTCGGTGTCGCTGGCAGAGAAGGCCGCAACAGGCGCCATCAGCATGGCAACGAGAATGAGTGGAAACGCGGCGTGGCCGCGGATTTTACGCAATACCGACATACTCAACTCCGGGACGTACCAAGCCGGCAATAGCGATACGCAGCGGAGCCGGCGCCCGTTCAACAAGGCAAATGTGCCGTTAATTGATGAATCAAATGCAAACGCGGCGCGCGCCGCTGCCCGCTCTATTGCTGAAACGGATAGGCCAGCTGGCGGCCGATGCCTTCCGGAAATTCCTTGTCGTCGACACCGTAGTTCTCGGGCAGCACGCCCTCCGGCATGCGGAACGTGCCAAACAGTATGTCCCAGATCGGGAACGTACCGGCGAAGTTGGTGTTTCCGCCTTCTTCCAGCGAGGTGTGATGCCAGCGGTGAAATACCGGCGTGGCGATCACGTACTTAAAGGGGCCGAGCGTCCAGTTGAGATTGGCATGCACGAATGCCGAATGGAAAATCGTAAACGGCCCGACCCATAGCATCACGTTCGGAGAAATGCCCGCGACGAGCAGCAGAACATCGACGGCCACGGTGCCGAGGAACAGATTGACGGGATGAAAGCGCGCCGCCGAAATCCACTCGATCTCTTCGGACGAGTGGTGGATGGCGTGATATTTCCAGAAGCCTCCACCATGAAACATCCGGTGAGTCCAATAAAGCAGGAAATCCGAAACGACCAAAAATAGCAGTCCCTGCACCCATAGCGGCAGCGTCGCCAGCGGGCCGTGACCGTTGTCGTAGAATGCGATCAGATCGTCGGCGTCCTTGATCCCAAAGAAGACGGAAGCAGCGAGCACCAGGAGGCCGATGCGCACAACGCGCGTTATCAAAGGCACGAAGAACCAGTAGCAAACGTCGGTCGCGAGCTCTTTCTTGCGCCACCACGGATTGCCGGGGTTGCAAGCCCAGAAGTATGAGAGAACAGAGAAGATCACCGCCAAGCCGATCGTCACGGGCACAATCTTGAGGATCGTCTCGCCGAACATATGAATGACTTCGAGCGGCAAATTGTTCGTCATACGGCAACTCCCTTGCCTAGAGAGTTAGTCCCGCATGCTTAAGACGCGGTGAATTTCCCGGACGTCGGCAACCGTGACGAAGCATGCAATCTCGCGCGCAACATATGCGCGAATTGTACCGTGCCGTTAAAGCCGTATTTACCGTGTGCAAGAACAGCCTGATACCGGGGTGTTTCTGCAATCGAATTAACTGCGCTGCAATCCCTCGGAACTAGGTTGGCGCCATGGTTACGGTGCTTCAACACCGCCAAGACCATGAAGTTCGACAGCCACGTGTTACAAACGGAGTTACCGATGACCAAGCTTTTTGCTCGTTTCGTCAAGGACGAATCCGGCGCAACCGCAATCGAATACGGCCTCATCGCGGCCGGCATTTCGCTGGCGATCATTGCTGCCGTGAACGGCCTCGGCACGAACCTCGGTTCGAAGTTCACCTCGATCAACACCTCGCTCAAGTAAGCGACGGCGTTCCTCGAACGAATAAAGGCTTCGGTTCCCCCGAAGCCTTTTTTGTTTGCCCTGGTCTGACGCAAAGACCCTGAGTTGAGTGAAGCATGTCCACGTCCCTGTCCGAACGTTCCGCCCGATTGCAGAAGACTCCGCTCGTCAGCGATTCTATGCACATCGTCTGCATCGCCCTGATCGTCGCTTGTGCAGCCATTTTGTTCCGGATCGCCAGCATCTGGTGAACTCCGTTTCACCATTGTTCACTTCTGGCCGCTAGTTTCGGCCCATGATCCTCGATCTTGCCCGTCTCTTTATATTTCCGGCCCTGATCGCATTCGCCGCGGCCAGCGACCTGTTCACGATGACCATTTCGAACCGGGTTTCGCTGATCCTTGTCGGGTCGTTCTTTGCGCTTGCGCTGTTGAGCGGCATGCCGGCGGGCGACATCGCCAACCATGTCGCCGCGGGTCTTCTCGTTTTGGTGATAGCGTTCGCGTGCTTTGCTTTCGGGTGGATCGGCGGCGGGGATGCAAAGATCGCCGCGGCCGCAGGCCTGTGGTTCGGATTCTCTTATCTTACCGACTATCTCGTCTATGCCTCGCTGTTCGGCGGCGCACTGACACTACTGCTGCTCCAGTTCCGGCAATGGCCGATGCCCTATGCGTTTCGTTCGCAGGAATGGCTGTTGCGCCTGCACAGCAAGGACAGCGGCATCCCCTATGGCATCGCGCTCGCAATCGGCGCGCTGATGATCTATCCGGAAACCGGCTGGATGCGCGCGGTCGATCTGACCCGGTTCGTAGGCCAGTGAAGTCGTTGATGAAACTTCTCATTAACGCGATTTAGATACGCCTCATTAACCATGCTTTGACGTTTAGCTGGTCAAATCCCACCACGGCGACGGGTCCGTCGCCAAGTCATGTGGGAAGTGAAGCGTATGAATACCGCCCGGATTGTGGTCCTCACCATTGCTGTCGGTGCCGGGGGTGTTGCCGCATATCTTGCGAGCGGCTCCGATCCCAAGCCCGTGCCCACAGCCGCAGCTCCCGTTCAGCAGATGGAAACGACCGACGTTCTCGTCGCGCGCGGCGATATCGGCATGGGTCAGACCGTAACGCCCGACGACATGCAGTGGCAGTCCTGGCCGTCGGCGACCGCAAGCTCGAATTTCATTCGCCGTACCGATCGCGGCGACGCGATGACGCAACTCGGCGGGTCCATCGCACGCTCGCAGTTTCTTGCCGGCGAACCTATTCGCGAGACCAAACTCGTGAAGGGTAATGGCTCCGGCTTTATGGCCGCGATCCTGCCGTCCGGCACGCGCGCAGTCTCTACCGAAATCTCCGCGGAGACGGGCGCCGGCGGATTCATTCTGCCGAATGACCGTGTCGATGTGATTCTCACCAAGCGTGAGAAAAACGCCGATAAATCGGGCACAAACGACATCATCAACGCCGAGATCATTCTCCAGAATATCCGCGTCCTCGCCATCGACCAGACCGTTGAAGAGAAAAACGGCCAGAAGGTCGTCGTCGGCAAGACTGCGACGCTCGAACTGAAGCCGGAGCAGGCCGAGCAGCTCGCGCGCTCACGCCAGAGCGGCACGCTGTCGCTTGCGCTGCGCAGCCTCGTCGATGCCAACAAGGTCGAAGCTAAAACCGAAGACAACAACACCGGCAAGCGCGACAGCGTGAACATCGTCCGCTACGGCGTTTCAACCACAACGACGACACAGAAGTGACCGGAGGGGACGTTGCAATGAAGCGAGAGGGACACAAGACAACGCTGCGGACCTTCATGGTTCGCGCCTTGTCGTTCACGGCGATCTCCGCGCTTGCGCTCAATCCGTCACTGACGATCGTGACGGCAAGCGATTACAAGGCGACGGTTGCTGCGGCCGCGAACGCACCCGGCAATGCCATGAATGCGCGCTTTCTTCCGCTCGGCATCGGCAAATCGATGGTGATCGATCTGCCGCGCGACATCAAGGACGTGCTGGTGGCCGATCCGAAAATCGCCAACGCGGTCGTGCGCTCTGCACAGCGCGCCTACATCATCGGTGCCGCCGTCGGCCAGACCAATATCGTTTTCTTCGATGCATCGGGCCAGCAGATCGCGGCCTATGACATCGCAGTGACGCGCGATCTCAATGGCGTGCGCGCGGCTTTGCAGCAGGCAATGCCTGGCTCAGACATTCGTATCGAAGGCGTGGGCGACGGCGTTGTGCTGTCTGGCTCCGCCGCGACGCCTGCCGAAGCGCAACAGGCTTTTGAACTCGCTTCGCGTCTCGCTGGCGGTGCCGACAAGGTCGTCAACAGCATTGCAGTACGCGGACGCGATCAGGTGATGCTGAAAGTCACCGTCGCCGAAGTTCAGCGCGACATCGTCAAGCAGCTCGGCATCGATCTCAGCGGCAGCATGAACTACGGCACTGCCGTCGTGAACTTCAACAACTCCAATCCATTCACGGCCTACGGCCGCCAGCTCGTCAACGGCAACGGCGTTCAGGGCTCGTTCAAATCCGTCACCGCGACCTTGCGCGCGATGGAGAGTGCGGGCGTGGTCCGCACGCTTGCAGAGCCGAATCTGACCGCGATTTCCGGCGAAGCCGCAACCTTCGTCGCCGGCGGCGAATTCCCCGTGCCGGCAGGTTATTCTTGCGACCCGACGACACACGTTTGTACAACGCAGATCAGCTTCAAGAAATTCGGCATCTCGCTCAACTTCACCCCTGTCGTGATGACTGAAGGCCGCATCAGCCTTCGCGTGATGACGGAAGTCTCCGAATTGTCGAACGACAACTCGATCACGCTTTCGCAGGCCGTCACCAACGACACCGTCAACTCGCTGACCGTTCCGTCGATCAAGACTCGCCGCGCCGAAACCACGCTCGAAATTCCGTCGGGTGGCTCGATGGCGATGGCCGGACTCATTCAGGAGCAGACAAAGCAGGCGATCAACGGCGTGCCGGGTCTCGCACAGCTGCCGGTGCTCGGCACGCTGTTCCGCAGCCGCGACTACGTGAACCGCCAGAGCGAACTGATGGTTCTGGTCACGCCTTATGTCGTTCGCGCCGTCGCGCAAAAGGATCTGTCGCGGCCGGATGACGGCTTCGCCGATGCCTCCGACCCGCAGGCCGATCTGCTCGGCAGCATCAACCGCATCTATGGCGTACCGGGCCGCGCGCCCGATAAGACCTACAACGGCAAATACGG
>JAFKKP010000161.1 GCA_017305515.1 Hyphomicrobiales bacterium
GACCATCGACTGGCGCGGGCAGGGACATTCGTCACGGCAGCTCAACGATCCGCGCAAGGGTTACGTCTACAGTTTCGAGGACTATGAACTCGACGTCGAAACCTTCATCAACGAGGTCGTGCTGCCCGACTGTCCGCCGCCTTACTTCGCGCTCGCGCATTCGATGGGTGGTGCCGTGATGCTGCGTGTCGCACATGCGGGCAAACGTTATTTCGAGCGCATGGTGCTGTCGGCGCCGATGATCGATCTTCACGGCGCGAGCATGAAGCTGCCGGTGCGCGTACTGATCCGCGCGCTGCGCTGGATGGGCATGGGCGGAAATTTCGTGCCCGGCGGAAATTCGACGCTGATGGGCACCGGCGGATTCATCAACAATCCCGTGACCACGGATGTCGTGCGCTACGCGCGCAACGCTGCGATCATCGAGGAAGATCCGACGCTCGGCATCGCGTCGCCGACGGTGGCATGGGCCGACGCAGCATTTCGCGCGATGGTCGAATTTCGCGGCAACGATTATCCCGCACGCATCCGCCAGCCGATCCTGATGCTGGCGGCGAGCAACGACACGATTGTCTCGACGCCTGCCATCGAGGAATTCGCCTATCATCTGCGCGGCGGCTCGCATCTCGTGATCGCCGGATCGAAGCACGAAATCTTGCAGGAGCAGGATCGTTTCCGTCAGCAATTCTGGGCGGCGTTCGACGCTTTCGTGCCCGGCACCGCGAAGCCGTTCTAGGCCAGCGCCTGCATGACGATTTCGCGCCGGTGCGGCCGCGCGCGGTGTTCGATCGCATAGATCGCCTGCCATGTGCCGAGTGCCAGTTCGCCGCCGATCACCGGCACATGCAGCGTGACATTCGTCAGCATGGTCTTGATGTGCGCGGGCATGTCGTCCGGGCCTTCGGAATTGTGCCGGTAGTTTGCGTTCGCGGGCGCGAAACCTTTCAGCGCGGTCATGAGATCGCGCAGCACATTCGGATCGGCATTTTCCTGAATCGTCAGCGACGCGGAGGTGTGGCGTATGAAGAGGAAAATAACGCCGTTCTGAATTTTGGATTGCCTGGCGAAGCGCCTCACGTCGGCGGTGATGTCGATAAAACCTTCGCCGCCTGTTTCGACTGTGAGGATCGAGGTTTCGGTCATCTCAATGCGACAGCCGCGCGATCATTTCGCCGGCAAGATAGAAGCCGAGCAGCATCATCGCGATCAGGAACCAGCGGCGAAAAGTTTCCGCGTCCATCCGTGCGCGCAGCACCTGACCGAGATACATGCCGGCGAATGCGCCTGCCATTCCGACCGCGGCGGGGATAGTCGTTGCGGCGTTGAGAAGACCAGCGCCGGTGAGGTTGAACGCGAGCGCGACGGTGGCGGTCGTGAAAAACACGCCGAGCGCCTGCACCAGTTCGTCCTTCTCCATGCCGATGGCCTGCATGAAGGGCATCGAGGGGATGACCTGCACGCCGGTCGCTGCCGAAATCACCCCCGTCACAAGACCGACGATGCCGCCGATCCATTTCTCGTGCCGCGCCGGTACGCTGAAGCGCACTTTCGCGAGGCCGATGATCGCGTAGATCACGAGCAGCAGTCCGAGCACGACGGTGCCGTAAGGCGCGTAAGGCCCGGTCATCAGGCCCGCGCCCGACAGAATTCCGATCACGGTGCCGATCATCAGCGGCCACAGCCGCCGCGTGATGTCGCGCAGATAAGGGCCGACGAAGGTCTGCCAGATGTTGGTGACGATGGCGGGCACGATCACGATGGCGAGCGCATGCGACGGAGGCATGCGCGTCGCGAGCAATCCCATCGCGACCGTCGGAAGACCGAGGCCGATCACGCCCTTGACGAAACCGGCGAGCATGAACACGCAAGCGATCAGAAACAGAAATGTGTAATCCATTTATTTCGCCAGCAGTTTGAGCGCGGCGTCGTGCACGCGCTTGTCGCCGGCCGCGACGATGCGGCCGCCGCTCTGCGCGGGCTTGCCGTCCCACGTCGTCATGATGCCGCCCGCGCCACTGACAATGGGAATGAGGGCTGCGACATCGTAGGGCTTCAACTCCGTCTCGATGATGAGATCGAGATGGCCCGCCGCCAACATGCAGTAGGCGTAGCAATCGCCGCCGTAGCGCGAGAGCTTCACTTCGTTCTCGACTTTGCTGAATTGCGCGCGATCTTTCTCGTTCATCAGGCGCGGACTTGTCGTGAACAGAACCGCGTCATTGAGCGAGGCGCATTTGCGTACCGAGAGTTTGCGCTTGCCCGAAGGGCCGGCGTAGTTCGCCGCGCCGTTGTCGCCGGTGAAACGCTCGCCGATGTAAGGCTGGCTCATCATGCCGTAAGCGGGCACGCCGTTGTGCATCAGCGCGATCAGCGTGCCCCAGATCGGCATGCCGGAAATAAAAGACTTGGTGCCGTCGATAGGATCGAGCACCCAGACATATTCGGCGTCTTCGCGCTCAGAGCCGAACTCCTCGCCGACGATGCCATGCTGCGGGAAACTCTCTTTTATCATCCGCCGCATCACGGCTTCCGCCGCGCGGTCGGCTTCCGTCACCGGATCGAGGTCGCGGCCGGATTTCTTGTTCTCGACGCTGAGCGAGGTGCGGAAGAAAGGAAGGATTGTCTCGCCGGATGCGGTCGCCAGTCGTGCGATGAAGGCGGTGAAATCGATGACCGTCACGGCATGTCCTTGGTCGCAGGGCGCTACGGAGTGTAGCCGTGCGCGCTGCATGTTGTGAGATCATGGCCGTATAGGACTCGGCCTGCATCGGCAAATATCGCGGACACGGATCGCGTTACGGGCAAATCCACCGTTCATTCTTTAAGGGGTTGGTGAAGATTTGCAGCCGCCGGGGGATTAGTATTGGAACGTATATTCATTTCTTGGGGTGGTGAAGTTGCAATTTTGCCGTAGCTCACAGACACGGATTTCTCACAAGTCACTGTAATAATTCAGTATTTGTCTTATGTTGCGGTTTTAGCACTGCAATCCAGTTATGCGTTCCTGGCATACAAAATTCGCCTGTTTTCCATTGATTTGGTTGCGGTGCAGTCGCATATTGTTGCGGTGCGATAACGCCTCGCGTTATTGCTGCCCTCCTTGGGCGTTTCCTCCCTAGACTTGGGCCACTTGCTTTCGCGAGTGGCCCTTTTTTCTTGGGAAGGTTTTTGAGCCAACAGCGTCATCACCGGGCTTGTCCCGGTGATCTCGATCAGTTTGGCATCGCGCTCAAGATATCGGGATGGCCGGGTCAAGCCCGGCCATAACAATCAGTAACTATTCCGCCGCCGCCTGGAACGGGCCGAAATTCTCCAGCGGAATCTCCGCCAGCGCGTCGGCAAGTTTCACGAAATCATCCGCGACCTTGGCGAAGCGCGGTCCGCGTTCGCGCCGCCGCTCGTCCATGTAGACTGCGCGATTAAGTTCGAGCTGGATCGCATGCAGGCCGTTTGCCGGATTGCCGTAGTGCTCGGTAATGAAGCCGCCCGCATACGGCTTGTTGCGGCCGACCGAATAGCCGAGCGACCTGAAAGTATCCTCGACCGTATCCGTCAAGAGCCGCGCGCAGCTCGTGCCGTAGCGGTCGCCGATCACGATGTCGGGCCGCTTCGGCTCGTCGCGCGTGACGCCCACCGACGGCATCGAGTGACAGTCGACGACGATCGCAAGCCCGAAGGTTTTCTGCGTCTTGGCGACGAGGCGGCGGAATGCGCGATGATACGGCTTGTAAAGCGCCTCGATGCGCTTGAGCCCATCCTCGACATCGAGCCGGTCGTAATAGATTTCCTGACCGTCGCCGACGACGCGCGGAATGGTGCCTAAACCGCCGGCCACCCGCATCGAGCGCGTGTTGGCGAAACCGGGCAGGCGACCGTTGAACATGCGCGGATCGAGTTCATACGGCTCGCGGTTGACGTCGACATAGGAGCGCGGAAAATTCACGCGCACCGCCGGGAAACCGCGGCCGGGAAGGGCTGCGATCATCTCGTCCATGAAGGAATCTTCCGAACGCGCGAGCGAAGCGCGGTCGATGCGCGAGGCGCTCAAGAATTCCACCGGATAGATCGAGCCGGAATGCGGCGAATTGAAAACGATCGGCGCGCGCAGCGTCACGGGCTCGAACACGTCGAACGGCGGCGACAACTCCCCGTCGTTTCTTCTGTCATCGAAATCCGTCATTGCCGCCCGCTGTCTCTGTCTGCCGGAAACCGCCGAATCGTGCTCAAATAATTGCCCTGTGGGGCAACATAATTTGGCCCGAAAATCGCGTGTTTTCCGAAATCACATTGTCCCGTAACCCTAACGGGGTTGCCAAGAATAAGTTCGCCTTCACCTGAAATTTACACCTGTGAAGGCACATAGACGAACTGGAATAGCTCTCATTTCACGGGATTCGACCGCTTGACCACGCACAAGATCCTCCTCGCCGAAGACGACAACGACATGCGCCGTTTCCTCGTGAAGGCGCTGGAGAATGCCGGTTTTCAGGTGCAGTCCTACGACAACGGATTGTCGGCCTATCAGCGGCTGCGCGAGGAACCGTTCGAGATGCTTCTCACGGACATTGTGATGCCCGAGATGGACGGCATCGAGCTGGCCCGCCGCGCCGCCGAACTCGATCCCGACATCAAGATCATGTTCATCACCGGCTTCGCCGCCGTCGCGCTGAACTCGGATTCCGAGGCACCGAAAAACGCCAAGGTGCTGTCCAAGCCCGTTCACCTGCGCGAATTGGTCAGCGAAGTGAACAAGATGCTGGCGGCATAAAGCCGAATTCCTCATCCTGAGGAGGCGCCATCAGCGCGGTTACACGCGTCTTCGACGCGCTATGGCGCCGTCTCGAAGGATGAGGGCGAGCGATGGCGATGGTTCGAGACGCCCGCTTTGCGGGCTCCTCACCATGAGGCCCGCGCGGGCCACCAAAACAAGCCGTTTCCCGTCCTTGCGAAGGCCGATTCGAGCCGATATAGGGACGCATTCCTGCACCGATGGACTTTAGGGCGCGTAGCTCAGCGGGAGAGCACTTCCTTGACATGGAAGGGGTCACAGGTTCGATCCCTGTCGCGCCCACCATCCTTCCAGAAATGGCCTGTTAAATCAGCGCGGCCCAGGATGCCCTCGATTTCTGTTTCGGGGACAGCTTCGGCATGACGCGCATCAACGAATTTTTCTCCACGCGCACGCTTTTGCAGATCGTCACGATACTGAGCGCGACGCTGGCGATGAAGCTGATGCAGGGCGG
>JAFKKP010000162.1 GCA_017305515.1 Hyphomicrobiales bacterium
CCCGCACCATCGGACAGGCGGGGCGTATCGAGGCGATGACACCTGCGGCGCTGGCGATTCTCGCCGCCTATCTTCGACGTCAGGCGCGCAAGCCCGGCTCAATGCCGGCGTCGATTTCGGCCTGACGTGGCAGGTCCGAAGACGCCGGTCATTTCCGCTTTCGACAAAGCCGCCGCGCTGAAGCTGACGCCTGTTTCACGTGAAACAGAACAACGGCTGGATCGCTACGTCGCGCTCCTTGCCGAGTGGCAGGCGAAAACGAATCTCATCGCCTCCTCCGGGCTTCCAAAAATCTGGACGCGTCACGTCGCCGATTCGCTGCAACTTCTTCAGCTCGCTCCAAGCGCAAATCGCTGGCTCGATTTCGGCAGCGGCGGCGGATTTCCCGGAATCGTTTTAGCCTGCGCGCTTGCCGAAAAAGAAAATGCGAAAATCGATCTCGTCGAACGCAACGCGAAGAAGGCTGCTTTTTTGCGCGAGGCGCTGCGCGTGACAAACTCACCCGGCACCGTTCACCTGTCGAGCATCGAGGATTACGTGGAAAGCTCGAACGCCCCGGTGGATTGCGTCACCGCCCGCGCGGTCGCTCCCTTAAATTCCCTTGTGGGTTACGTCGAGCCGCTTGTGAAACACGGCGCAAAAGCCTTGTTCCCCAAGGGTCAAGATATAGTCGATGAATTGACGGAAGCTACTAAATACTGGACAATCGAGCATCGACTTCATCGCAGTCTGACCGGCGACGGCTGGATCGCTGAAATCGAATCGATTGCAAGGCGCTGAAATGCTGCGCCGCAACAAAGACCGGGTAGGTGTAGAATGATCGACATGAAGGGAATCTTCGGCGGCGAAAACGGCCCGGCTCACGCGGATGGTCATCCGCGAATTCTGGCGCTCGCCAATCAGAAGGGCGGCGTCGGCAAGACCACGACCGCGATCAATCTCGGCACGGCACTCGCCGCCATCGGCGAACGCGTGCTCATCGTCGATCTCGATCCGCAGGGCAACGCATCGACCGGTCTCGGCATCGATCGCCGCAATCGCAACTGCTCGACCTACGACGTGCTGATCGGCGAAGCGAAATTGCGCGACGCGATCATGCCGACTGCGGTGCCGCGTCTTCACATCGCCTCGTCGACAATGGATTTGTCCGGTCTCGAACTTGAACTCGGCTCCGCGCGCGATCGTGCATTTCGTCTGCGCGATGCGCTCGCCGGTCTCAACGACGGCTTGGATAAGGACAACGACTACACCTACGTGCTGGTCGATTGCCCGCCGTCGCTCAACCTCATCACGGTCAATGCAATGGCCGCGTCGCATGCGATCCTCGTTCCGCTTCAGTGCGAGTTCTTCGCGCTCGAAGGTTTGTCGCAGCTGCTGCAAACCGTCGAGCAGGTCCGTTCGACGCTCAATCCGACGCTGACGATTCACGGCATCGTGCTGACGATGTTCGACGCCCGCAATAATCTGTCGAACCAGGTCGTCGCCGATGTGCGCCAGTTCATGGGGAAGAAAGTTTACGACACCATGATCCCGCGCAACATCCGCATCTCGGAAGCGCCGTCCTACGGAAAACCGGTTCTCGTCTACGATCTCAAATGCGTCGGCAGCGAAGCCTATCTCAAGCTCGCCACCGAAGTGATTCAGCGCGAGCGCGAACTGCGCACGCACTGAACTCGCAGCATTGAGATTGTAACGGGAGGCTTGCGTTGAGTCGTGTGAGTGCAAGGGAGACGGCGATGGCCGACGAAGCGCGTTCGCGATTGGGCCGGGGTCTTGCCAGCCTGATCGGTGACGTCGGCGGCGAGGCGGCTCATGTCGATCGTCCCGCCAAGGCGTCGCCGCGCAAAGTCCCGATCGAATTTCTCAAAGCTAATCCGCGCAACCCGCGCCGCACGTTCTCCGAGACCGAACTCGCAGAGCTAGCCGATTCGATCAGGCAGCATGGCGTGATCCAGCCAATCGTGGTCCGTCCAGTAAAGGGCGCGGCGGATCGCTTTGAGATCATTGCCGGCGAGCGCCGGTGGCGTGCATCGCAGAAGGCGGGCCTGCACGAAGTCCCCATCGTCACAGCTGACGTCAACGACAGCGACGCGCTCGAAATCGCGATCATCGAAAACGTGCAGCGTTCGGATCTGAACGCGATGGAAGAGGCGCAGGGCTATCACGCGCTTGCCGCCGAATTCAGACGCAGCCAGGACGACATCGCCAAGATCGTCGGCAAGAGCCGCAGCCATGTCGCAAACATGATGCGGCTGACAAAACTTCCGAGCGAAGTGCAGAAATATATTGCCGAAGGCAAACTCTCCGCCGGTCACGCGCGCGCTTTGATCGGCGTGCCGGATGCCGCCGCCGCCGCGAAGAAAATTGTCGAGCAAGGTTTGAACGTGCGTCAGGCCGAAGCTCTTGCGCATGAGGAAGGCGTTCCGCAGCGCAAGCCGCAGAAGTCACGCGGCAAGGCGGTGAAGGGAAAAGACGCCGACACGGTCGCGCTGGAGAAGCGGGTCAGCGACGTGCTTGGACTGAAAGTGAGCGTCGAGCATCGCGATCCCGGCGGCGCCGTGCAGATCAAATACCGCGATCTCGATCAGCTCGACGAAATTTTGCGGCGCCTCGAATCGCGCCGTAAATAGGGCATTTCTCGCATCAGCCGCGGCGGCGGGAATTGACCGCGATGGCCAGCAGCGCGCGCTGTGCGATGATTTCCGCAAGATCGGTCTGTTTGCGCATATCGAGCACTGCGTCGGCAAGTTGAGCGATCACCTTGAGCAGACGATCGGTGCTGGAGTTGCGGAGTGCCGTTTCAACCAGCGGCTTGCGCGAAAAATGCAGTCGGGGAAATCCGTTGTCGACCACATCCGATTCCATCCGGCCTTCATCGACCGAAAGCCTGGCCTTGTGCAAAGCCGCTGCCTGACGTTGCGCAGCCATTAGAATCTGGTTCGGGTTGATTCCTGACGCAATCGCCTTGGCGAATGCTCTTTCGACATCTGCGGGCTTTCCGGCAAAAGCATTGTCGACAATCGGATCGAGCGCGAGGCCCGACGCGTCGGTCACGATGGCCGCGATGTCGTCCATCGTGATTTCGCTTTTACCGTGTGCGTAAAGCGTCAGCTTGCGAATCTCATTGCGCGACGCCTGCCGGTCGCCGCCAAGCAGGGATGTTAGCGCGGCACGCGCGTCGGGTGCGATCTTGAGTTTCGAGGCGCGAAGCTCTTCGTCGATCAGCCGCTCGATGTCGCGAATGCCATCCGCATAGCAGGCAATGGCAACTGCGGACTTCGCTTTCTCGCATGCCTTGCGCAGCGGAGCGTCGGGACGCAGTTCGCCGGCCTCGATCACAATGCGGCAATCCTTCGGACTCATATCCGCAAGCGTGTCGATGCCCGATGCGAAACTCTTTCCGCCGGCGCGGATACGGATCGCGCGGCGTCCGCCGAACAGCGGCACGGTCATGGCTTCGTCGACCAGCCGTGACGGTTCGGCGGCGAGTTCGTCGCCATCGAGACGGACGAGAGAGAATGGATCGCTTGGATCGTCGACGGCCGACGCCATCAGTGCGTCTGCGCGTTCGCGAACGAGCCCTGCATCGGGACCGTAGAGAAGAATGATGGGGCGTGCCGGGTCGGGCTTGGCGAGGAATGCGTCGATGTCCCGTCCGCGGAGCGCGACCACGTTCGTCTTTAAGTTCCGGTCGCGAAGAACGACGCCAGCCGCTGATTGATGTTGTCGGCGATGACCTTGGCGGCACGATCCTCGGCATCGCGCAATCCGCGCGAGCGGGCGAATCGCTGCGTCTGTCCCGGAATGTCGTAGGATACGCGCGAGAAGGTCGTTCCGGTCAAGATCGTCTTGTCGGTCGTATTGTCCTTCAACTCATACACCGCGTTGATGCCGTAGTTCTCGGCATCGGCGAGCGCCGTGTTCGGATCGATGATGACGGAGAGGCGCGTCGTCGAGATGCGCATCAAGAGCCGGTGCGTCGGCGGATCGCCGACCGCCGATCCGTACATGCTGAACATCAGATTGTTGCGAATCTCGAGACCGACGCGCGCTTCGCGCGACCCGTTCGGCAGGTTGAGCGGCGGCACTTCCACAGCGCGCAGCTTGTCGCGCAGTCCTGGCGTGCCGTTTGGCCCGCGTTCGGCGTACATCGGCTGAAAACAGCCGGCCGTTACGGCGGCAAGCGCAGCCACGACTGCCAACCGGGCAGCGATGCGCGTATCAAACCACGACATTCACGATCCTCTGCGGAACGACGATGACTTTACGAGGGGATTTCCCGTCGAGTGCCGATTTTATCGCATCGAGTCCCAAAACGGCAGCCTCAATTTCTGCGGTCGTGGCTTCCCGCCCGACCGTGACATCCCCGCGTTTCTTGCCATTAACCTGCACAGGGAGCGTAATTGTGTCATCGAGCAGCAGGCTTTGTTCGATTTCCGGCCACTGTGCCTCGGAAACCAGCCCTTTGTGACCGAGTACGCTCCAGCACTGTTCCGCCAGATGCGGCATCATCGGTGAAATCAGGCGCGGGAGAATATCGAACGCTTCGCGCGCTGCCGCCGCCAGCGCCGGGTCGTTTTCGAGCGGCTTCTTCGGATCGTCCACCACATCCGCGAGTGCGCCGACGAAGGTGTAGATTTTCGCGATGCCGGTGTTGAAGCGCAGCCGCTCGATGGCGTTCGAGACTTCGCTCAAGGTGCGATGCGCGACGGCCCGCAGCGCCTTCGCATCCGCATGATTCGTAGGAATCGGCGTGCCGGATTTTGGCAAATGGACAACAGCTGCATTTACCAGACGCCAGATGCGCTGCACGAAACGGCCGGCGCCCTGCACGCCTTCCTCGCTCCAGATCACGTCGCGATCCGGCGGCGAGTCCGACAACATGAACCAGCGCGCGGTGTCGGCGCCGTAGCTGCCGATGATGTCGTCGGGATCGACGGTGTTGCGCTTCGACTTCGACATCTTCTCGATGGAGCCGATTTCGACAGGTTCCTTTGAATCGAGCATCGTCGCAGAACGCTTGTCGCCAACGACTTCGATTATGATTTCGGCAGGTGAAGCGAACGTGCCGTCTTTTTTCTTGTAAGTCTCGTGAACAACCATGCCCTGCGTGAACATGCCGGCGAACGGTTCGTCCATGCCGATGTGGCCGGTCGCCTTCATCGCGCGGGTGAAGAAGCGCGAATACAGCA
>JAFKKP010000163.1 GCA_017305515.1 Hyphomicrobiales bacterium
GAACGTTTCGCTCCCGGGAGGCTCCGGTTCGCCGTCCGGCTCCACTACGGGAGCCTGCCTTCAGTGGCTGGACGCGGCGCGGCTGAAGGGCGGCGAAATCCGCCCGGATGAACGAAGATGAAAATCTTCGGATCCCGCGCTCGGAAGAACGGCACCGGAGACAGAAAAGCCGTTGTGGAGCGCCGTGAGGCGTTACGCGGTGCGGGTCACGCGGTGTTCGCAACATCGTCCGCATCGCGGCACTATCGAAGTCGCGCCTTTCGGCGCTCCGCTCCCTCTCGATCGAGGGACGAATTGAAAACGGTTTCGAACATGGCTGGACGGACGCCCGCGAGAACGCGGGGAAGACACTTCGTTTGGATGAAAGGTGGACGATGCAAACGGACGACGCGACAAAACTTTACGCCGTGCTGACGCGGATGGCGCAGCTGTGCAATCTGTCGGCGGAGTGCAGCCTGTCCGATTGCCGGCGCGCGCGAAAATGCATCGGCACTGAGCGGCGCTGCGTGTGGAAATTACCCCGCGAAGTCACGCTGCCGCGCGACAGCGTGACGGAGTGGCGCGAGCTTGTGGCGCGGCGCGCGCGGCTCGCGTCCCTTGTGCGCAAATGACGCGGCGAGGATTGCGAAAATTTCGCTTTGTAAAATCGGCCTGGCAACTTGTGCGGCCTCAAAGCGTTCCTACGTAGCGATGTTTGCCCATTCCGGGCGGTTTAGAGGATCAGGCGCATGGCGCGTGGCGATACGAGTGAGGAAATTCTGGAGCCGGTGCGCGAAAAGCGCAGCGCCGGGCCCAAGCGCGCGCCGATCATCGATCAGGACGGCAACGACGCGCGTGTCCGGTCAGGTTCTTCGCGTTCCGGCTTTGCGGGCCGCATGAATCAAGGCGGTTTCACCCAAGGCCTCGATTTCGAGAATATCTCGGCCTCGCTCGGTGACATGCAGTTCGGAAAGCTGACGCGCGAGCAACGTTTCGCGCGGCTCGATGCGCTGGCGAAGCTGCTCGATGTCGCCTTCGTGCTGCCGGGCACGAAGATCCGCTACGGCGTCGACGGTCTCGTCGGTCTCATTCCGGTGGTCGGCGATATTCTGACCACCGCGATCTCACTGTGGATCGTGCGCGAGGCGCGCTCGCTCGGCGCGCCGCGTCATGTGGTGGCGCGGATGCTCGGCAATGTCGCGCTCGATGGCGTGGTGGGGCTGGTGCCGTTCGTCGGCGATGCGTTCGACGTCATGTTCCGCGCCAATATCCGCAACATGCGGATTTTGCGGAAATGGATGGAGAAGCAGCCGAGGATGGATGTGTGACGCGTGATCCCGACCGGAACGGCCGCGTCAGCGAAAAGTGTGAAGCGGTTTTCGGAATCAGATCACGCGCAAATATCAGCGCGCTGACGCGGTGCGCTTGGCCTTCGGCGCGGCTTTCGCGGCGGTCTTGGCAACCGGCTTCTTCGCGGGCGTCGCGGCGACAGGCGCAACGGCGGGTGCGGCCACTTCCTCGACCACAGGCGCGGGTTTCGGACGATTGCGCTTCAGCGGAAATTCGGCGGCTTCATAGAGCGTGCGGATGCCGCTCTGGTCGAAACGGGCCTCGTCCACCTGGAGGTAAGCGCCGTTCAGCGAGTCGGCGGGAAGTTGCTCGATCGCAAATTGCACGGCCTCGGCTGCGGTCGGAAAACGGCGATACGCGAAGCCGGCACGTTTCTTCTTGCGGATCGCCGCAGGAAACAACTCAGCTTCGGTATTGTAATTGAACGCAGCCATGGCACCGGGCCTTCTTCGTGTTTGTTTTCGCGGACATGACGGGCGCGGCGCGGATTTTGGGGACCGCTGCGGCTCGCGTCATTTATTCCAGAACAGCCCCTAATATAGGCCATTTTTTGCCAATTGCGACCCGACATTGGGAGCATGATGAACGGCGGGCGGGACTTTAGCCGGGTCCGATAAATGCTTGAAATTCAAGGCTCTAATGGTATTCCCACAGCAAAAGGCCCGCAACGGAGATGTTGCGGGCCCAAGCATTCCGGCAGATCGGATAAGGCCGGTTCCGATAAAGCGCCGAAGCGCGGAATTTACTCGGCCGCCTGCGCCATGCGGACTTCGGCAATCGGCACCACGCGCATCTGCGCCCGATACGCCTCGATCCGCATCGACGCGTCCGCGGCGAGCACGATTTTCTTCACCGGCGCTTCTTCCTGTTCGCCGCTTGCGCCGCGCCGAACTGCGTATTGCCACACATTCATGGCGCCGCCGTTCTGCAAGACCTGCGCGAGGCTTGCGGCATCGCTCGTGTGGAGACGTGCGAGTTCGTCCTTCGTCAGGCCGACGACGATTTCGCCGTTCGAGGTCGTGACCTTGAACAGTTTCACCTTATCCACGGTGAGTGCTGGGTGAGATATAACGGTCTCTGCGATGAGACCGGCAAGGCCGAGGCCGAGGAGAAGATGGGTCGAGCGGGACATGGCAGATTCCTTCGAGTGAACGGGCGATTTTCTTGTTTTTGAAGCCGGGGGCCGGACCATAAGAATCCATGCGGCCGGATTGTGGCCGCAGGAACCGTCTGGTCCTCAGATAGTAACGTTGTTACTTCGGTTGAAGTTTCAGTGCCGCGGAGTTGATGCAGTAGCGCAGCCCTGTCGGGCCGGGTCCGTCTGGAAACACATGCCCCAGATGGCCTTCGCATTTTGAACAGAGAACTTCGGTGCGAACCATGCCGTGCGAACTGTCTCTTTCCTCGTCGATCGCGCTTTCCTTCGCCGGTTGTGAGAACGCCGGCCAGCCGCAGCCTGAATCGAACTTTGCGTCCGACTCAAATAATGGCTGTCCGCATCCGGCGCAGACATACGTGCCCGGATCGAATGAGTGATCGTATTCGCCGGTGAAGGGCCGTTCCGTCGCCTTTTCGCGCAGCACTGCATACTGCATCGGCGTCAATTCCTTGCGCCATTCGCTGTCGGATTTTTCGATTCTGCCGGAGCCGGTATTCGTTTTCGTGTCGGACATGCGATGCTCCTTTATTGTTTTGAATATAGCGCAAAATGCGAGAAGCGGCGACCGTTCGGCCGCCGCTTCTTGTTCGACAGGCCGAAGTTTTAGTTGCCGGCCTTGGCTTCGCGGACCAGCGCCGGCTTCTCGCGATAATTGTCGGCGAACATCTTCTTCAAATTTTCGACCTTCGGCAGATCGTTGAACACGATATAGGGCTGGTTCGGATGCAGCGTCAGGTAATCCTGATGATAATCCTCGGCAGCATAGAATCCCTGCATCGGCTCGAGCGTGGTGGCGATCGATTTCGGATAGACCTTCGCGGCATTCAACTGCGCGATGTAATCCTCAACCGCCTTGCGCTCGGCCGGATCGGACGTGAACACGGTCGAGCGATATTGCGTACCCGTGTCCGGTCCCTGACGATTGAGCTGCGTCGGATCGTGAACCACGGAGAAATAGATCTGAAGCAGCTTGCCGAAGGAGACCTGCTTGGGATCGTAAGTAATCTGCACGGCTTCGGCGTGGCCTGTCGTTCCGCGGCCGACGGTTTCGTAATTCGCCGTTCGTGCGAGCCCGCCTGAATATCCGGACACGGCCTGCGTCACGCCCTTGGTGTGTTGATAGACGCCTTGCACGCCCCAGAAACAGCCGCCTGCAAGCACCAGCGTTTTAGTGCCGTTGCCAGGCGCGATGTCGTTCGTCGGCGCGGGAATGACGAAGGCTTCTTCGGCGGCGCGCGAAGGCACGGCGACAAACCACGACAGCGCAAGCACGCAGGCTGCGGTCAAAGCGATGGCAGTTTTGCTGAACGGGAAGTTGCGCATGGGCTTTCCTTTGCGGTCGTCGAATCGTCGTGCGGTGTCACAGATACGGGACGATGCAGGCTTTGTTACAGCCATCCGGCCACACTTATTTGTGAAGCTGAATGGGGAATTTTCGGCAGAACGGACGAATGGAACGGAGCGGTGTCAAACACGATCGCGCTCGGTTGCGTTGAAGAATATGGGCGGCCGGTCGAGACAATCAAAGACCGATCCGAAACGATGTGCGGTGGACAAGTCGGACTTTTCCAGCGCGCAGAAAACACCCGCCTTGACAAATTCCGGTATAAGAACAAATAGTGAACAAGAAAACGGAAGGAGAGTCGCGATGTTTCAGCCGTCGAAACAGCATGATCTTGATCGCTATGACCGCGCCGTGGACAGCGCCATCGCCACCTGCGGCGGCGATCTGCGCGGCGCATTGAAAGCACTCATCATCGCCAATGAATTTCTCGAGGAAGAACTGCGCCGTCTGCTCGGCGAGGGCGAACCGGAGTTCGTTGCGCCGGAACGCAACGTCGCCTGATTGACAGAACCAGGCGACGTTGCAGTTCGCGTCACTTCTTCATCAGTTCTTTCGCGACTGCCATGTAGGCCGGCAGCGTGACCGGATCGTTGGCGGCGTTCGCGGCCATCGGATGTGAGGCGTAGCGCACGATCACCATCTCGGCCTTCGGATCGACGTAGATGTTCTGTCCGTAGATGCCGCGTGCCATGTAGGCGTTGTTCTCGTTGTGGGTGATCCACCACATGTCGCGATACGACCAGCCTTTCAGCAGCGTGTAACCCGCCTTGGCGAAGTTCGCCTTGTCGCCGCCCTTTTCGATGTCGGCAACGGCTGCGGCCGGAATGGCCTGCTTGCCGTCGACCATGCCCTTGTTGCGCATCATCTCGCCGAAGCGTGCGAGGTCGCGCAGCGTGGTGTTGAATCCGCCGCCGCCGGATTCGGTGCCGATGCTGTCCACCATGAAGTAGGCGTCCTGATCTGCGCCGATTTTCGACCAGACTTTCTGCGACAGCAGGTCGGCGAGTGAGAGATTGCTGGCGCGCTTGACGATCCAGGCCAGTACTTCGGCGTTCGACGTCTTATAGGCGAATGCGTCGCCGTGGTTGCCTTCCTTCTGAAGCGTGACGAGAAACTCGAAGAATGTTTTCGGCCCCGCGTAGTCGGGACGCGCAGGCACCATACCTCCGGCGCGCGCATAGTCGAACACCTCGGCCTTCGGGTCCGAATAGTTTTCCGAGAACTTCACGCCGATGGTCATGTCCATCACCTGACGCACCGTCGCGTCGCCGTAAGCCGTGTCTTTCAATTCGGGCACGTATTTTGTGACTAACGCGTTCGGATCGAGCTTGCCTTCGGCGGCGA
>JAFKKP010000164.1 GCA_017305515.1 Hyphomicrobiales bacterium
GGCCAGAAGCCGACGGTCGCGTTCGCCGTGAACCATTTCTCCTTGACGATGGTGTCGAGCATCGCGCGCGCGTCATTATAAAGAGAGGTCGCGGCCTCGCCGACCTTCGGATCGCTGAGGATTGCAGGGTGGCGCCCGGTCAGCTCCCACGTCTGGAAGAACGGCGTCCAATCGATGTAATCGATCAGTTCTTCGAGCGAATAATTGTTGAACGATTTGACGCCGATGAACGACGGCTTCACCGGCTTCGATTGCGCCCAGTCGATCTTGAGCGCGTTGGCGCGCGCAGCTTCTAGCGACAGGCGCTTTTTGTTCGCCTGCGCCCTGTGATGCGCCTCGGAAATTTTCGCATATTCGGCGCGAACCTCGCGTGCATAGGCGTCGCGCTTCTCCGGCGACAGCAATGCGGATGCGACACCGACCGCGCGGCTGGCGTCGTTGACATGTACGACCGAGCCCTTTGCATAACGCGGATCGATCTTCACCGCCGTATGCACGCGGCTCGTGGTCGCGCCGCCGATCAGCAGCGGCAGATCCATATTCTGCCGTTCCATTTCGGAGGCGACGAAAACCATTTCATCGAGCGAGGGTGTGATGAGACCGGACAGGCCGATGATGTCCGCGCCCTCAGCTTTCGCAGTTTCGAGAATCTTCGCGGCGGGCACCATGACGCCGAGATCGATCACCTCGAAATTGTTACATTGCAGAACGATGCCGACAATGTTCTTGCCGATGTCGTGCACGTCGCCCTTGACGGTCGCCATCACAATCTTGCCGGCGGAGTTGCGCCCGTCGCCGGAAATGCCCGCAGCCTGATTGCGCGCCTTCTCTTCTTCCATGAACGGCATGAGGTAAGCGACGGCCTGCTTCATCACGCGCGCGGATTTCACCACCTGCGGCAGAAACATCTTGCCCGCGCCGAACAGATCGCCGACGACGTTCATGCCGTCCATCAGCGGGCCTTCGATCACGCTGAGCGGACGATCCACCGTTTGCCGTGCGGCTTCGGTATCGGCGTCGATATATTCGGTGATGCCATTGACGAGTGCATGCGAGAGCCGCTTCTCGACCGGCCATTCGCGCCAGGCGAGATCCTGCTCCTTGGTCTGCGTTTCCTTGCCGCGATATTTTTCAGCCAGCGCAAGCAGCCGCTCCGACGCGCCGGGGTCGCGATTGAGAATCACATCCTCGCAGGCGTTGCGCAATTCAGGTTCGATGTCGTCGTAGATCACCATCTGCCCGGCGTTGACGATGCCCATGTCCATGCCGGCCTTGATGGCGTGATACAGGAACACCGAATGCATCGCCTCGCGCACCGGCTCGTTGCCGCGGAACGAGAACGACAGATTAGACACGCCGCCGGAAATATGCGCGTGCGGCAGATTCTGCCTGATCCAGCGCGTGGCCTCGATGAAATCTACGCCGTAATTGTTGTGCTCTTCGAGACCGGTTGCGATCGCGAAAATATTCGGATCGAAGATGATGTCCTGCGGCGGGAAATTCAGTTTTGACGTGAGCAGGTCGTAGGCGCGCTTGCAGATTTCGATCTTGCGCTCGAACGTATCGGCCTGTCCGGTCTCGTCGAACGCCATGACGACGACGGCAGCACCATGATGCCGCGCAATGGAAGCCTCACGGAGAAATTTCTCCTCGCCTTCCTTCATCGAGATCGAATTGACGATGGACTTGCCCTGAACGCATTTCAGCCCGGCCTCGATCACGTCGAACTTCGACGAATCGACCATCACCGGCACGCGCGCGATGTCGGGCTCCGACGCCACGAGATTGAGGAAGTCGATCATCGCCTGCTTGGAGTCGAGCAGGCCTTCGTCCATGTTGACGTCGATGACCTGCGCGCCGTTCTCGACTTGGTCGCGCGCAACCTGCAACGCCGCCGTGTAGTCGCCGTTCTTGATGAGCTTCCTGAATCGTGCAGAGCCCGTAACGTTGGTGCGCTCGCCGACGTTGACGAATGGAATGTCGGACGTGAGCACGAATGGCTCGAGGCCCGACAGGCGCAGACGCTGTTCGATCTCCGGTACGATTCGCGGTTTATGCGGCGCGCAGGCATTCGCAATCGCCGCGATGTGATCCGGCGTGGTGCCGCAGCATCCGCCGTCCACGTTCGCAAGACCGGACGCGGCGAATTCGCCGACCAGCTTCGCCATATACTCCGGCGACTCGTCATACTGGCCGAACTCGTTCGGCAGGCCCGCATTCGGGTAAGCGCAGACCAGTGCATCGGCGACGCGGCCGATGTCGGCGATATGCGCGCGCAGGTCTTCGGCGCCGAGCGCGCAGTTGAAGCCGATGGTCAGAGGCTCGGCGTGTTGCACCGAATACCAGAACGCTTCCGGCAATTGCCCGGAGAGCAGGCGCCCCGATTTGTCGGTTATCGTGCCGGAAATCATCACCGGCACATGGATGCCGCGTTCTTCTGTTATTTCCGCAATCGCGTAGAGCGCAGCTTTCGCGTTGAGCGTATCGAAAATCGTTTCGACCAGCAGAATGTCCGCGCCGCCGTCCAGCAAGCCGTTGATCTGCTCGCTATAGGCAACGCGCAGATCGTCGAATGTCACTGCGCGGTAGCCTGGGTTTGCAACATCCGGCGAGATCGACGCGGTACGATTCGTCGGGCCGAGCGCGCCCGCGACAAATCTCGGTTTGCTGTCGTCGGCTTCGGCGCGCTTGGCGGCGTTGCGCGCGAGCTTAGCGCCTTCGCGATTCATCTCATAGGCAATCGTCGTCAGATCGTAATCGGCCTGCGCGATGGAGGTGGACGAGAAGGTGTTGGTCGCGACAATGTCTGCGCCAGCCTTCAGATATTGATAATGAATGTCCTCGATCGCCTTGGGCTGCGTGAGGATCAGCAGATCGTTGTTGCCGCGCAGGTCGCGATGGAAATCCTTGAAACGTTCGCCGCGAAACGCGGCCTCGTCATATTCAAGGCCCTGAATCATCGTGCCCATCGCGCCGTCGAGCACGAGAATCTTTTCGCGGGCGAGCGCGCGGAATTTATCGGCGACGGGCGAAGTCGTTTTTGTCATCACGCCGCTTTCTGCGCGCCGTTCGGGCGAATGCCCAACAGGTGCGAAATCGCGAACACGAGATCCGCGCGGTTCATCGTATAGAAATGAAAATTCTCGACGCCGTGCTTGAACAGCTTCTGCACCTGTCCGGCAGCAACGGTCGCCGCGACGAGCTTGCGCGTTTCTTGATCGTCGTCGAGACCGTCGAATTTTTCCGCGAGCCAGTCGGGAACGGTGGTGCCCGCGCGCGTGACGAAGCCGCGCGCCTGCTTGAAATTATGCATCGGCATGATGCCCGGCAGAATCGGAATCTCGATGCCGCGCGCACGCACGCGGTCGAGATAGCGGAAGTAAAGATCGTTATCGAAGAACACCTGCGTGATCGCGCGCGTCGCGCCCGCGTCCACTTTCGCCTTCAGCACGTCGATGTCGGCATCGAAGTTCGTGCTCTCCGGATGTTTCTCCGGATAGGCGGAGACAGTGACTTCGACATCGGGATAATTCTTGCGAATGTTGCCGACGAGTTCGGCGGAGGTCTGATAGCCGTCCGGGTGCGCGCAATAGGGCGTGCCGATGCCGGTCATCGGATCGCCGCGCAGCGCCACGATGTGACGCACGCCGACATCGTGATAGCGCGCGACGACATCGTCGATGTCCGCGCGCGATGCGTTGACGCAGGTGAGATGCGCGGCCGGGACCAGATCGGTCTCTTTCAGGATTCGCGCGATGGTCGCGTGGGTGCGCTCGCGCGTCGAGCCGCCCGCGCCGTAAGTCACCGACACGAAATTCGGATGCAGCGGCGCAAGACGCGTGATCGAGTCCCACAGGCTGCGCTCCATCTCTTCCGTCTTCGGCGGAAAAAATTCGAACGAGATTTTGGGAAGTTTTTGTTTCTGTGCGTCGGCCCCGGTCGAATGATCGGCCGTCTTCTCACTCGTCACGCGGTCAACTCCACTGGGTGCGCTCGGTCGGCCGGGCAGGCGGCTTCGCCACGTTTTCGCCCTTCGATTCCAAGTCCGTCACCGTTTCGCCTTTGCGGCTTAAAATAAGAGAAACAGGCCCGTTTCGACAGCCCAACGGGGGTAGAAATCAGTGGGAATTTGACCAAAATGGCTAATTTTTCTGAGATTTCTATATCTAGTATGAGTTATTGCCCACGAGTTTATCCATATAATTCAATATTAATTGATGGGAAGTTCTATTATCGATTTAGTGCACGATATATTTGCCCACTCTTGCCATAATTCGGCGCGCTGGAGCCATGCCGAGAGTCGCCTTTGAGGGCGCAATTCGAGCCACTAGCTTCGCCTGATGGCCCACAATATCCCGCTGTCCGTCCTCGACCTCTCCGTCGTCACCACCGGCACAAAGCCCGCACAATCGCTGCGTAATTCTATCGATCTTGCACAGCATGCAGATCGGCTGGGCTACGTGCGCTACTGGCTGGCCGAGCATCACAACCTGTCGTCGGTCGCGAGTCCGTCGCCGGACATCATGATCGGGCAGATCGCGGCGGTGACGAAACGCATCCGCGTCGGCTCCGGCGGCGTGATGCTGCCGAACCACGCGCCGCTCATCGTCGCCGAGCGATTCAAAATGCTGGAGGCATTGTTTCCCGGCCGCATCGATCTTGGACTTGGCCGCGCGCCTGGCACCGATCACGCGACGGCGTATGCGCTGCGCCGAAGACTCGACGGCCGCGAAGGTGATGACTTCCTCGAACGGCTGCATGAACTGACGCTGTGGGAAACGCGCGAATTTCCGAAAGATCATCCGTTCAACAGCGTCGTCGCGATGCCGGACGACGCGCCACTGCCGCCGATCTGGCTGCTCGGATCGAGCGACTACAGCGGACAACTCGCGGCACAGGTCGGGATGGGATTCGCGTTCGCGCATCACTTCGCTTCGCACGATGCGATTGCGGTGATGACGCACTACCACGATCATTTCAAACCGTCGCGCTGGCGCGACAGACCGCACGGAATTCTCGCCATTGCCGTCATCATGGCGAACACCGATCAAGAGGCCGAGCGTCTTGCGTCGTCTGCCGACTTGAATCGGCTACGCCGCGACCGCGGCCAATATCTTCCGCTGCCGAGTGTCGAGGAGGCGCTGGCCTATAATTACAGCGCTGCCGA
>JAFKKP010000315.1 GCA_017305515.1 Hyphomicrobiales bacterium
GAAAGGCCGTATTGCCTTGCGTCCCGCCAGTCACATCGCTATATCCGCGCCATCACTCACGCGGACTTTCGGCGACGGCCCCGACAATGGGCCGCTTTAGCCTTCCGGTGGCCCATCTGGGTCCACACGTTCGCGGCGGATCAACCGGAGAAGACAATGGCAGTACCTGACTTCACGATGCGTCAGCTCTTGGAAGCTGGCGTTCATTTCGGCCACCAGGCCCACCGATGGAATCCGAAGATGGCGGATTACATCTTCGGTGCCCGCAACAACATTCACATCATCGACCTCGCGCAGACCGTGCCGATGCTTCATCGCGCGCTGCAAGCCGTCAGCGACACCGTCGCCAAGGGCGGACGCGTCCTGTTCGTCGGCACCAAGCGTCAGGCTCAGGACGGTATCGCGGAAGCCGCGAAGCGTTCGGCGCAGTATTTCGTCAATTCGCGCTGGCTCGGCGGTACCCTGACCAACTGGAAAACCGTCTCCGGTTCGATCAAGCGTCTGCGTCAGCTCGAAGAGATGCTCGGTTCGGGCGAGGGCGCCCAGTACACGAAGAAGGAGCGCCTCACGCTTCAGCGCGAGCGTGACAAGCTCGACCGTTCGCTCGGCGGCATCAAGGACATGGGCGGCTTGCCCGATCTGATCTTCGTGATCGACACCAACAAGGAAGACATCGCGATTGCCGAAGCCAACCGCCTGAACATTCCGGTGGCGGCGATCGTCGATACCAATTCGGACCCCAAGGGCATCACCTATGTGGTGCCGGGTAACGACGACGCGGGCCGCGCGATCGGTCTGTATTGTGATCTCATCGCACGCGCCGTGATCGACGGCATCTCGCGCGGTCAGGGCAATTCAGGCGTAGATATCGGCGCTTCGGCAAATCCTCGTGCAGAAGTCGTCGAAGCGGCACAGCCGGCCGGCTTCCAGGGTCTGGCAGGTCCGCGCGGCGTTGCCGACGATCTCAAGAAGCTCACCGGCGTGTCGGGCGCGATCGAGAAGAAGTTCAACGATCTCGGCATCTTCCACTATTGGCAGCTTGCCGAACTCGATCATGACACCGCTCACAAGATCGGCGAAGAAGTCGGTCTTCCGGCGCGCGCCGATGGCTGGGTGGCCCAGTCCAAGGCGATGACCGCCGAGGCGGAATAATCGCGGCGACATTTCGCGGCCGGTTCATCCGGCCGCGACAATCTCAAGCTAGTTGAAACCTGCGCGTCGGATTGAGGCTTGCGGCATTCGCTGCGCCTTACGGCCCGCACAGGCAAAGGACATTTGAAATGGCGACAATCACGGCGGCGATGGTCAAGGATCTGCGCGAGACGACCGGCGCGGGCATGATGGATTGCAAGGGCGCGCTCAACGAGACCAACGGTGATATGCAGGCGGCGATCGACTGGCTGCGCAAGAAGGGTCTGTCGAAGGCGGCGAAGAAATCCGGCCGTGTCGCGGCGGAAGGCCTGATCGCGGCTGTGACGTCGGGCACCAAGGGCGCGCTCGTCGAAGTGAACTCGGAAACCGATTTCGTCGGACGCAACGAGCAGTTCCAGGGTCTGGTGAAGATGATCGGCCAGGTCGCGCTCGACGCCGGAGACGACGTTGAAAAGATCAAAGCGGCGAAGGTCGGCAGCATCACGGTTGAAGCCGCGATCAACGACGCCATCGCCACCATCGGCGAGAACATGACGCTGCGCCGCGCCGCTTCGCTGTCGGTGAAGGACGGTGTTGTCGCAAGCTACATCCACAACGCGGTGATCGACGGTCTCGGCAAGATGGGCGTGCTCGTCGCGCTTGAGTCCACGGGCAAGAAGGATGAACTGGCCGCGCTCGGCAAGCAGATCGCGATGCACATCGCCTCGTCGAATCCGCAGGCACTCGATGCCACCGGCCTCGATCCGGAAGTGGTGCGCCGCGAAAAGGACGTGATGGCCGACAAATACCGCCAGCAGGGCAAGCCGGACGCGATGATCGAGAAGATCGTCGAATCGGGCCTGAAGACCTACTACAAGGAAGTCACGCTGCTGGAACAGCCCTTCATCTTCGACGACAAGAAGAACGTCGGTCAGGCCGTGAAAGAAGCTGAGGGCAAGGCCGGCGCGCCTGTGAAGGTCACGGGATTTGTGCGCTATGCTCTGGGCGAGGGAATCGAGAAGCAGGAATCCGATTTCGCTGCCGAAGTTGCCGCCGCCGCCGGACAAGGGTGAGGCATTCCGCCAGATCGGCGGATCATGCGCTCGGCCTGCGAGACTTCGGTCTGAAATGAGTGAGCGAACGCATTATGGCTGAACCGGCTTACCGGCGCGTCGTCATCAAGGTCTCCGGCGAGTATCTCGCCGGCCACCAGCCGTTCGGCATTCATCAGCCAACCCTCGACCGCATCGCTTCCGATCTCATCAAGGCGCGCGAACTCGGCGTCGAGATCGCCGTCGTCGTCGGCGGCGGAAACATCTTCCGCGGCGTCGAAGTGTCGTCGCGCGGCGTCTCGCGCACCACCGGCGATACGATGGGCATGCTCGCCACCGTGATGAATTGTCTCGCGCTGGAATCTGCCTTGAGCCGCAAGGGGCAATCGGCGCGCGTGCTGTCGGCATTGATTATGCCGGAAGTCGCCGAACTGTTCACGATTGCGAATGCACATCGCTATCTCGCCGAAGGACGCATCGTCCTGCTCGCGGGCGGCACCGGCAATCCCTACTTCACAACGGATACGACGGCCGTGCTGCGCGCCGCCGAAATCGGCGCGCAGGCGGTTTTGAAAGCGACCAATGTCGACGGCGTCTACAGCGCCGATCCGAAAACCGACAAATCCGCCACGCGGTTCGACCGGCTCAGCCATTCGCAGGCGGTCGAAGGCGGCTATAAGGTGATGGACGCCACGGCCTTCGCGCTTGCCCGCGAAACGTCGCTGCCTATCATCGTGTTCTCGATTGCCGAGGCGGGTTCGATCGGCGCGATTTTGAGCGGCAAGGGCAAGGGCACAATTGTCGCCGGTTAAGTTTCAGGGAGAGCGTGATGGCGTCCGACACTTTCGATCTCAACGACCTCAAGCGCCGCATGGACGGCGCGACGGCGTCGCTCAAGCATGAACTTGGCGGGCTTCGCACCGGACGCGCGGCGATCTCGATGCTCGAGCCGGTGCAGGTCGAAGCCTATGGCAGCAACATGCCGCTCAATCAGGTCGCGACGGTCAGCGTTCCGGAGCCGCGCCTGCTGTCGGTGCAGGTGTGGGACAAATCGATGGTGAAGGCTGTCGAGACCGCCATCGTCAATTCCAATCTCGGATTGAATCCGGCGACCGAAGGCCAGGTCATTCGCCTTCGCATTCCCGAATTGAACGAAGAGCGCCGCAAGGAACTGGTGAAGGTCGCGCACAAATACGCGGAAGCCGCACGCGTCGCGATCCGCCATGTCCGCCGCGACGGACTGGATATCGTCAAGAAGCTGGAAAAAGATCACAAGATTTCCGAGGACGAGCACGAGCGTCATTCGGGCGGGATTCAGAAGGTGACGGATGCTGCAATCGGCGACGTCGACAAGCTGCTTTCCGCGAAGGAAAAAGAAATCCTGACGGTCTGAAAGATTTTTGGATGTCGAACGGCGCCATGCCATTGCAACCGGAATCGGGTTCTCCCGAAATGCCGCGGCATGTCGCCATCATCATGGACGGCAACGGGCGCTGGGCTGCGGCGAGGGGATTGCCGCGCGCTGAGGGTCATCGCCGCGGCGTCGAGGCGCTGCGCAAAGTGGTGCGTGCGGCCGGCGAACTCGGTATTTCCTATCTCACCATCTTCTCGTTCAGTTCTGAAAACTGGACGCGGCCCGAAAGCGAGATCGGCGATCTGTTCGCGCTTCTGCGCCGGTTCATCCGAAACGATCTTGCGACGCTGCACAGCGACGGCGTGCGTGTGCGCGTGATCGGCGAGCGCGGCGGACTTGAGTCCGACATCATCGGCATGCTCACGGAAGCCGAAGAACTCACCCGCAACAACAATCGCTTCACGCTGGTGGTTGCGTTCAACTACGGTTCGCGCCAGGAAATCGCGCGCGCGGCGCAGCGTCTCGCCCAGGAAGTCGCCGACGGCAAACGCGACCCGAAGAGCATCGACGCCGACACGCTCGGCCATTCTCTCGATGCGCCGGACGTCCCCGATCCCGATCTCATCATCCGCACCAGCGGCGAGCAGCGGCTGTCGAACTTCCTGATGTGGCAGGCGGCCTACAGCGAACTCGTGTTCGTGCCGATCCACTGGCCGGATTTCGACAAGGCCGCGCTGGAGGGTGCGATCAAGGAATACGCAACCCGCGAGCGCCGCTTCGGCGGTCTCGTCGCCAAGACGGCGTCGTGAGCGGCATGGCGCCGGACGCCCGACCATCGGTTTCCGGCGAGGCGAAGGGATCGAGCAATCTCTTCAGCCGCGTGGTTGCCGCGCTCATTCTGGCACCCCTCACCATTATGGTCGTCTTCGCTGGCGGCTGGATCTGGATTTTGCTGGTGACTGCGGTTGCGATCGGCCTGTTCTACGAATGGGACGGCATCGTCAACGCAAAGCGCGATGCACGTATCATCGCAATCGGCGTCATTGCGCTCGAACTGATCGGGCTGGCGCTGTGGTTCGGCTGGACCGGGATCGCATTCACGACCGCCATTGTTGCTCCAACGCTGATTGCCTATCTGTCGAACGAGCGGCGCGCGTGGAATGTTGGCGGATTTTTCTATGCGGCTGCTGCGCTGATCGCGTCGGTCTTGGTTCGCCTCGATCCCGCGGTCGGGTTTTACGCGCTGGTCTATCCGCTTCTGATCGTGTGGGTGACGGACATCGGCGGCTATTTCGCCGGACGCGGCATCGGCGGGCCGAAACTCGCGCCGCGCATCAGCCCGAAGAAGACGTGGGCCGGTGCCATTGGTGGCATTGTGTTAAGCCTCGTGATTGCTCTCGCCGCGACATGGCTTGGATGGGGCCGTCTCGTTCCGATGGTCGTGATCGCGCTCGTGCTGTCGATCGTCTCGCAGTTCGGCGATCTGTTCGAGTCACGGGTCAAGCGGCAATTCGGCGTGAAGGATTCCAGCCAGATCATTCCCGGCCACGGCGGCCTGCTTGATCGGCTTGACGGTTTCGTTGCGGCGATTGTTTTCGCTGCCTTGTTCGGTTACTTGCGCGGCGGCCTCGACGGCGTCGGCCGCGGTTTCATGATGTGGTGATGCGATGAATGCAGTTCCGTTGCGTAACGACAAATCGGCGGCGTCCGGCATCCGCAGCGTCAGCGTTCTCGGCGCGACCGGCTCCATCGGCGACAGCACGATGGATCTTATTCGCGCGGCACCCGACCGTTATCGCGTCGAGGCATTGACGGCGAACAGCAACGTCGCCGGACTTGCGAAGCTCGCCAAGGAATTCAACGCGCGCTTCGTGGCACTTGCCGATGCATCGAAGCTCGGCGAACTGCGCGATGCGCTTGCGGGCACCGACATCGCCAGCGGTGCAGGCGAGAGTGCGATCATCGATGCGGCGGAACGTCCGTCCGACTGGGTGATGGCCGCTGTCAGTGGCGCAGCCGGATTGAAACCCGCGCTCGCGGCTGCGGATCGCGGCGCGACGATTGCGCTCGCCAACAAGGAGTGCCTCGTCTGTGCAGGCGATTTCTTCATGGATCGTGCGGCGAAAGCAGGCGCGTGCGTCTTGCCTGCGGACTCCGAGCATAATGCGCTGTTTCAGGCGCTGGCGTCCGGCAACCGCGACGAACTTGTTCGCGTGATTATCACAGCCTCGGGCGGGCCGTTCCGCACCTGGAAGGCCTCTGATATCGAACAGGCGACGCTGGAGCAGGCGCTCAAACATCCGAACTGGAGCATGGGGCAGAAGATCACCATCGATTCCGCTTCGATGATGAACAAAGGTCTCGAAGTGATCGAAGCCTCGTATCTGTTCGCGCTCTCGCCGGACGAGATCGACGTGCTGGTTCATCCGCAATCCATCGTTCACGGCATGGTGGAGTTTTCGGATCGCTCGGTGATGGCGCAGCTCGGCACGCCCGACATGCGGACGCCGATTGCGCATTGCCTCGGCTGGCCGGACCGCATTCCCGGCCGCGCCGCGCCGCTCGATCTTGCCAAAATCGGCTCGCTGACATTCGAGGCGCCGGACTACGAACGATTCCCCGGCTTGAAACTGGCCTACGACGCGCTGCGGATCGGTAAGGGCGCGACCACGGTGTTCAACGCAGCAAACGAGGTTGCCGTTGCCGCCTTCGTCGCCAAGAAGATTCGTTTCGGAGGCATCGCGCAGCTTGTGGAAGCAACCCTGAATGCGTGGGTGAGGGGCGGGAACCAGGCTCCGCTGACGAGTGCGGACGACGCGATTTCCGTTGACCATGTTGCGCGAAATAAGGCGGCCTCCCTCTTGCCTCAAATTGCCTTAAAGGCATCCTAGTTAACTAGGGATCGGGCCTTCGGGCTTCACGGGTGAGGGACGGTCTAGTGGATTTTTTGCTGAATGGTTTCAATACGTTGAGTCATGGACTCATCGGATACATCGTCCCGTTCCTGTTCGTTCTCACCATCGTCGTTTTCTTCCATGAGCTGGGCCACTTCCTCGTCGCCCGCTGGGCCGGCGTGCGGGTGTTAACGTTCTCGCTCGGCTTCGGTCCGGAACTGTTCGGCTTCAACGACCGCCACCGCACGCGCTGGAAAGTCTCGGCCATTCCGCTCGGCGGCTATGTCAAATTCTTCGGCGACGATTCCGAGGCGAGCACGCCTTCTTCCGATGCGCTGAAAGCGATGACGGAAGAGGAGCGTAAGGTCAGCTTCCACGGCAAGAAGGTCGGACCGCGCGCGGCGATCGTCGCGGCTGGCCCGATCGCGAATTTCCTTCTGGCGATTGTGATCTTCGCGGCTCTCTTCACGTTCTTCGGCAAGCCCAATCAAAGCGCGCGGGTCGATCAGGTTCAGGAAAAGAGCGCGGCTGCTGCTGCCGGCTTCAAGTCCGGCGACATCGTCACCGCCATCGACGGCAGCGCCATCGAGAACTTCACCGACATGCAGCGTGTCGTCTCGACGAAGGCGGGTGTGCCGCTGACCTTCTCGGTCAAGCGCGACGACAAGATCGTCACGCTCAAGGGCACGCCTGAACTTCGCGAGATAAAGGACGCCTTCGGCAACACCCACAAGGTCGGGGTGCTGGGGATCACACGTGCAACAACGCCCGGCGACGCCACCAATGAAAAGGTGAATCCCGCAACCGCTGTTTGGCTGGGCGTGAAGGAAACCTGGTTCGTCGCCAAGAGCACGGTGCTCTACATCGGCGATGTTTTCACCCGCCGCGCCAGTGCGGACCAAGTCGGCGGCCCGATCCGCATCGCTCAGATCTCCGGGCAGGTTGCGACGTTGGGCCTGTCACCGCTGATTCATCTGGCTGCGGTACTTTCGGTCTCAATCGGCCTTCTCAACCTGTTTCCGGTGCCGCTGCTCGATGGCGGACACCTTTTGTTCTATATCGTCGAGGCCGTCCGGGGGCGGCCTTTGTCGGAAAGATCGCAGGAAATGGGCTTCCGCGTGGGGCTGGCGCTGGTGCTGATGCTGATGATTTTCGCGACCTATAACGACATCCTGCATCTGGCCGGTTCCTGACGGTAAATTCGGTGGCGTGGCCGAACGGCAACGTATTGTTAAGAAATTAGAATTTTGGGGTCATGAGTCGTTTGCCCGCTAGGCAAAATTGGCTACAAGCGGTGCAACATTGGGGATTCTCTCAGGTCCGGAAACGGGCTTTAGGGCAAGTACGGCGAGGGCGCTTAGCGCGATGAAGTTCGGTTTGCGGGTGTTGAGGGGCAGCATCGCCGTTGCCCTGCTTATGTTTGCTTTGCCTGTCGCGTTCGGCGCGACGGTGTCGCTCGTTTCATCGCACGCACAGGCCCAGACCGCTGCGCAGATCGGCGTTGAAGGCAATCGCCGCATCGAAACCGACACCATCCGCTCCTATTTCAAACCGGGACCGAACGGCCAGCTCGATGCCGCGCGCATCGACGACGGCTTGAAGGGCCTTGTCGAGACCGGTCTGTTCCAGGACGTGAAGATCAATCGCGTCGGCGGCAAACTCGTTGTTGTCGTTGTCGAAAATCCGGTGATCGGACGCGTTGCCTTCGAGGGCAACAAGAAGGTCAAGGACGAACAGCTTCAGGCTGAAGTGCAATCGAAGGCGCGCGGCACGCTCTCGCGCGCGATGGTTCAGTCCGACACCCAGCGCATCACCGAAATCTACCGCCGCAACGGCCGCTTCGACGTCAAGGTCGAGCCGAAGATCATCGAGCAGCCGAACAACCGCGTCGATCTCGTGTTCGAAGTCACCGAAGGCGCCAAGACCGGTATCAAGTCGATCAACTTCATCGGCAACAATTCCGTTTCATCCTACCGGCTGCGCGACATCATCAAGACCCGCGAATCCAGCATTCTCAGTTTCCTGTCGTCGAATGACATCTACGATCCGGATCGCGTCGAGGCCGACCGCGATCTGATCCGCCGCTATTATCTGAAAAATGGCTATGCCGACGTTCAGGTGATCGCAGCTCTCACCGAATACGATCCCGCCGTCGGCGGCTTCCTCGTCACCTTCAAAATCGACGAAGGCCAGCAGTACCGCGTCGGATCTGTCCAGTTCCGCTCCTCGATTGCGACGCTGGACGGCGAAGCGTTCCGCGGCCTGTCGCGTGTCGATGTGGGTTCGGTCTACAACGCCGAAGCGGTCGAAAAATCGATCGAGGAAATGCAGCTCGAAGCCTCGCGCCGCGGCTACGCATTCGCAATCGTCAAGCCGCAGGGCGACAAGAACTACGAGGCGCACACGGTCGCCATCGTGTTCGCGATCGACGAAGGTCCGCGCGTTTACATCGAGCGCATCAACGTGCGCGGCAACACCCGCACGCGCGACTACGTCATTCGCCGCGAGTTCGATATTTCCGAAGGCGACGCCTATAACCGCGCGCTGGTCGATCGCGCCGAGCGCCGCCTGAAGAACCTCGACTACTTCAAGACCGTGAAGATCAATTCAGAGCCGGGTTCATCGGCTGATCGCGTGGTGCTGAACGTCGATCTGGAAGAGAAATCCACCGGCGACTTCTCGGTGTCCGGCGGCTATTCGACCGCCGATGGCTTCCTCGGCGAAGTCAGTATTTCCGAACGCAACCTGTTGGGCCGCGGCTGGTACGGCAAGGCTGCCGTTCAATACGGCCAGCGCACGCAGGGCTTCACGCTGTCCTTCGTCGAGCCGTATCTGATCGGCTACCGTGTGGCACTCGGCCTCGATTTCTACATGCGCAAGCAGCAGGCTTCGACCTACGTCTCCTACGACAGCAAGAGCATCGGCTTCAGCCCGCGACTGGGATTCCAGCTGCGTGAAGACCTGAGCTTGCAGGTCCGCTACTCGATCTCGCAGCAGCAGATTACGCTGCCGGCCTATCTTCAGGATTGTAATAACTTTGGCGGCCCCGCCGGTCCCGGATTCTATCCGACCACCGCGTGGCTGGCGGCCAACGGCGGAACGATCGGCGCATTCAATGCGACGAACAACTGTTACATGAACGGCGAAGCATCGGTCGCGGTGAAGCGCGAACTGCTCGGCGGCGCTGTCACGACCTCGGCGTTCGGCTATACGCTGGCCTACAATACGCTCGACAATAACAAGAATCCGACCACGGGCATCCTCGCCGCCCTTAACCAGGACTATGCCGGCGCCGGCGGCAACGTCAGCTACCTGAAGACGACGACCGACACCAAGATCTATACGCCGATCCTCGAAGACATCGTCGGCGTTCTGCATTTGCAGGCCGGCGTCGTGACGGATACCGGCAAGGGCATCCGCATGCTGGATCATTTCCAGATGGGTCCGAACCTGGTGCGCGGCTTTGCGCCGGCCGGTATCGGCCCGCGCGACATCACGCTCGGCACCAATCTCGACGCGCTCGGCGGCACGCAATATTGGGGTGCGTCGTTCGAGGCGCAGATGCCGCTGTGGTTCATGCCGAAGGAAATCGGCCTGAAGGCTGCGGTGTTCGCGGACGCAGGCTCGGTTCAGGGCTATCGCGGCGGCGACTCGCCCAATCCGGCTTACATTCACAATCCGGCCTGCGCGACGCCAGGAACTCTGACTGCTATCCAGAACCAGTGTCTTACGCTCGGCGCGGACAACGGCCTGATCCGCTCGTCGGTCGGTGCCGGCCTGATTTGGCAGTCGCCATTCGGTCCGCTGCGCTTCGATTACGCGTTCCCGCTTACCAAGAGCCCGTATGACCGCGTGCAGCAGTTCCGGTTCGGCGGCGGTACTTCATTCTAAGCCGCAGCAAAGTTTGCATTCCGGCCGGACGGCCGGGATGCCATCAACCGATTTGCATCGGGCATTTATCGTCGACGAGCGGCGTTCCGGTTTGCGGAAATTTGCGTTTGCCTGACTGTGGCGGGTGTCATGTCGCAGCCGACTTTTTTTAAAACGCCGCCTTCGATGACGCTGGCGGAGCTTGCGGCGCTCACGGGTGCTGTACTCGCCGATCCGTCGCAATCCTCGCGCGTCGTGCGCAGCGCAGGCGCGCTCGACCGCGCAGGGCCCGCCCAGTTCACCTTCTGCGAACATCGCAAATATCTGCCGGCGCTACAGGCCACGCATGCCGGCGCATGTCTGGTGAACGAGAAACTTGTGCCAAGCGTGCCGTCTCACGTCGCCGCGCTGACTGTGAAAGACCCGTATCGCGCCTTCGTCGCGGCCTTGCGCGAACTGCACAAGGATACACTGAAGCCGTCGTCCTCTCACGATCTCTCCGGGATTGCACCGTCGGCGGTGATCCATCCGTCCGCCGAGCTTGAGGACGGTGTCACCGTCGATCCGCTGGCTGTGATCGGGCCGAATGTCGAAATCGGATATGGAACCGTGATCGGCGCCAGTGCGGTAATCGGTGCCAATGTCCGCATCGGTCGCGATTGCAGCATCGGCGCGGGTGCAAGCGTCACCTTCGCGCTGATCGGCAACGACGTCATCATCCATCCGGGGTGCCGGATCGGGCAGGACGGTTTCGGCTATCTGCCGGGCGCCAGGGGTCATCTGAAAATTCCGCAGGCCGGGCGCGTCATCATCCAGAACAATGTGGAGATCGGCGCGGGCACCACGGTCGACCGCGGCGCACTTAATGACACGGTGATCGGCGAGGGCAGCAAGATCGACAATCTGGTCCAGATCGGCCACAACGTCACCATCGGACGGCATTGCATCGTCGTCAGCCAGAGCGGCATTGCGGGCAGTTCGACGCTTGGAGACGGCGTGGTGCTCGGCGCGCGGATCGGCGTCAGCGATCACGCCACCATCGGCGACGGCGCGCAGATCGCGGCACGCTCCAGCGTCGTTGGCGAAGTGCCGCCGGGCGTGATCTGGGGCGGCTCGCCGGCCAAGCCGATCAAGCAGTTCTTCCGCGAACTGTTCGCGGTCGAGCGGCTGGGACGCGAGAGCGCGGGCAAATCGAAATCGCCGGGCAACGGCGATGAGGGGCAGACATGAGCGAGACCAAAGCGCCGATCACCATCGAGGCCGTCGACATCGCCGGCATCATGAAGACGCTGCCGCACCGTTACCCGTTTCTGCTGATCGACCGCGTGATCGAAATCCGGGAAGATTTCTCCGGCATCGGCATCAAGAACGTCACGATCAACGAGCCGCAATTCCAGGGACACTTTCCGGGCCGCCCGATCTATCCCGGCGTGCTGATGATCGAGGCGATGGCACAGACCGCAGGCGTGATCGGCATCACATCGATGAAGGTCGATAAACCGACTGCGGTCTATTTCCTCACCATCGATAAATGCAAGTTCCGCAAGCCCGCCGGGCCGGGCGACGTGATTCAGTATCGCATGAGTCTGAAAACACGCCGCAAGGAGATGTGGTGGTTTCACGGCGACGCCGTCGTGAACGGCGAGATCGCCGCTGAGGCCGATGTCGGCGCGATGCTCGCGGACAACTGATCGCGATGAGCAAGATCGACCCGACCGCACGTATCGAAGACGGCGCAACGATCGGCGATGGCGCCGTGGTCGGGCCGTACTGCACGATCGGACCGAACGTAACGATTGGACCCGGCTGCGTGCTCAAATCGCACGTCAACATCGCGGGCCACACCTCAATCGGCGCGAACTGCAAGATATTTCCATTCGCATCGCTCGGCGAAGCGCCGCAGGATCTCGGGTACAAGGATGAGCCGACCACGCTGACAGTCGGCGAGGGATGCACCATCCGCGAGAGCGTGACGATGAATCGCGGCACCGTGAAGGGCGGCGGTAAAACCGTCGTCGGCGCGCGCGGATTTTTCATGGCCTATTCGCATGTCGGGCACGATTGCATCGTCGGCAACGACGTCATCTTCGCCAACAGCGGCACACTCGGCGGTCATTGCGAGATCGGCGACTTCGTATATATTGGCGGACTGGCGGCGGTGCATCAGTTCGTCCGCATCGGCCCGCAGGCGATGATCGCAGGCGTATCGGGCGTGCGCGGCGATCTCATTCCGTTTGGCATGGCATCGGGCCAGCATGCTTTCCTTGAAGGACTAAATATCATCGGAATGCGCAGGCGCGGGTTCACGGCGTCACGCTTGCAGACGGTGCGCGATTTCTATCAGCGGCTGTTTCATGGCTCAGGCGTGTTCGCGGATCGGCTCGAAGCCTTGCGGCCGATGGGCGATAGCGATCCTGCGATCGCGGACATGGTCAAGTTCATCGACGAGGGCAAGAAGCGCGCTCTGATGATGGCGCACAACAATCCGAACAAACCGACCGAGCGATCCAAATTCGAGGCCTGATGGCAGCAGATTCTGCGACATCGCCGACAATTGGAATTATCGCCGGTGGCGGCGTGCTGCCGTTCGCGGCGGCGGACGCAATCCGCAAGCGCGGAGCCGAGCCGTTTCTATTCGCGATCCGCGGCTTCTGCGATCCCGAACGGGTGAAGGCATTTCGTCATCACTGGGTTGCGCTCGGCCAGTTCGGACGGCTGACGCGCCTGATGCGGGCGGAAAATTGCCGCGACATCGTTTTCATCGGCGGGCTGGTGCGTCCGGCATTGTCGGAAATTCGTCTCGATCTGGGGACGCTACGCATCATTCCGAAGATCGCGCGCGCCATGCGCGGCGGCGACGATCATCTGCTTACCGGCATCGGCAACATTTTCGAGGAGCACGGATTTCGCCTCGTCGGCATCAAGGACGTCGCGCCGGAATTGCTTATGCCGGAAGGTTCGATCACACAGCGTTCGCCTGATGAACAGATGCAGGCGGACATTGCAAAGGGCCGCGAACTGCTTGCGGCGCTCGGTCCCTACGACGTGGGGCAGGCTGTTGTCGTGATTGACGGCCATGCGGTGGGCATTGAGGACATCGAAGGCACCGACGGGTTGCTCGCGCGCGTTGCGCGGTTGCGGGCAGAGGGGCGTATCCGCTCGAAGCAAGGTCGCGGCGTTCTCGTGAAGGCCCCAAAAGCCGGTCAGGATTTGCGATTCGATCTGCCGACGTTCGGGCCGAAGACTGTCGATGGTCTGATCGCTGCGGGACTTGCGGGCGCGGGTATCGCTGCGGGTCAGGCATTGGTCGCCGAGCCGCAGCTCGTGATCGAGAAAGCCGACAGGGCTGGTCTCTCTATAGTCGGGATGCCGGCGAGATGAACGCATCCACGCCGCGCAAGATTTTCCTGATCGCGGCGGAAGAATCCGGCGATCGTCTCGGCGCGGGACTCATCAAGGCGCTGCGCGCGAAGCTCGGTGCAAATGTCGAATTTTCCGGAATAGGCGGCCGTCACATGGCGGAGCACGGACTGACCTCGCTGTTTCCGATTCAGGAGCTGGCGATCATCGGCCTTGCAGCGATCCCGCGAAAACTGCCGATGATCTTGGCGCGCATTCGTGAAGCGACCGACGCCGTGCTCAAGGCTAAGCCAGATGTTCTGGTCATCATCGACAGTCCCGATTTCACGCAGCGCGTGGCGAAACGCGTGCGCAAGCGCGACTCGTCAATCCCCATTGTGAACTATGTGTCGCCGACGGTGTGGGTGTGGCGTCCGCATCGCGCCAAGGCGATGAGCGCCTATGTTGACCGGCTGATGGCGGTGCTGCCGTTCGAGCCGGAGGTTCACAGGCGTCTCGGCGGCCCGCCTTGCACTTACGTGGGCCATCCGCTGCTGGAGCATCTTGAATCGCTAAGGCCAAACGCATCCGAGCAGCAGCGCCGCGATACCTCGCCCCCAGTACTCGTGCTTCTTCCCGGCAGTCGCGGCAGCGAAATCGCGCGCAACATGGCTGTGTTCGGCGTCACGCTGAAATTGCTGAAGGCGATGGGTGCGGAGTTCGAGCCGATCTTGGCGACCACGCCGCATCTTCAGGAGCGCGTGCGCGCGGCAACGGTGCATTGGCTCGTGCAGCCGAAGATCGTCGTCAGCGACCAGGACAAGTTGTCGGCATTCCGCTCCGCGCGCGCGGCGCTAGCGAAATCCGGCACCGTCACGCTTGAACTTGCGTTGGCGAATGTGCCGATGGTTGCGGTCTACAAAGTGACGCCGGTCGAGGCCTTCATCGCGCGCCGCGTTATCAAGACGTCGTCGATTATCCTGCCGAACATCATTCTGGGCGAAAACGTCATTCCGGAATTTTTACAGGACGATTTCACGCCGGAAAAACTCGCACCGGTTCTGCGCGACGTTCTTGCCGATACGCCAGTTCGTGAACGGCAGATCGACGCCTTCAAACGGCTCGAAGGGATCATGTCCACCGGCGGCAAAAGGCCGAGCGAACGCGCCGCCGAAGTCGTGATCGAGACGATGCAGAACGCGCGCAAATAAAAACGGCCGGTTCATCACCGGCCGTTTTACATTCCATGAGTTCAAATTACTTGCGCTTGCCCATGTCCACATAATCGCGGCTGGTGGCGCCGGAATACAATTGGCGGGGTCGGCCGATCTTCTGATGCGGATCCTGGATCATCTCGCTCCACTGGCTGATCCAGCCGACGGTGCGGGCGACCGCGAACAGCACCGTGAACATCGAGGTCGGGAAGCCCATCGCCTTCAGCGTGATGCCCGAATAGAAATCGACGTTCGGATAGAGCTTGCGCTCGATGAAATACGGATCGTTGAGCGCGATCTTTTCAAGTTCCAGCGCGATCGGCAGCAGCGGCTCGTTGGCGTGGCCGGTCTCCTTCAAGACTTTGTGACACATCTGCTGCATGATCTTGGCGCGCGGATCGTAGTTTTTGTAGACGCGGTGGCCGAAGCCCATCAGACGGACGTTCGAGTTCTTGTCCTTCACCTTTGCGATGAACTCAGGAATCTTATCGACGCTGCCGATTTCGGCGAGCATCTGCAACGCGGCTTCGTTGGCACCGCCATGCGCCGGTCCCCACAGGCAGGCGATGCCGGCCGCGATGCAGGCGAACGGATTTGCGCCTGATGAGCCGGCGATCCTCACGGTCGAGGTCGACGCGTTCTGTTCGTGATCGGCATGCAGAATAAAGATTTTATCGAGTGCTTCGGCCAGCACCGGATTGATCTTGTAGTCCTCGCACGGGACAGCAAAGCACATGTTGAGGAAATTGGCTGCGAACGACAGCGAGTTCTTCGGATAAACGAAGGGCTGGCCGATATTGTATTTGTAGGCCATCGCAGCCAGCGTCGGAATCTTCGCGATCATGCGCATGGAGGCGATCATGCGCTGCTTGGGATCGGAAATATCGGTCGAGTCGTTGTAGAACGCGGCGAGTGCGCCGACGGACGCGACCATGACGGCCATCGGATGCGCGTCGCGGCGGAAGCCCTGGAAGAAGCGGGCCATCTGCTCGTGCACCATCGTGTGGCGCGTCACGCGCTCGTCGAAATCCTTCTTCTGCGCGGCGGTCGGAAGTTCTCCGTAAAGCAGCAGATAACAGGTTTCGAGGAAGTCGCCTTTCTCGGCGAGCTGCTCGATAGGATAGCCGCGATAGAGAAGAATGCCGGCGTCGCCGTCGATATAGGTGATCTTGGAGTCGCACGAGCCCGTTGAGGTGAAGCCGGGGTCGTAGGTGAACATCCCGGTCTGCGCGTAGAGCTTGCTGATGTCGATGACGTCCGGCCCGACGCTGCCGCTGAGGACCGGAAAATCGACCGATTTGCCGTCGACGGTCAGCGTGGCTTTTTTGGTGTTGGTTTTTGCATCCATCGCACAGTCCCCGATGACAGAGTTACACAGGGCAAACGAGGCTTACGGACGCCATATAGGACGCGGCGAGCCAATTGTCCCAGAACCTATGCCTAAATGGGTAGCTTATTGTTGTGTGCGCTGCAAGATAGGGCAGATAAGCCTAAAGACAGGCATTTCCGGGACTATCCGGCGGCCTGATCCTGAAGCCGTTCGAGGCAGGTTTCGCGGCCCAACACAGCCAGCACGTCGAAGATGCCGGGCGAGGTGGTGCGTCCGGTCAGGGCGGCGCGCAAAGGCTGGGCGACGCCGCCGAGTTTGAGGCCGTTCTGCTCGGCGAAGGCGCGCATTGCGGCCTCGGTCGTTTCCGCGTTCCAGTTTTTCACGTCATCGAGCGCCGCGCGAAGCCGCCCGATCAGTTGTCGCGTCTCAGGTGTTAGCACGGCCGCCGCTTTCGGTTCCATTTCGAGCGGGCGCTCGGCGAAAATGAACTTCGCGCTGTCGATCAGTTCGACAATCGTCTTGGCGCGCTCCTTCAATCCGGGCATCGCGGCCAAAAGTTGTGCGCGGGTCGTATCGTTGAGCTTGGCCTGAATGGCCTCGCCACCTTGCACAAATTGCAGCACGTCCTCGAACGCGGCGAGCAACGCCTTGTCGTCGGACGTGCGGATGTAGTGACCGTTGAGATTTTCCAGTTTTGCAAAATCGAACCGCGCCGCCGAGCGGCCGATTGAGGCGAGATCGAACGCGTCGATCATTTCCTGCGTCGAGAAAATCTCCTGATCGCCGTGGCTCCAGCCGAGCCGAACGAGATAATTGCGCAACGCCTCCGGCAGGTAGCCCATTGCGCGATAGGCCTCGACGCCGAGCGCGCCGTGACGCTTGGAGAGTTTCGATCCATCCGGGCCGTGAATGAGCGGAATGTGCGCCATCACCGGAACGCTCCAGCCGAGCGCGTCGTAAATCTGTTTCTGCCGCGCGGCGTTGATGAGGTGATCGTCGCCGCGGATGACATGCGTCACGCCCATGTCGTGATCGTCCACCACGACCGCGAGCATGTAAGTCGGATTGCCGTCCGAGCGCAGCAGAACCAGATCGTCGAGGTTCTCATTCTGCCAGACGACGCGGCCCTGAACCTGATCCTCGATCACGGTCTCGCCGGTGGTCGGCGCTTTCAGGCGAATGGTCGGCTTCGCACCGGCGGGCGCTTCCGACGGATCGCGGTCGCGCCAGCGCCCGTCATAGCGGATCGCGCGGCCCTCGGCGCGCGCGAGTTCGCGCATCTGCGTCAATTCTTCGGCGGTGGCGTAACAGCGATAGGCATTTCCGGAGGCGAGGAGTTGCTCGGCCACTTCGCGGTGACGTGCCGCGCGCTGGAACTGATAGACCGTCTCGTCATCCCATTTAATGCCGAGCCATTTCAGCCCTTCGAGAATCGCGGCAATCGCGGGCTCGGTCGAACGCTCGCGGTCGGTGTCCTCGATCCGCAGCAGCATTTTGCCGCCGTGCTTCTTTGCATAGAGCCAGTTGAACAACGCGGTGCGCGCGCCGCCGATATGAAGGAAGCCGGTGGGCGAGGGCGCGAAGCGGGTGACGACGGGTGCGGTCATTTCAGGCGGCGTTTATCACACCCTTTTCGTGATGTCCCACGGCGAATTGGAGCCGCAATTCCGCGCTCTTTCCACCTTGGCGCAGGCGCTTGAGGCCTTGGCGGGGCCATGCGGATTTGGCAAAGAGGGCGCAACTTGGAAGGCATGCATGACTGACGATTCGGCGCAAAATCCCGGCAGCGAGGCGGGCCGCGACTTCATCCGCGACATCGTCGCGGCGGACCTGGCTTCGGGAAAAACGAAAGGCGTGGTGACGCGCTTTCCGCCGGAACCGAACGGCTATCTGCATCTCGGCCACGCCAAATCGATCTGTCTCAACTTCGGCATCGCCGAGGAATTCGGCGGGCGCTGCCATCTGCGCTTCGACGACACCAATCCCACCAAGGAAGAGCAGGAATATATCGACGCGATCCAGCGCGACGTGAAGTGGCTCGGCTTCGACTGGGGCAAGCACCTTCATTATGCGTCGGATTATTTCGAGCAGCTTTACGACTGGGCCGTTTCGCTCATCAAAACCGGCAAGGCCTATGTCGACGACCAGACGCAGGACGAAATCCGTCTCACGCGCGGCACGCTGACGGAAGCGGGACAGAATTCGCCGTTCCGCAATCGCAGCGTGGAAGAAAACCTCGATCTGTTCGCACGGATGCGCGCGGGCGAATTTCCGAACGGCGCGCGCGTGCTGCGCGCCAAGATCGATATGGGCTCCGGCAACATCAATCTGCGCGACCCGGTGCTGTATCGCATTCTGCACGCGCATCACCCGCGCACCGGCGAGGCGTGGAAGATCTATCCGAGCTACGATTTCGCGCACGGCCAGTCCGACGCCATCGAGCACATTACGCATTCCATCTGCACGCTGGAGTTCGAGGATCACCGCCCGCTGTACGATTGGTGCCTTGAAAATCTTCCGGTGCCGTCGCGGCCGCATCAATATGAATTCGCGCGCCTCAATGTTACCTACACGCTGCTGTCAAAGCGCGTGCTGACTGAACTTGTGCGCGGCAATCACGTCACCGGCTGGGACGATCCGCGCATGCCGACGCTGGCCGGACTTCAGCGCCGCGGCATTCCGGCGGATGCGCTGCGCGATTTCGTCAAGCGCATTGGCGTCGCGAAGGCGAATTCCACCGTCGATCTCGGCATGTTCGATTTTTCTGTTCGCGAGACGCTGAACAAAACCGCGCCGCGCCGGATGGCCGTGCTGCATCCGCTGAAAGTCGTGATCGAGAATTATCCGGAAGGCGAGAGCGAAGAACTCGACGCCATTAATCACCCCGACGATCCGTCGCAAGGCTCGCGCAAGATTCCGTTCGGCCGCGAACTGTTCATCGAACAGGACGACTTCATGGAAGATCCGCCGAAGAAGTTCTTTCGCATGGCGCCGGGGCGGGAAGTGCGGCTGCGTTACGGCTACTTCATCACCTGCAAGGAGGCGGTGAAGAACGCGCGCGGCAATGTGGTCGAACTGCGTTGCACTTACGATCCCGCGACGCGCGGCGGCAACGCGCCGGACGGACGCAAGGTGAAGGCGACGATCCACTGGGTCGCAGCGGCGCAGGCCGTGCCAGCGGAGGTTCGCGTCTACGACAATCTGTTTTCCGATCCGTCGCCGGACGCCGCGAATTTTGTCTCGCAACTCAACCCGAAGTCGCTCGAAGTCGTCAACGCGATGCTGGAGCCTGCACTCGCAAGCGAGAATTTTGGCGGCGCCTATCAGTTCGAGCGGCAGGGCTATTTCTGCCGCGACAAGGACTCCGTGCCCGGCAAGTCGGTGTTCAACCGCACCGTCGGCCTGCGCGACAGTTACGCAAAGATATCAGCCTCCGGCTGATCGGGCGAAAGTATCAGCCCCAAGCTAAAGTCACCGACGTATTCTGCATCCGTTCCGCTATTCAGCGTCTGATCGTTAGCTAGCATCGCCTGTCGAATTCGGGGCGGGCATGGCTGACGAAAGCGAACGAGAGAAGCTGCGTTTGCGGGGCGCCGGCAGGGCCATCGCCTGGCCGCCGCGAACCACGCAGCATGTTGCGTCTTACGGCAGCGGGTTTCTTCCGGCGCTCGTTGAAACGATTCAATCCTGGATAAAGGCCGAAGCTGGACCGGGGCGCTTGTTGCCCTGGGTGCCGGTCGCGTTCGGCGCAGGTATCGCATTCTATTTCGCGGCGGATCGCGAGCCTGTGCTTGCGGTCGTCGCACCCACAGCTGCGTTTCTTTGCGCGGTGGCGTTTCTTGCGCGCAGGCAAAATTTCTTTCCCGTTCTTGTGATGATCTCGGCCGTCGCCTCCGGTTTCGCGGCGGCGACATGGAAATCCGCGCGCGTCGCGCATGTCGTGCTGACCAAGCCGGTCTATTCGGTTGCGCTGAAAGGATTCGTCGAAACGCACGAAGAGCGCGAGCGCACGGACCGCTTCGTGTTGCGCGTCGAGGAGATGGATGCCGGGCGCGGGCAGACGAAGATCGACCGCGTGCGATTGTCGGTGCGCAAGGGGACCGCGCCAGATGTCGGCAGCTTTGTCGAACTGAAGGCGCGGTTGCAGCCGCCGCTGTCGCCGCAGCGTCCGGGTTCTTATGACTTCGGCCGCGACATGTATTTTCAGGGCATCGGCGCGTCCGGTTTCGCGATGGGTGCCATCAAGACGGTCGAGGCGCCGAAGAGCGGCGGACTTTATCTGCGTTACGCGGCGTCGATGCAGGGAATGCGCGACGCCATCGATGCGCGCATTCGTGGCGTCCTGACCGGCGACAACCGCGCCATCGCAACCGCGCTGCTGACCGGGCGGCGCGATGCGATCTCGACGCCGGTCAACGACGCAATGTTCATTTCAGGTCTGGGTCATGTGCTGTCGATCTCCGGCTATCACATGGCGGTGGTCGCGGGCGTTGTGTTCTTCGCGGTGCGCGCCTTGCTCGCTTTGTTTCCGGTGCTGACGGTGACGTTCGCGATCAAGAAATGGTCGGCGCTGGCCGCGCTCATCGCCGCGACTTTCTATCTTCTGTTGTCAGGTGCGGAAGTCGCCACGCAGCGTTCGTACTTCATGACGGCGGTCGTGCTGATCGCGGTGATGGTGGACCGTCGCGCGATCACGTTCAGGACGCTGGCGATTGCCGCGATGATCGTGATGATCGCCGCGCCCGAAGCCCTGGTGCATCCGAGCTTCCAGATGTCGTTCGCCGCCACGCTTGGACTCGTCGCCATCGTGCAGATCGGCATGCCCAATCTGTTCGCTTCGCCGGATAATTCACGGGCTGCGCGCGCGGCGCTGTGGGGCGGGCGCGAGATCGTCGCGCTTGCTCTGGCGTCGCTGATCGCGGGGCTTGCGACCACGCCCTATGCCGCGTTTCATTTCCATCGCGTCACGCCCTATGGCGTGCTCGCCAACCTCGCGGCGATGCCGGTGGTCTCCGGCCTCGTGATGCCGGCGGGCCTGCTCGGACTGATCGCGATGCCGTTCGGCTTCGACGGCATCTTCTGGCGGCTGATGGATGTCGGCATCGGCTGGATGATCGTGGTCGCGCAATGGGTCGCAGCCTTGCCCGGCGCGATCGGGCGGATGGCGAGTTTCGGCAGCGGGCCGCTTGCCGCCATGAGCCTCGGCGTCATCCTGATGGGATTGCTGCGCACGCCGCTGCGCTGGGCGGGGGCGGGCGCGATTGTGCTGGCGGCCGTATGGGCGCTGGCGACGCCGCGCCCGGATATTCTTGTATCGGGCGACGGCCAGACCGTGGGCGTGCGCGGCAAAGACGGCCTGCTGCGCGTGATGCGCGTGTCCAAGGACGCGTTTCTAGTGCGCGAATGGCTTGCGGCGGACGCCGATCCGCGCGCAGCGACGGATGCGGCGCTCAGCGATGGCGTGTCATGCGACGAGGCCGGGTGCGTCGTTGCGGGCGCGGGCGGCAAACTTGTCGCGCTGTCGCTAAAGCCCGAGGCGCTCGCGGACGACTGCGTCCGCGCCGCGATAATCGTCACCCCACGCCAGCCGCCAAGCGATTGCGCGGCGATGGTGTTCGATCAGGAGATATTGAAGCGGCGAGGGACGCTGGCGCTCTACAAAATCGACAGCGGTTTTATGATCACGGCGAACAGGCCGCGTGGCGTCGATCGGCCCTGGGCGCCTGCGGTCGCTGAAGCCGAACCGGACACGGCGAGTTTAAAGAAAACGCCGGCGCGCACCATCGATGCCACGCCGGCGGAAAGCGATCTTCAGGCGGAAGATTAGTATTTCCGAAACAGCCCGATCAGCTTGCCTTGAATCTGCACACGGTTCGGCGGCAGAATGCGGACCTCGTAGGATGCGTTCGCAGGCTCAAGCGCGATGGATGCGCCCTTGCGGCGGAAACGCTTCAGCGTGGCTTCCTCGTCGTCGATCAGGGCCACCACGATGTCGCCGGTATCGGCGGCGTCGTTCTTCTGGATCAGAACCGTGTCGCCGTCGAGAATGCCGGCTTCCATCATCGAATCGCCGCGCACTTCGAGGGCATAGTGTTCGCCGGAGCCGAGCATGTCGGGCGGCACGGTGATGGTGTGGCTGCGGGTCTGGATGGCCTCGATCGGCGTACCGGCTGCGATCCGGCCCATGACGGGCACCGCGACGTTGTCGTTGCCGCCGTCGGACGAGCCGCCACGGACCTTGCCGAGATTGCCCTCGATGACACTGGGGGTGAAGCCGCGCTTGCCGCCGGTGTTGCCGCCGACGTCCGGCAGCTTGATGACCTCGATGGCGCGGGCGCGGTTGGCGAGGCGGCGGATGAAGCCGCGTTCTTCCAGAGCCGTAATCAGCCGGTGGATGCCGGATTTGGAGCGCAGATCAAGCGCGTCCTTCATTTCATCGAACGATGGCGGTACGCCGGCCTCTTTTAGCCGCTCGTTGATGAACCGCAAAAGCTCGTATTGTTTTCGTGTCAGCATCGGGACGGTCCCCATAATCCCCGGATTGCACAGAGGCCGCCGCAGCCGGCCCGCGAGTCACTCGAAACAAATCATGAACGAACACTATATGTTCCATATGTGTTCCGCAACCGTTAAAATTGAGTGAACAAAATCCAGATCGTTAGACGGGAAGCCGCAGGATGCTGACGGCGGAGCCTTTGGCGGCCGCTGGGGCATGCGGCGGGCGCACGATCAGCGCGCCGGCCGAGGCGAGGTTCGCGACCAGCGAACTGTCCTGGTGATTCACCGGCATCGCGCGAAGCACTCCGTCAGGACCGACATCGAGGCGGGCGCGCTGATAGTCCTGGCGAAGGTCGTTGGTGGGAAGATCTCGATCGAGGATGGCGGATTCGTGCCGATGATCGACGCTCGCCGCACCCGACAGCGCGCGGATGAGCGGCACCAGAAACAGAAAGCCGCAGACATAGGACGACACCGGGTTGCCGGGCAGGCCGAGCACGCGCATCGGCCCGAGTCTGCCGCTCATCATCGGTTTTCCGGGACGCATGGCGATGCGCCAGAACGACATCTGCGTGCCTTCGGACTCAAATGCGCGCTTGACGAGATCGTGCTCGCCGACCGACGCGCCGCCGGTCGTCACCAGAACGTCCGCATCAAGATCGCGCGCCTTGCGGATGGCGGCGGTCGTGGCTTCGACGGTGTCGGCTGCGATGCCGAGATCAATCACATCTGCACCCGCCGAGCGGATAAGCGGTCGCAACGCATAGCCGTTGGAGTAAACGATCTGGCCGTGCGCCGGCGTAGTGCCCGGCATCACCAGTTCGTCGCCGGTGGCGAGGATCGCAACTTTCGGACGCCGATGCACGGGCAGATGAGGATGATTGGCGCTGGCGGCGAGGCCGAGATGGCGGTCGGTGAGCGGCGTGCCTTTGCGAATGAGAATGTCGCCTTCGCGGAAATCGATGCCCGCTCTGCGAATATGCCGCGAGGGTTGCGCGGCTTCTGTGACGACAACGATATCGCCCTCGCGCGTGGTGTCTTCCTGAATGACGACAGTGTCCGCGCCCTTCGGGATGACGCCGCCGGTGAAAATGCGCACCGCTTCGCCAGTATTGACCGTGGCATCGAAAGGCTTGCCCGCCGCGACCTCGCCGATGATTTTTAGCCGCGCATTGAGGGACGCATCCGCCACGCGAACCGCGTAACCGTCCATCGCCGACATGTCGGCGGGCGGCTGGGTGCGGAGCGCCGCCAGGTCTTGCGCGAGCGTGCGATGAAACGCGTCATCGAGCGCAACGGTTTCTTCCGGCAGCGCAGATGCGCCGTCGAGCACGGCTTTGAGCGCATCGGCAACCGGCATCAGCGCCATGAGAGGTTCCTAGTTCGCCGCCCGGTAGTGACCGGACTTGCCGCCCATTTTCTCGACGAGATGGACGTTGTCGATGCGCACGCCACGCTCGACCGCCTTCACCATGTCGTAGATCGTCAGGCACGCGACGGAGACGGCAGTGAGGGCTTCCATCTCGACGCCGGTCGGGCCTTTGACTTTCACGGTGGCAGTGACCCGGCAGCCGGGCAGCTTCGGATCGACGGTTATCTCAAGCGTGATCTTTGAAATCGCGAGCGGATGACACAGTGGAATGAGCTGATGCGTTTTTTTCGCCGCCATGATGCCCGCGACGCGCGCCGTGCCGAGCACGTCGCCTTTCTTGGCGTTGCCTTTTTCGATCACGGCAAGCGTCTTGGCCGTCATCACGACCGCGCCTTCGGCAATTGCGGTGCGTTCGGTGTCTTCCTTGGCGGAGACATCCACCATGTGCGCCTCGCCTTTGGCATCGATATGGGTGAGGGCGGGCTTGCTCTTGGCTCTATTGGCGCGAGCTTTTGTTCGAGCCTTCTTTTGAGCCTTGGCCATGCTCAGCGCGTCCCGGTGGCGCGTTGTGTTTCGCGTGCAAGAAGCGTGCGTGTTGCTGCCGTCACGTCCGTCTGCCGCATCAGGCTTTCGCCGACGAGGAACGTTTCCATGCCGACTTTTGCGAGACGCGACAGATCGGCGGGCGTGAAGATGCCGCTCTCGCCGACCATGATGCGGTCTTTTGGAATCAGCGGCGCAAGTGCTTCGCTTGCCGCCAGCGTCACTTCAAACGTGCGCAGGTTACGGTTGTTGACGCCGAGCAGCGGCGACTTGAGCTTCAGCGCGCGGTCGAGTTCTTGCGCGTTGTGAACTTCGAGAAGAACATCCATGCCGTGCGCGAAGGCGGCATTCTCGATGTCCTTCGCCGTCGCATCGTCGAGTGCCGCCATGATGATGAGGATGCAGTCTGCGCCATGCGCGCGTGCTTCCGCGATCTGGTAGGTGTCGTACATGAAATCCTTGCGCAGAACGGGCAGGGACACCGCCGCGCGCGCTGCGACCATGAATTCAAGCGAGCCCTGAAACGAGGGCGTGTCGGTCAGCACGGACAAGCACGCTGCGCCGCCTTGTTCATAGGCCTTGGCGAGGGCGGGCGGATCGAAGTCGGCGCGGATCAAGCCTTTCGATGGCGACGCCTTCTTGATTTCAGCAATCAGCGCGTAGTCGCCATTGGCGATTTTGTTCTTGATCGCGTTGACGAAGCCGCGCGGCTTCGATGCGGCCTTCGCGCGCGCTTCCATGTCGCTCAAGGAGACCGCGCGCTTGGCCGCCGCGATTTCCTCGCGCTTGTAAGTTTCGATCTTGGTGAGGATGTCTGACAAAGGCCGATCTTCCTCAAGCATTAGAAACGGCGACGAGAAGGTTGAGCTTCTCCGCCGCAGATCCACTGTCGAGCGACTTGGTGCCGAGCGCAACGCCTTCCTTCAAATCCTTTGCTTTGCCTGCGACGATAAACGCGGCAGCGGCGTTCAGCAGCGCCACATTGCGATACGCGCTCGGCTTGCCCTGAAGCACCGCACTCAGCGCCTTCGCATTGGCCTGCGCGTCGCCACCTTTGAGTTCGGCACCGTCCGCGCGCGGCAAGCCGCCATCCTCCGGCGTGACGTCGAAGGTGCGGATATTACCTTTTTCCAAAGCCGCAACATGCGTCGGGCCGGTGAGGGTGATCTCGTCGAGACCGTCCGAGCCGTGAACGACCCAGACCGATTCAGCGCCGAGATTTTTCAAGACCTGCGCCAGCGGCTGCACCCAGTGTTTGGAGAACACGCCGACCATCTGACGCTTCACGCCGGCGGGATTGGACAGCGGTCCAAGCAGATTGAAGATCGTGCGGGTTGCGAGTTCGACGCGCGTCGGCCCGACATTCTTCATCGCCGGATGATGCGTCGGCGCGAACATGAAGCCGATGCCGGTCTCGGCGATGCACTTGCTGACCTGCTCCGGCGTGATGTCAACCTTCACGCCGAGCGCACCGAGCACGTCGGCGGCGCCAGATTTCGAGGAGAGGGCGCGGTTGCCGTGTTTCGCCACCGGAACGCCGGCACCCGCGACGATGAACGACGCGCACGTCGAAACATTGACGGAGCCCGAGCCGTCGCCGCCGGTGCCGACAATGTCGACGGCATCGGCAGGGGCTTTGACGGTGAGCATCTTGGCGCGCATCGCGCTGACGGCGCCGGTGATTTCATCGACGGTCTCGCCGCGCACGCGCAGCGCCATCAGCAAGCCGCCGAGCTGCGACGGCGTCGCTTCGCCCGACATCACACGGTCGAACGCGTCTGCTGCTTCCTCACGCGTCAGCGATGCGCCGGTGGCGACTTTGCCGATGATCGTCTTGAGGTCGTCCATCTGTCGCCCCGAAAGTCCGCCGGAAATTCCAGGGCGTTACTGGCTTGCCGCCGCACCTGTCGCGACAGCGAATGCGCTTGGATTGATCTTGGTGCCGAGTTCGGACTCGACCTTGCCGACATATTGCTGAACCTGTTCCTCGGTCATCGCGCGGATCAGATTGTCTTTAAGTTTCTTCGCGTCTTCCGACGACATGTCGATCGCGGGCACGACGATGTCCGTCACCCTGAACACGATCTGGTCGCTCGGCCCTGAGCCTTCGGTCTGGCCGATGCCGTCCTTCGGCGTGCGGAAGGCAGCGTTGACCAGACGATCCGGCACGCCTTTCACATCCGCGTCGCGCTTGAAGGGGCCAGCGGTCTGCACCTTCACGCCGGCTGCGGTGGCTTCCGTGTCGAGCTTGCCGCCCTTGTTGAGCTTGTCGACGATTTCGGTCGCCTTCGCGCGCAGGCGCGTTGCCACCTGATCGTCCATCCAGCGTTGTTCGGCCTGTGCCTTTACTTCGTCGAGCGGACGGTCGCGCGAGGGCGTGATGCCGAGCACGTCATACCAGATCTCGCCGCCATTGTTCTGGATCGAGTCGTTCTCGACGCCGATGTTGGATGCGAACGCCTGCGAGACGATGTCGACGCCGGAGGGAAGTCCCTTCACCGGTTGACCGTCCGGCGCGCGGCCCGAGCGGTCGACGGCTTCGATCGTCACGGCGCCGAGGCCGAGCTTCTTGGCGGCTTCGGCGATGTTCGCGCCGCCGCCGCGCTCGTCCTCGATCTTGTTGTGCAGATCGCGCAACTGATCGCGCGCGCGCTGTTGGGCGAGTTCGGTTTTGATCTTCGCCGAGAGGCTTTCAAACGTCGGCGTGTTGCCGGCTTCGATCTTCGTCACTTTCAGCAAGGCGGTCGACAGCGCGCCCTTGACCGGCTGGCTGACGCCATTGAGCGGCAGCGCGAAGGCGACATCCGCAAACGCCGGATCGCCGAGGCTTGCCTTGGTGACGGTGCCGAGATCGATGTCGGCGGGTTTCAGATCGCGCTGCTTGGCGAGGTCCTCGAACGAGGTGCCGCTGTCCATTTTTGCGCGCGCAGCCTTCGCCTCGTCCTCGGACGGGAAGGTGATCTGGAGCACCTGACGCTTTTCCGGCGTGACATATTTCTCGCGCTTCTGATCGTATTCCTTCTTCGCGTCGTCGTCCGAAACCGTGATGGCCTTTGCCATTTCATCCGGCGTCAGAGTGAGAATGGCGATCTTGCGGTATTCCGGCGCGCGGAAGAGTTGCTTGCGCTCGTCGAAATAGGCGGCAAGCGCCTCAGGCGAGGGAGGATCGATCTTGCCGGCCTGTGCGGCAGTGAGCGTGAGGTACTGCACCGAACGCTGCTCGTTCTGGAAACGCACCAGCGCCTCCATCTGCGTCTTGGTCGGCTCAAGCCCGGTCGTGATCGTGCCGGTGATCTGACGGCGCAACGAGACGCGGCGTTGCTCGGCGATGTATTTCTGCTCGTTGTAACCGAAGTTGCGGATTATCGCGTCGAAGCGCGCACGGTCGAACTTGCCGTCGAGGCCCTTGAAGTTCGGATCGTCGGCAATCGCGCGCGCGATGTCCTGATCCGAAAGACCAAGCGACATCTTCTTGGTCTGCTGGTCGAGCGCGGATTCCGCGAGCACCTGTTGCAGTACCTGGCGGTCGAGGCCGAAGGCGCGCGCCTGTTCGCTCGTCAGCGGACGGCCGAACTGGCGGCCGAACTGCTGGAGGCGGTCGGTGTAGATATTGCGGAACTGGTCGGTCGAAATCGTCGCGTCGCCGACGGTGGCGACGTCGGTGCGGCCCGATCCCTTGAACACGTCCGCAATGCCCCAGATGCCGAACGACACGATCAGCACGCTGAACATGACGACCATCACCGACTTGCCGAGCCAGTTCGATGAGGCTTTGCGCATTCCTCGGAGCATGGAGTCCAACTTGTTGTTTTGAGGGGGCGGGTAGGGCCGGCAGGGCGTTACCGCATTGTTCGGCCAACATATAAAGGGGCGGCAGTTCCCTAGCAACCGCGCAGGCAGCGACGCGAAAGCGCGGTTAATGGCGCGATGTGGACACATGCTTGCGGGAACTGGCGTTTAACCGGAGCGTCTGTTAGCCCCCGGAGCGCAACCCTGAGCGAGAGAGATGCGATGGCCGAGAAGCCTCGTCCGCTGATTGCGGGCAACTGGAAGATGAACGGTCTGAAGGCTTCGTTGGCAGAACTCGGCGCCATCGCGCAGGGGGCGGCGGCGGTATCCGCCAAGGCCGATCTGCTGATCTGTCCGCCCGCGCAGTTGCTGTTTCTGGCGGCTGCGGAAGTGTCCGGGTCGAAGGTCGCGGTCGGCGCACAGGATTGCCATACAGCCGCGTCGGGCGCGCATACCGGCGATATTTCGGCGGAAATGCTGGCGGACGCAGGTGCGACGGCTGTGATTGTCGGCCATTCCGAACGGCGTGCGGACCATGCCGATACCGACGCCATCGTGCGCGCCAAGGCCGAGGCGGCGTGGCGGGCAGGGCTTCTGGCGATTGTCTGCGTCGGCGAGACGCAGGGCCAGCGCGATGCCGGAAAGACGCTGGAGATTGTCGGCAGCCAGCTCAACGGATCGGTACCGGACAGCGCAACCGTAAAGACGCTTGTGATTGCCTATGAGCCGGTCTGGGCGATTGGAACAGGCCTCACGCCGACTGTGAAGGACGTAGCGCAAGTCCATGAATTTATTCGGAATAACTTAACGCAACGCTTTAAGAATGACGGCGAAGCCATTCGTATTCTCTACGGCGGCTCGGTGAAGCCGTCGAATGCCGCCGAGTTGCTGGCAGTTCCTCATGTAAACGGTGCGCTGATCGGCGGAGCGAGCCTGAAAGCCTCCGATTTCCTTGCCATCGCAGCCGCCACTCCCTAGATCGGGCAAAGCGGTGGCAATCACACGTCCGATCGTGTAAAGACCGCCCAACTTCAACCCCGCAAACTTCAGTGTTGCCGATTCCACGGCCACCGGCGTTTGCGACGGAAGGCCAACATGCAAACCGTCGTTCTTGTCATTCACCTGATGCTTGTCGCCGCGCTGATCGGCGTGGTGCTGCTCCAGCGTTCGGAAGGCGGCGGGCTTGGCATTGGCGGCGGCGGTGCCGGCGGCTTCATGTCGAGCCGGGGCACGACAAATCTTCTGACCCGCACGACGGCGATCCTCGCGGCCGGGTTCTTTGCGACCAGCCTTTTTCTGGCATGGTACGCGGGCTACGAGCGCCAGCCGGCCTCGATCATCAATAACAGCACCGCGCCGCTTTCTGGCGACAAGGCTCCGGGCAATCTTCTGGACTCGCTGAAGAAGCCCGACGCGCCAGCGACCCCGGCTGCTCCGGTCGCACCTGCCGCGCCACAGGCTCCGCAGTCGCGATAATCGCAACTTTGTCGCGAACGGGCGCAAGGCATGCGTGACGCGCTTGAGCGCATGCGCGAAGCATCACTTCCAATGTGCTGACTCCGCACATATTTCCCAGTCACCCACAGCATCGCAAATAAGCGTGCGAACGGCGCTATTCGTTTTGCGAATCGCGCGCGCGGCGTTAAAGGTTGAATCCCATGGCGCGGTATATTTTCATCACCGGCGGCGTGGTCTCCTCGCTCGGCAAAGGTTTGGCATCGGCAGCTTTAGGCGCGCTGTTGCAGTCGCGAGGCTACAAGGTCCGCCTTCGTAAACTCGATCCCTATCTCAATCTCGATCCGGGAACGATGTCGCCGTATCAGCACGGCGAAGTGTTCGTGACCGATGACGGCGCGGAAACCGATCTCGATCTCGGTCACTATGAGCGATTCACCGGACGGCCTGCGACCAAGGCCGACAACATCACGACCGGGCGCATCTATCAGGACATCCTGACCAAGGAACGGCGCGGCGATTATCTCGGCGCGACCATTCAGGTCATTCCTCACGTCACCAATGCCATCAAGGATTTCATCCTCAACGGCAACGAGGGCTACGATTTCGTGCTGTGCGAAGTCGGCGGCACGGTCGGCGACATCGAAGGCCTGCCGTTCTTCGAGGCCATTCGCCAGGTGAAGAACGATCTGCCGCGCGGCGACGTGATCTATATCCACCTCACGCTGCTGCCGTTCATTCCAAGCGCAGGCGAACTGAAAACCAAGCCGACGCAGCATTCGGTGAAAGAACTGCGCTCAATCGGTATCCAGCCGGATATTCTGCTCTGCCGCACCGATCGCGAAATCCCGAAGGAAGAACGGCGTAAATTGGCGCTGTTCTGCAACGTGCGCGAAACCGCCGTGATCGAGGCGCGCGACGTGGACAACATCTACGCCGTGCCGGAAGCGTATCACGCTGCGGGTTTGGATGACGAAGTGCTCGCGGCGTTCGGCATCGCCGATGTGAAGCCGCCGGCGCTCGACTCGTGGCACACGATCAACGAGCGCGTTCGTCATCCCGAAGGCGAGGTGACGATTGCGATTGTCGGCAAATACACCGGTATGAAGGACGCTTACAAATCCCTCATCGAGGCGCTGTCGCACGGCGGCATCGCCAACAAGGTCAAGGTCAATCTCGACTGGATCGAATCCGAAGTCTTCGAGAACGAAGACCCCGCGCCGTTCCTCGAACATGTCAACGGCATTCTGGTGCCGGGCGGGTTCGGACAGCGCGGCGCGGAAGGAAAGATCAAGGCTGCGCAATTCGCACGCGAGCGCGACGTTCCCTATTTCGGAATCTGTTTCGGCATGCAGATGGCGGTGATCGAAGCCGCGCGAAATCTCGCCGGTATCGAGGGCGCGAACTCGACCGAATTCGGCGAGACCAAACAGCCCGTTGTCGGCCTGATGACCGAATGGCTCAAAGGCAACGAGCTTGAAAAACGCACAAAAGCGGGCGATCTCGGCGGCACCATGCGGCTCGGCGCGTATCCCGCGACGCTGCGCAAAGGCAGCCGTGTGTCGGACGTCTATGGCGGCGCGCTGACGATTTCAGAACGTCATCGCCATCGCTACGAGGTGAACACCGCCTACAAGGACCGCCTCGAACAGCACGGCCTGCGTTTTTCGGGATTGTCGCCGGACGGCGTGTTGCCAGAGATCGTCGAATACGAAGATCATCCGTGGTTCATCGGCGTGCAGTATCATCCCGAACTGAAATCGCGTCCGTTCGAGCCGCATCCGCTGTTCGCCTCTTTCGTGCAGGCGGCGATGGTGCAGAGCCGGTTGGTCTGATTATTTGTTCGCGCAACCCGATGCGAGATCGCCGTTCGTCACCATCGGCTTGCCGTTGATGAAGACGCCATTAGCGTTGCCCGTGACCACGCCGCCGCAATCGGTGCGTCCGCCCGCGATCGCCGCAGGCTTGCCGTTAATCATGACGTTGCTCGATCCCTCGACGATCACGCCGCCATTGCTTGTCGTGTCGCCCTGACGTGCGGCGGAATGTCCGCCGACGGACACATCGGCCGCGCCCTGATTGACGACGCTCGGTGCGCCCTGGGCATGCGCGAAATGCGCGACGAAAAATGAGAGAAGAACGAAAAGGGCGCGCATGGGTTATCTCCGGCAGGCCGCGCTTGATCGGTTGCCAACGCTGCCACTATACCGGATCATCGTGCCAACAACGAGAACCAGAACATCGGTCCGGGAGCTGAGATGATTTACGAAATGCGCGTCTATCATTGCGTGTCGGGGCGGCTGCCGAAGCTCTTGCATCGTTTCGAGCACATCACGCTGAAGCTGTGGGCCAAGCACGGCATCAGGCAGGCAGGATTTTTCACCACGCTGGTCGGTCAGTCCAATCAGGATCTGACGTATCTCTTGCAATGGGACAACATGGCCGAGCGCGAAAAGAAGTGGACCGCGTTCCAGACCGATCCCGAATGGATCTTGGCGCGCGATGAAACCGAGAAGGACGGCGCCATCATCGCCAGCGTCACCAATCAGTTTCTGCAGCCGACAGCTTTCTCGTCGGTGAAGTGAGAGCGTGGCGCGCGGGCTCGACCATATCGTTCATGCGGTGCGCAACCTTGACGCCGCTGCGGAGTTCTATCGCCGCGCGGGTTTCGCCGTCAGCGCGCGCAATATCCATCCCTGGGGCACGCATAATCATGTCGTGCAGTTTCCCGGATTTTTCATCGAGGTGCTGACCGTCGGCGAGCCGGATAAACTCAAGGGCGACGGGCTCGCGAAAATCTTTGGCATCGCCAATCGGGACCGCATCGCGCGCGGCGACGGATTCTCGATGCTGGCCTTCGAGAGCACGAATATCGAAGCCGATGTCGAGGATTTCAAAAAACGCGGGATCGGCATCTCCGGCCCGCTGCCGTTTTCGCGCGAGGCCAAATTACCGGACGGCAAGACGATCACGGTCGGATTCACGCTGGCGTTTGCGCGGGATGAATTGTCGCCGCATGCCGGCTTCTTCGCCATCCAGCATCGCGATGCCTCGATGTTCTACAAAAAGGAATTGCAGCAGCATGCGAATGGCGCGCGCGGCGTGCTGGGTGCCGTGATGGTCGCGGACAATCCGACCGATCATCATATTTTTCTCGGCAATGTGACCGGCGTGCGGGAACTGCATTCGAGTTCGCTTGGGCTTGTCGCCAATACGCCGCGCGGCGATGTCGAGATCGAGGAGGCGACGGCCTTCCGCGATCAGTTTGGCGTTACGCCGAAAGTCGAGCGCACGGGTGCGACCATCGAAGGGTTGCGGCTGGCCGCGCCCGACCTCGATGCGGTCGAGCGCATATTGAAGGCCGGCAACATTGCTTCTCATCGCCATATCGGGCGTCTGGTCGTCAAACCGGAGGCCGCCTTCGGCGCAACCCTGATATTTGAAACACCTGCGAACAAGGCTTGATCCCGTGCCGCGCGGGCGGCATGGTCCGGCTCGAATCCCAAGGGTCATCGCAAGGGTCATCGAGGGTTTTTCTTGAGCGTCAAGAATTCAGCCGCACCGATTGTTTCCGCAGGCTCCGTCAAATTCGGTAATGCGCTGCCGCTGGCGGTCATTGCGGGCCCGTG
>JAFKKP010000165.1 GCA_017305515.1 Hyphomicrobiales bacterium
CATCTTCATGCGCTGCGCGAGAAGCTCGATGCGATGCTCGTGCGCGAAAATCGCGAGGCGATTGCGAAGGCGTGTTTTGAATTCCTGCCGACGCGGGCCAAGCTCGATCTCGGCGGATGGGAAAACGACGACATTTTCGCGCATTCATAATTTCGCCATTCGATCTTAATCTCGCCACTCGATTCCAAGTCCGTCAGTTTTCCGTCACTTTTCCGCCTTTTGGCCGGTATTGGTGAAGTGTCTGGCGGGACTGGATAAATCGCGGGCTGCAAAAACGCCGCAGATTGCTTAAGTTCAGCGAATTCACGCTTCGGAGCGGCCTTGTCGTCGATTCACAGCACCAATTATCAGGCGGGCGCAGACGCGCGTTTTGCGAAAGCAAAACGCCACAGCGCGCGCGTGCGCCTGATGCGAAAGGCGGTGCCGGCTGTTGTGATCGCGGCGCTTGCCGTCATCGTGGTGGCGTCGGTGTTCAATCCGTTCCGCATTCTGTCGAAACTTCCGATCGACATCGGCGGTCTCGCCGTGCAGGGAACGAAGATTACGATGGAATCGCCGCATCTGTCCGGCTTCACGTCGGATCAGCGGCCTTACGAGTTGTGGGCGAAGTCGGCGACGCAGGATGTTTCCGATCCGAACAATGTCGAACTGCACGAACTGCGCGCAAAGGTGCAGATGGAAGACAAGACCGGCGTGACGATGGATGCGCGCAACGGCCTGTTCGATTCAAAGGCGCAGCTGCTCGATCTGAAGGACGATATTTTTCTGCAATCGACGTCGGGATATGAAGCCCGCCTCACGCAGGCGTCGGTCGATCTCGGCGCGGGCACGGTGTCGTCCGATGAGCCCGTCGCGGTGAAGCTGCTTAATGGGACGCTCGATGCAAAGACGTTGCGCATCACCGAAGGCGGCGCACTGGTGAAATTCGACGGCGGCGTGACGATGGTGCTCGTTCCGGAAGGTGCAAATAAAGCCGATGGAACGGGCGTTTCTTCGGTTGCGCCGAACGCGCAAACGTCGGATACGGGCGCACCCACGCAGGACGCCGCCACCAAATGATGTCGATTCGGGAATTCGCCGCGCTCAAGACGATGCGACCGCGCCGCGCGGCGCTTCGTGCCGTTGCGATATGCGCGGCGTTTGCGGTGGCCGGTGTTTTGAGCGAGGCGCATGCGCAGACATCGACCGCGACCGGCGTGCCGAACGCCGTGCAGGGCTTCTCGCAGAACCGCGACAAGCCGATTCAGATCGACGCGGCCTCGCTGGAGATGCGCGACAAGGACAAGGCGGCGACCTTCAGCGGTAACGTCAAGGTCGTGCAGGGCGATACCACCATGCGCTGCAAGACGCTGGTCGTGTTCTACGACAACAATGACGCATCGGGTAAGCCCGCGATGAAATCGGCAACGCCGGGTCCGGGCGGCAGTTCGCAGATCCGCAGACTGGAGGCGAAGGGCGGTGTTATCGTTACGCAGAAGGAGCAGACCGTCACCGGCGATCGCGGCACCTTCGACATGCGCGCCAACACCGTGACGATGGAAGGCAATGTGCTGCTGACCAAGGAAAAGAACGTGCTGCGCGGCGACAAGCTGATCGTCGATATGACGACCGGCGTCTCCCGCGTCGAATCCGGCGGCGGCCGGGTCCAGGGCGTCTTCCAGTCCACGCCGGGTTCAGGCTCCCCACTCGGCGGAAGTTCGACGACGACGCCCGCGCCGAAAGAAAAAGAGCCTGCATCTTCAGCACCCGGAAAACCTTTGAAACTCAACGAGTTTTCGGCGCCTAAGCGCAACCAAGGTTGATCCTTTTCGGTTCAGCCTGTATCACCCGCCGCGAAAATAGCGGGGACGCCATTGTGCTGATCGATTGTCGTCCGGGGTGTTCGCTGGGCAATCGGCGTGCGCTCATTCATTCTGGTCCTGCGAATCGCCGACGCTCGAATCTCGTAACAACGACGCGCTCTGAAAGTTGAACGAACGGCATGGTGGATTTCCTGCGCATCTTTCGCCGGCGCGGCCCGGCTCGGGGACGGCAGGGCTTTGCGCGCTCGCGTCAGGACATCACCTCGCTCGGAAGTTCGCTCGGCACCCGAATGACGGACATCTTCAAGACCGTCACGCGCGAGAAGCCGCCGGTCGCGCGCGATGCTCCGCGCGAGAGCATGTCCGCTCGCCGCGATTCCGCTGTTGCAACCATTCCGCGCGAAACGCAGTCGTCGGCTCCGCTCGCGCCGCGTCAGCCGTCGTCATTCGTGCTCGATGCGCCGCCCATACCGCGCGACCTGCCAAAAGAAAAGACGCAGGATTCTGCGCGCAGAGAAAAGCGGACGCGCGAGAAATCCAGCGGCGCCGCTCCAATCAAGGGGCGCTCGTCGGGCTATCTCGCCATTCATGGTGTCGAGAAAAGTTTCGGCTCGCGCAAGATTGTCCGCGGCGTCAGCATTTATGTCAGGCGCGGCGAAGCCGTGGGCATTTTAGGCCCGAACGGCGCGGGTAAAACGACCGTGTTCTACATGATCACGGGTCTCATCAAGCCGGATCGCGGCCGCGTCGAACTCGACGGACACGATGTGACGCAACTGCCGATGTATCAGCGCGCGCGTCTTGGCATCGGATATCTGCCGCAGGAAGCGTCGATCTTTCGTGGCCTGAGCGTCGAGGACAATATCCGCGCCGTGCTCGAAGTGGTCGAGCCGAACAAGCGCAAGCGCGAGAAGGAACTGGATTCGCTGCTTGAGGAATTCAATATCGCGCGCCTGAGAAAGTCTCCTGCTATCGCGCTGTCGGGCGGTGAGCGCCGCCGCGTTGAAATTGCGCGCGCGCTGGCGTCGCGGCCGAGCTACATGCTGCTCGACGAACCGTTTGCCGGCATCGATCCGATCGCAGTCGGTGATATTCAGGAACTGGTGCGGCATCTGACCAGCCGCGGCATCGGCGTGCTGATTACCGACCATAATGTGCGCGAGACCCTTGGCCTTACGGACCGCGCCTACATCGTCTATGCGGGCGAAGTCCTGACCGAGGGCGACCCGGACGAGATCGTCAATGACCCGGACGTGCGCCGCCTCTATCTCGGCGAGGAATTCCGACTCTGACGCCGGCGGCCCGTACCCCTTTTTTGGAGAACGTCAAGGCGTGTACAAGGACCGCAAAAAGGGATAAGCAAGAAACGGACCAACTTTGGTCGAATCTTCGCTGTCGGGCCCTATTTTTATGGCGCTAACGCAGAGACTTGAGTTCCGCCAGTCGCAGTCGCTGGTGATGACGCCGCAGCTGATGCAGGCGATCAAGCTGCTGCAACTGTCGAACCTCGATCTGGTGGCGTTTGTCGAGGACGAATTGGAGCGCAATCCGCTGCTCGAGCGTGCGGATCAGGATGGCGCGCCCGACCGTAGCGAACAGTCATCCGGACAGGCTGAGACTTCCGACGGCGATGAAGGATTTTCCCAGTCGGGCGGCAGCGAAAGCGGCGCAGGCGACAGCTTCGAGCCCGGGACCGAGGAATGGATGTCGCCGGATCTCGGTAGCCGCCAGGAAATCGAGCGCAATCTCGACACCGGGATGGAAAACGTTTTCCCCGAAGAACCGGCAGATGCTGCCGCGCGGACCGCGCAGGACGCGGCGCCGACTGCCTACACCGAATGGGGCGGGGGATCGTCGAACGACGACGACTACAATCTCGAAGCATTCGTTGCGGCTGAACTGACACTGAGCGATCATCTCGCCGAACAGCTTGCGGTCGCGTTTCCGGACGCGCAGAGCCGCATGATCGGCCAGTATCTGATCGACCTCGTCGATGAGGCGGGCTATCTGCCTGCCGATCTCGGCGATGCGGGAGAGAAGCTCGGTGTTGCCAATGACGTGATTGAAGCCGTGCTTACGGTCTTGCAGAAATTCGATCCGCCGGGAGTATGCGCGCGAAATCTGAGCGAGTGTCTTGCGATCCAGTTGCGCGAGCGTGATCGCTACGATCCCGCGATGCAGGCGCTCGTCGAGCATCTCGATCTGCTGGCGAAGCGCGACATCGCGGCTTTGAGAAAAATTTGCGACGTCGACGACGAGGATATCGCCGACATGATCGGCGAAATTCGTCATCTTAATCCCAAGCCGGGACTGAAATTCGGTTCTGCGAAAGCGCAGACGGTCGTGCCGGATGTTTACGTGCGCCCAGGTCCCGATGGCGGCTGGCATGTCGAACTCAACAGCGACACTCTGCCGAAAGTTTTGGTGAACCAGGTTTATTATTCGGAACTGTCGAAAACGATCCGCAAGGACGGCGACAAATCCTATTTCAGCGAATGCCTTCAGAACGCGACGTGGCTCGTGCGCGCGCTCGACCAGCGCGCGCGAACGATCCTGAAAGTCTCAACTGAAATTGTCCGTCAGCAGGATGGATTTTTCACGCAGGGCGTCGCGCATCTGCGGCCGTTGAATCTGAAAGCCGTCGCCGATGCGATTCAGATGCACGAATCGACCGTGTCGCGCGTGACCGCAAACAAATTCATGGCGACCAACCGCGGTACTTTTGAATTGAAGTATTTTTTCACCGCCTCGATTGCATCCGCGGACGGCGGCGATGCCCATTCGGCGGAAGCGGTTCGGCACCGCATCAAAAACCTGATCGATGCAGAAAGCCCGTCCGCAATTCTGTCCGACGACACGATCGTGGAACGATTGCACGACGACGGAATTGATATTGCCCGGCGCACCGTTGCCAAATACCGCGAAGCCATGCGTATCCCGTCCTCAGTCCAGCGCCGCCGCGACAAACAGAGCATGCTCGGCACCGCGCTCACCTCTGCTGCACCTGCGGTAGATCGTTCGCGCGACACGGCACCCGCTTGACTGCGGCGTCAATAAGCACAAACCTCAACGCACCCAAGTAGCAGACGAGGCAAGACATGACACTTCGGGTCTCCGGCAAAAGCATCAGCATCGGTGAAGCCCTTCGCGATCGCGTCAGCGCGCGCACGGAGGAGGTGCTGCGGAAGTATTTCGACGGAAATTATTCGGGGCATATTACGCTGAGCAAGGACGGCTTCGGATTTCGTACCGACTGCGCGTTGCATCTGGATTCGGGAATCACGCTCGAGGCCGACGCGATGGCTGCGGAAGCCTATGCGAGCGCAGATGAGGCGCTGCTGCTGATCGAGAAGCG
>JAFKKP010000166.1:0-5153 GCA_017305515.1 Hyphomicrobiales bacterium
CGAAGCCAAGGGCGACCGCAGCTGGCTTTCAAAAATAAGACCGATGTACGGACACGATTACCATTTTCATATCCGCATGATGTGTCCGCAAGGCAGCACCAATTGCGAAGCGCAGCCGCCGCCGAAGGAAGACGAGGGCTGCAAGCCGAGCGATCTCGCCTTCTGGTTCAAGGATTCGATCATCCATCCGAAGCCGCCGGCAAAACCGCCGGAGCCGCGGCGCGGACCGACGCTGGCGCAGCTGCCTGCCGAGTGTAAGCAGGTGCTGAACGCGCCGTGAGCGGGGCTTTACGTAGAAGCTCAGCCTGATAGTGTCGCGGTCAACGATGCCGCAACAGGCCGTAAGCTGTTGCGGTTGCCGGAACGGCGCTTCCGCTGATCGTCATCATCATTTGCCGGGCTTGCGCGTTTCACGCCGCGAGCCGTCATGGAGCGCCATCATGAAGCCTTATATCCGTGCCATTGTTGCAGCGTCGTTGCTGCTCGCCCCCGCCCTCACCTTCGCGCAGGAAGGCAAAGCGCCCGCAACCCCCGCCGCCTCGTCCGAGAAAACACTGATCGTTTTCGCCGCGGCATCCATGAAAAATGCACTCGACGATGTCGATGCGGCTTACACGGCGAAGTCCGGCGTGAAAGTGACGCCGAGCTATGCGGCAAGCTCGGCGCTCGCAAAACAGATGGAGCAAGGCGCGCCGGCGGATGTTTTCATTTCCGCCGATACCGACTGGATGGACTATTCGTCGGGGAAGAAAACGGTGAACGATTCAACGCGCGTCAATCTGCTCGGCAACAAGATCGTGCTGATCGCGCCGAAGGATTCCAAGATCGCCGATGTGAAAATCGGTCAGGGCTTCGATCTCGCCAAGCTCGCAGGCGACGGCAAGATCTCGACCGGCGACGTGAAAGCCGTGCCGGTCGGCAAATACGCAAAAGCCGCGCTGGAAAAACTCGGATCGTGGCAGGCAGCCGAATCGAAATTCGCAATGGCGGAAAGCGTGCGCGCCGCACTTGCGCTTGTCGCGCGCGGCGAAGCCGTGCTCGGCATCGTTTATGAGACCGATGCGAAAGTCGAACCCGGCGTGAAGATCGTCGGCGCGTTCCCGGCGGATTCGCATCCTCCGATCGTCTATCCGGTCGCGGCGACTGCAACGGCGAAAACCGACGCGGCCGGCTATCTCGCATTCCTGAAATCGGAAGCGGCGAAGTCGATCTTCGAGAAATACGGCTTCACCTATCTCATTAAGCCGACATCCTGATCGCACGTGCTCGATCTCTCGCCAGCGGACTGGACAGCGATCCAGCTGTCCCTGCGCGTCGCGACCGTGGCAACACTCGTCGCGACGCCGCTCGGCATTGCGGTCGCGTGGCTGCTCGCGCGGCGGGATTTCTGGGGCAAGGCCGCGCTCGATGCGCTGATCTATCTGCCGCTGGTTTTGCCGCCGGTCGTCACGGGTTATCTGCTGCTGCTGACGTTCGGGCGCAAAGGCCTTGTCGGCGCGTGGCTTGCCGACCATCTCGGCATCGTGTTCGCGTTTCGCTGGACGGGCGCGGCTCTCGCCTGCGGCGTGATGGCGTTCCCGCTGCTGGTTCGTCCGATCAGATTGTCCATCGAGGCGGTGGACAGAAAACTTGAGCAGGCGGCAAGCACACTTGGTGCTGCGCCGTGGCGCGTGTTTCTCACCGTGACATTGCCGCTGGCGCTGCCGGGAATTCTTGCAGGCATGGTGCTGGGTTTCGCCAAGGCCATCGGCGAATTCGGCGCGACGATTACATTCGTGTCCAATATTCCCGGCGAGACGCAGACGATTTCGGCGGCGATCTATTCGCTGACGCAGACGCCGAACGGCGATGCGGCGGCTCTTCGTCTCGTCGTTGTTTCGATTGCCATTGCGATGGCTGCGCTGGTCGCGTCCGAAATTCTCGCCCGGCGCGCGACCAACCGCCTGCACGGATTCTGAACGTGCTGAAAATCGACATCGAAAAACGGCTCGGCGATTTCACGCTCGAAGCGAAATTCGAGGGCGCGGGCCTCGTGACCGGCCTTTTCGGCCCGTCGGGTGCGGGAAAGACGTCGCTGATCAATCTCATTGCGGGCCTGACAAAGCCCGATCGCGGCAGCATCGCGCTCGATGATACGATGCTCGATGACACCGCTGCACACATCCATTTGCCGCCGCATCGGCGACGCATCGGATATGTATTTCAGGATGCGCGGCTGTTTCCGCACCTGAACGTGCGGCAAAATCTCGACTATGGGCGGCGCATGAACGGCCTTGCATCCGATCCGCAGCGCGAGGCCGGCACGATTGCGCTTCTCGGCATCGGCCATCTGCTCGATCGGCGCCCGGCGCAACTGTCAGGCGGAGAAAAACAGCGCATCGCGCTCGGCCGTGCGCTGCTGGCAAAGCCGAAGCTGATTCTGCTCGACGAACCGCTCGGCTCGCTCGACGAGGAGCGCAAAGATGAAATTCTGCCCTATCTGATCCGGCTGCGGGACAAGGCGCGTGTGCCGATGGTCTATGTCAGCCACGATGCCGGCGAACTGCGCCAGCTTGCGACGAAAGTGGCGATTCTGAAGCGCGGCAAAATCGTCGCCGAGGGCGGCGTCGAGGTTCTGGACAAATCCGCCTAGGTCTTGTTCTCCATCCGCGTCAGCGACGAGAAGGTACGCAGGAACTTTCGTGTGAGACCGCCGACCTTCGTTGGCGGTTTCGGCGCATCGTCCTCATCTTCCGGCAGCCGCAGGCCAACAACGTTGACGCGGTTGCCGCCGATGCTGCGCGCAACGAGCACAATAGAATCGAGCGGCAGCGTTGCGCCGACGCGCGGCGCGTGATCGAGGTGAATGTCGAAATAATCGGCGAGCGTCCGCTTGGCGTTGTCGTCATCGACCGACACACCATAGGCTTCCGCGACCGCGCCGAGCGTCACATCGCCGGGCACGGTAAAGTCGCCGAGCAGATGCGGGTCCGGCGCAGGCACGATATGCATATCGGAGAAGAAACGATCCAGCGCCTCCGCTTTTTCCGGCGGCGCCAGGAGATAGATGTAATCGCCCTTCACCACCGGCTCGGCTTCCATCGGCGATAGAATCTTCTCGTCGCGGATCACCAGCGTCGGCTTCGACCATGAGGGGATCAGGCCGCGCTTGAGAAAGAGACTGTTGGCGCGCACCGAATAGCCGACGAGCTGCTGCTCGAGCTGGCCCGGCAAATCCAGTTCAACACGACGCGGGCCCTTGTCGGTGCGAGGGAGCGCGACGTGAAGCTGACGCGCGGCGAAAGCCAGCGTCCAGCCCTGAAGCAGCAGCGAAATGATGACGACGATGAAAGCAACGTCGAAATAGACGGCGGCGTTTGGCAGGCCGACAAGCAGCGGAATCGATGCAAGGAAGATCGCAACCGCGCCTCGCAATCCGACCCACGCGACGAAAGTCTTTTCCCGCCAGTTGAAGCGGAACGGCGCAAGACACAAAAAGACGGCAACTGGCCGCGCGACCAGCATCAGCACCAGCGCGACCGCGATCGCGGGTATCGTGCTGGCGATGGTCCGCTCCGGCGACACCAGCAGACCGAGCAGCACGAACATCACGATCTGTGCGAGCCATGTCGCGGCATCCAGAAACGCCACGACGGAATTGTGTGCGCGGGTCGGCCGGTTGCCGATCATCATGCCGGCGAGATAGACCGCCAGAAATCCCGAGGCGTGCGAAATCTGCGCGAAGCCGAAAATGACGAGTGCGGCTGTCGTCACGAACGGCGCATGCAAGCCCTGCGGCAAAGCGACGCGATTAAGCGCCACAACGACAAGCCAGCCACCGGCAATACCGAATACGCCGCCGAGAACGGCCTCGCGGATGAACTCGATCGCGATGTGTCCCGGCGTACTTTGTCCAAGCGACAGGAATTCCACCAGCACCAGCGTCAGAAAAATTGCGAACGGATCGTTGGTGCCGGATTCCACTTCGAGTGTTGCGCCAACGCGCGGGCGAAGACGCAGTCCCTGTGCATGCACGAGGAGGAAGACAGCGGCAGCGTCGGTCGAGGCAATCACGGCTCCAACGAGAAACGCCTCGGTCCAGCCAAGCGAGAGCGCGTATTTCGCGACCGGCGCGGTTATCAGCGCCGTCAGCAGCACGCCGATGGTCGCAAGCACGGCGGACGGCGCAAGCACCGCGCGGATGCTTTGAAATCGGGTCTTGAGACCGCCGTCGAACAGGATCAGCGCCAGCGCGGCCGATCCGACGAGATAGGTCGTTCGCACGTCGTCGAAATGCAGCCGGCCGGGACCGCTTTCGCCCGCCGCGATGCCGACGAAGAGGAACACGAGCAGCAATGGCGCACCGAACCGCAAGGCCAGCAGGCTGGACAAGATGCCTGCCATAACGAGCGCCGCGCCGAGCAGAATGGCGATGCTGACCGTGTCCAGAGACGCCATAAAACCGCTGATCCTTTCCTGCAAATACCTGCACCTGCATGCATATCGTTGCAGGCGTCGCACGCCAACCGATTTGTCGCTTCGACCACGATTGTGCCGGATTTGCTGGTGTTAAGTCGCCGCGCGCACAAAAGCCGGAAGCTCCCGCCTCGGGAATGTGAGATTCTGGCACAGCATCGAATCAACCTGCGGGCATCCCGCGCCGGACAACGAGACAAGCGATGGAATGGGCCGATCTTCAGCAGGCATTGAGCACGGCGATCCGGTCGGCGGAAATCTACGTCACCTCCGCCTGGTTCTACATGCAGATCGGGATCGTGCTGGCGGCGTCCGGAATTGCGCTGGCCTGCGCGGGCTTTCTGCGTGCGAGGTTCGATCCGGCGTCGCTTGGCATGGGTCTGCCTGCGCCGCTGCGCGTGCTGATCCGCGTTCTGATGAAGCACGCCGGCACAATCATCTTCGCTCTGATCACGAGCGTGGCGCGCATCGTTCTCGTTCAGACGGAAATTCTGAACCGCGGCTATCTGTTGTCGATCGCGGCAAGTCTCGCAACCGCATGGATCATCATCCGTCTTGCGACCGGCCTCATTAGGAACCAGTTCGTGGTCGGCGTGGTGTCGCTGACGGCATGGGCCATCGCCGCGCTCAGCATCATCGGCCGACTGGACGACATCGCCGATGCGCTGAACTCGGTGTCGATCGCGGTCGGCACGCTG
>JAFKKP010000166.1:5291-7782 GCA_017305515.1 Hyphomicrobiales bacterium
CTGCTTGCCGTCGCCCTGTGGCTGGCGGGAGTCGCCAGCAAGTTTCTCGAAGTGAGGATTGCCCGCTCCCACGACCTGACGCCGTCCATTCAGGTTCTGCTTATCAAGCTGACGCGGGTCATCCTGATCGTCGTCACGATCGCTCTGGTGATGGGCTCGCTCGGGATCGACCTGTCTGCCTTCGCGCTGTTTTCGGGCGCAATCGGCGTCGGCGTCGGTTTCGGATTGCAGAAGATCATCGCCAATTTCATCAGCGGCGTCATTCTGCTCGCCGACAAATCGGTCAAGCCGGGCGATCTTGTGACCGTCGGCGACAGTTCAGGCCGCATCAGCGCGATGAACACGCGCTACATTTCGGTAGCAGCCGGCGACGGACGGGAATTTCTCATTCCCAACGAAGACCTGATTACCCAGAAAGTCGTGAACTGGACCTATACCGACAAGACCATGCTGGTGAAGGTGAACTTCGCGACGAACTACGACGCCGATCCCAGTGTCGTCTGCAAGCTCGCAGTCGATATCGCCAGGAACACGCCGAGTGTCGCGAGCTTCAAACAGCCGAATTGCCTTCTGGTCGAGTTTGCCGAAATCAGCATGAAGTTCACCCTCACCTTCTGGGTCGCGGATCTCGACGTCGGCGCGGACAATGTTCGCAGCGAGGTGATGCTGAAATTGTGGGACGCCTTCAAACGCGAAAACATCCGCGTGCCTTATCCGGTCCGCGAAATTCGCGTGCGCGGCGGCGCATTGCCCGTCGAAAGCGTGATCGATTCCTCGGGGTAAGCGAATGCCAGCCCCACGCGACAGGCGGGTTGCGAAAATGCCAAGAGCCATTAAATTCAGCTTTCAATTCGTATCCGGTAATCGAACCCCACCCCTTCCATGAATTACGTCGAAGCCACCGAGAATTCCCTGCGCAAAACCGGGCAGATCAAGCTGCACGGCCCCGCCGCGTTCGCCGGCATGCGCAAGGCCGGTCAGGCCGTCGCGCAATGCCTCGACGAACTGGCCGCGATCGTGCGGCCGGGAATCTTCACCTCGCAGATCGACGATTTCGTCCGCAAGTTTGCATTCGATCACAAATCCTACCCCGCCACCCTGATGTATCGCGGCTATCGCTATTCGACCTGCACCTCGATCAATCATGTCGTCTGCCACGGCATGCCGGGCGACCGGCAGCTGAAGGAAGGCGACATCGTCAATGTGGATGTCACCATCATCGTCGACGGCTGGTACGGCGATTCCAGCCGCATGTATGCGGTCGGCGAGATATCACGGCGCGCCGAACGGCTGATCGACGTGACGTATGAAGCGATGATGCGCGGTATCGCCGCAGTGAAACCCGGCGCCACCACCGGCGACATCGGCCATGCCATTCAGAGCTTCGTCGAACCGCAGCAGATGAGCGTGGTGCGCGATTTCTGCGGTCACGGGCTGGGCCGCATGTTTCACGACGAGCCGAACATCATTCACGTCGGCCGTCCCGGCGAAGGCGTGGCGCTCAAGCCCGGGATGTTCTTCACCATCGAGCCGATGATAAATCTCGGCAAGCCGCACGTGAAGATTCTCTCCGATGGCTGGACTGCCGTAACACGAGACCGTTCGCTGTCGGCGCAGTTCGAGCATTCCGTCGGCGTCACAGCGACCGGCGTCGAGATTTTCACGACTTCGCCGCGCGGACTGCACAAGCCGCCTTACAAAACGGCGTAACCTTCGCAGAATTGGCGATTGCAAATGCTGCCGGACGCGGCATGCTGGACGCGCAATCGAGTATGCGTCCAAAAATGTCTGCAAGGTCCGGCAATCCCACGAAGGAAGGATTTTCCGAAGCGCCGCATTATCACGGCCATCGCGAGCGGCTGCGCGACCGGTTTCGCGACGCAGGTGCGGACGCATTGAGCGATTACGAATTGCTCGAAATGGTTTTGTTTCGCGCGCTGCCGAGACGCGACGTGAAGCCGCTGGCGAAGTCCCTGATCGCGAAGTTCGGTTCTTTCGCCGAGACAGTGCACGCGCCGGAAACGCTGCTCAAGGAGATCGACGGTCTCGGCGATTCGGCGATCACCGAAATCAAACTGATCGCGGCGACCGCGAGCCGCATCGCCAAGGGGCAGGTCAAGCAGAAGACCGTGCTGTCGTCATGGTCGAACGTGATCGACTATTGCCGCACATCAATGGCCTTCGCCGACAAGGAGCAGTTTCGGATACTGTTTCTCGACAAGCGCAATCAGCTCATCGCCGATGAATTGCAACAGGTCGGCACCATCGATCACACGCCGGTCTATCCGCGCGAAGTCGTCAAGCGCGCGCTGGAATTATCGGCGACCGCGATTATCCTGGTGCACAACCATCCCACTCAACCTATTTCCATCACGCTCGATCACGCTCCTAACCGTTGAATCACTTGAACTTTTAGGCTTGTCGTAGCGCAGGACGTTGTGGCATATTGGGGTCGGTTTTGAGGGGGATCGATCGCCCTTGTGACCCCAGT
>JAFKKP010000316.1 GCA_017305515.1 Hyphomicrobiales bacterium
TGACGAGCGCATCGGGTTTCGCGTAAGCGAGTTTCTTCTGATCGAGGCCGTAGTAATGAAAATATTCGCTGCTTGAAGGGACGAACGATCCGTTCATGCGCTCGCGCTGCAATCGCAGCATCATCACGATGTCGGCGCCATCGAGACCTTCGCGCATGTCGCGCGCGACTTCGACGCCCATGCGCTCGATGCCCGGCGGCAGCAGCGTGGAGGGCGCGACCACGCGCACGCGCGCACCCATCGCGTTCAGCAGGATGATGTTGGAGCGCGCGACGCGCGAATGAAGCACGTCGCCGCAGATCGACACGCGCAGGCCTTCGATGCGGCCCTTGTTACGGCGGATCGTCAGCGCGTCGAGCAGTGCTTGAGTTGGATGTTCGTGCGCGCCGTCGCCGGCGTTGATGACTGAGCCATCGACTTTCTGCGACAGCAGTTCGACCGCACCGGATGCGCTGTGGCGAACGACCAGAATATCGGGGTGCATCGCGTTAAGCGTCACCGCCGTGTCGATCAGCGTCTCGCCCTTGCGGATCGAGGAGGATGCGACCGACATGTTCATCACGTCCGCGCCGAGGCGCTTGCCCGCGATCTCGAACGAGGATTGCGTTCGGGTGGAGGCCTCGAAGAACAGATTGACCTGGGTGCGGCCGCGCAGATTGGTGCGCTTCTTGTCGACCTGGCGATTGAGTTCGACGTATTCCTCGGCGAGGTCCAGAAGGCCGGAAATGTCGGCTGCGGAAAGCCCCTCGATGCCCAGCAGATGCCGATGCCCGAGGACGAAGGACGATTTCGATGCCGATGTCATTAAAGTCAGTGCTATAGGCCCGCAAACTGGGCGTAGCAAGGCCCAATCCGGCGCGCGGCGCGGCTCTCCCCAGCCTGTGATTGCACAAGGTAAACGCGGCCTGTTCCGCGGCTTTATGGGCGCGTGAAATCCGCCGCATTCGGGCGTAGGGTGGGGCACCTTTCGCCGGAATCGCACGATGCCGAACACCGCACCCATCACCGACGTTTTGAATCAATCGCCGCCGTTCGAGGATGTCGATCTGTTTGCGCTGGATCGTCCCCTGATGGAGGCCGTGGCGGCGAATGGCGGCGGCAAGGATGACGCAAAATCGCTGTCGGAGTTCGGCAGGCAGTGGGGTTCGGCGGCGATGGCGCAGCGCGGGCGCGTCGCCAACGAGAACACGCCGAAGCTCAAGACCTACGACCAGCGCGGTTTCCGCAGCGATCAGGTCGAGTTTCATCCGGCCTATCACGAACTGATGGCGCACAGCGCGCATGCGGGCATTCACAACTCCACATGGAACGACAAGGGCGAGGCGGCCGGCGGCGCGTCCGAAGTTCTGCGCGCGGCGCGGTTCTACATCGTCTCACAGGTCGAGACCGGGCATCTGTGCCCGATCACCATGACGCGCGCGGCGGTCGGCGCGCTCGCGACCGATCCGGCGTTGCGCGCGAAGGTGATGCCGGTGCTCGGCACCAAGTCCTACGATCCGTCCTTCGCGCCGTGGTGGGAGAAGCGCGGCATGACCATGGGCATGGGCATGACGGAGCGGCAGGGCGGCACCGACGTGCGCGCCAACATCACGCGCGCGGTGAAGGACGGCGATGCCTATCGCATCACCGGGCACAAATGGTTCATGTCCGCGCCGATGTGCGATGCGTTTCTGGTGCTCGCACAGGCGGACGGCGGACTGACATGTTTCTTCATGCCGCGCTTTCAGCCGGACGGCAGCGTGAACGCGATTCATTTCCAGCGCCTGAAAGACAAGCTCGGCAATCGCTCCAATGCCTCGTCAGAAGTCATTTTCGAGAATGCGTATGCGTTGCGCCTCGGCGAAGAGGGGCGCGGCATCGCGACCATCATTCAAATGGTATCGCTGACGAGACAAGACTGCGCGATTGCGTCCGTCGGTCTTATGCGGTCGGGTCTCGCGCACGCGCTGCATCACGCGCGCTATCGCAGCGTGTTCCAGAAGCATCTCGCCGATCAGCCGCTGATGAAAAGCGTGCTCGCCGACATGGCGCTGCATGTCGAGGCATCGACTGCGCTCGTGATGCGGCTTTGTCGATCTTTCGACCGCGCGCCTCTCGACAAGAGCGAGGCAGCCTACATGCGTCTTCTCACGCCCGTGGTGAAATACTGGACCTGCAAGAGCGCGCCGCCGTTTCTCTACGAGGCGATGGAGTGCATGGGCGGCAACGGCTATGTCGAGGAAGGAATCCTCGCGCGCCACTATCGCGAGTCGCCGGTTAACGCCATTTGGGAAGGCTCCGGCAACGTGATGTGCCTCGACGTGCTGCGGGCGTTGTCGCGCGAGGCGGATGCGGCGAGTGCGGTGCTGCAAACGCTTGCGTCGCAGACGAGAGGCTTGCCGGGTGCGGGCGAAGCGATTGCCTTCATCTCCAAATCCTTCCGTTCGCCGGACGCCGAGCGCGTTGCGCGGCTTGCGGTGGAGAAGCTGTCGCTGGTCGCAGCCGCCGCTGCATTGAATGAAGTCTCGCCGCCGCATGCAGAGTTGTTCGCATCCACGCGGCTGGACGGCGCGCATGGCAATATGTACGGTGCGGTCGATCTTGCGCCGGAGCAGATGACAAAACTGCTCGATCGCGCATTGCCTGCATGACGGAATCTGAAATGAAGCCGCCGGGGGTCTGGAAATTCTGGGGCACGCTGCTCTGGGGCATCCTTGTATTTGCCGCGATGGGCATCGGTCAGATCGGCGTCGTGGCCTATTTTGTTTTCACGAACCAGACGCCGATGGACGCCGCCGCGATGGTCGCAATGCTCGGCGACGGCCGCACCATTGCGCTGTCGGTGATTGCGGGATTGCCGGGCGTGCTGCTGGTGTTGTGGATCGCGACGCGGCTGTCGCGCATTCCGTTCGCCGAATATCTCGGTCTTGAAAAATTTTCCTGGAAATATTTTCTGATCGGACTCGTCGGTCTCGCGGTTCTCTCGCAGGGCTGGGATTTCGTTGCAAAAGGCGTCGGACACGAAGTCTCGCCGGGATTTATGGGCGAGGTTTTGAAAACCGCGCGCGCCCAGAATGCGCTATGGCTATTGGTGCTGTCGTTCTGTGTCGCGGCGCCATTGACGGAAGAATTGATGACGCGCGGATTTTTGTATCGTGGCTGGTCGGAATCGTTTCTGCGTCCGCTCGGCGCGATTATTGTTTCGTCGCTGGTGTGGACCTGCATGCATCTGCAATACGATGCGTTCTTTCTGGCGCAGGTGTTGTCGATCGGATTGCTGTTCGGCTGGCTGCGCTACGCCTGCGGTTCGATCTGGGTGACGATTGTGCTTCACGGGCTGAACAATCTCGCCGCGACGTTGCAGACGATGTATTTGTTGAGCGGGTCGTGACTGGCTCGAATAGGTTTATGCCCTCATCCTGAGGAGCGCGGCTCTTGCGCGCGTCTCGAAGGATGAGGATGCCCGAAAGACCGGCGGGTCGTACAACTCATGGTTCGAGACGCGAGGCTGTGCCTCGCTCCTCACCATGAGGGATCGGTCTATGCTACCCACGCGATGAAGACCGGCATCGTGACGGTGGCGAGGATCGTTTGCAGCGTGAGGATTTCAGCGAGCAACGGCGCATCGCCGCCCATCTGCCGCGCCATGACGTAGGCGCTGGATGCGGTCGGCACCGAGGCGCAGCACGCGACCACGGCGAGATTCGTTCCGCTCAACCCGAACGCGCGGCCGATGGCGATGGCGATCAGCGGCATCAGCAGCAGTTTGATTGCGACCGACAGCCACGCAGGCGCCCCCGCGCGCACCACGCCCTGAATGCGAAGTCCCGCTCCGACGCAGAGAAGTCCGACGGCAAGCGACGACCTTCCCAGCGCATCCATGAAGTCGTGCACCGGACCCGACAGCGGCATGTGCAGCAGATTGAACGCAAGCCCGATGGCGCAGGCCCAGATGAATGGATTCTTGGCAATCGTCAGCAGCACCGCGCTCCAGGATAATTTCTGCGGCGAGGCGTAATGCGCGAGCACCCAGACCGCGATGATATTGAGGATCGGAATCATCGCAACCATTGCAACTGACGCCAGCGTGAGGCCGACCGCGCCGTAAAGATTGGCAACGACCGCAAGCGCAACATAGGTTTGCCAGCGCACCGCGCCCTGAAACACCGACGTGAATGCCGGGCCGCTTGCACCGAGCGCATTCATGATGAAGGGACGCAGCGCGAATGTGATGGCGCAGCCGATCAGAACCGCGAGAAGCAACGCACCTCCGACGCCGATCACCGGAACTCCCGCGAGGTCGGCGCGCGCCAGCGTCTGGATGAGCAGCGCGGGAAACAGCACGTAGAACACGATCTGCTCGAGGCCGGCCCATTGCGACTCATGCTTCATGAAAAACTGCTTGAGCGCGAAGCCCATCGCGATCAGCAGAAATACCGGCAGCAGAGCGGAGGCGACAACGAGCATCAGCGTTTCTCCGCGCGCAATGTCGCGAGCCGGTCGAGCGCGCCTTGAAGAATGAAAATCGCCGCGTGCTCGTCGATGACTTTCGCACGCTTGGCGCGGCTAACATCTTGCTCAATGAGTTCACGTTCGACGGCGGCGGTGGAGAGCCGTTCGTCCCACAGCGCGATTGGATTGTCGGTCAGCTTGGCGAAATTTCGCGCGAATGCCCGCGTCGATTGCGCGCGCGGCCCCTCCGAGCCGTCCATGTTGATCGGCAGGCCGAGAACGAATCCGCACACGCTGCGCTCGGTCGCGAGCGCCCGCAATCGCGCTGAGTCCTTGGTGAATGTGGTTCGCGCGACGGTTTCAATTCCGGTCGCGAGTTTTCTGTCGGGATCGGAGACTGCGACGCCGATGGTCTTGGTGCCCAGGTCTAGACCGATCAACGCGCCGCGCGCGGGCCAGAGGGCCGCAGCGTCGATCAGGGGAAGAATTTGCGCAGGCATGGCTCCCGCTTACCATGCGCTATAGAGTCGTTGCAAAGCGGGAAGGGATGCGATGGATGCACTGACGCTATTCGGATTGGCGGCCGTCACCGCGATGGTCGTGTTCTACGCGCTGGAGGATCGTAGTCCGTGGGCGCTTCTTGGATTTGCGGTGGCCTGCGCGCTGGGATCGATCTACGGCTTCCTGCAGGGCGCGTGGCCGTTCGGCGTGGTCGAGGCGATCTGGACGCTGGTCGCGTTGCGGCGCTGGTATCTCAGGCAACGACTGGCCGCATAGGTGCGGCTGGCGCGGCGTGCTACGAATCCGTCAGCCGGCAACGATGCGCGCGCTTTCCCATAAACGAGGACATGAACCATGTGGCCGGACCGCAGACTGCTCGATCTGTTCAAGATCGAGGTGCCGATTTTGCAGGCGCCGATGGCGGGTGTGCAGGACGTCGACGTGATGATCGGCGCTGCGCAGGGCGGCGCGCTGGCGTCGTTGCCGTGCGCGATGATCTCAACGGAGAAGGCGCGTGAGCAGATCAATATTTTTCGCCAGCGCATCTCCGCGCCGGTCAATCTGAATTTTTTCTGCCACAAGCCGACCGATGCCGATCCCGCGCAGGAGGCGAAATGGCGCACGCGCCTTGCGCCGTATTTCAAGGAACTGGGACTCGATCCGAACGCGCAGATCAACGCGGCCAACCGCGCGCCGTTCGGCGAGGAGATGTGCAAGCTCGTCGAGGAATTGAAGCCGCAGGTCGTGTCGTTTCATTTCGGCCTGCCGGACAAGGCGCTGATGAAGCGCGTGAAGGCTGCGGGCTGTATCGTGATCGGCTCTGCAACGATCGTGAAGGAAGCGGTCTGGCTTGAACAGAACGGCGTCGACGCGATCATCGCGCAGGGCGCAGAGGCTGGCGGTCATCGCGGCATGTTCCTGACCGAAAGCATCGTCAGCCAGCCCGGCACGATGGCGCTGGTGCCGCAGGTCGTGGATGCCGTGCGCGTGCCGGTGATCGCGGCGGGCGGCATCGCCGACGGACGTGGGATCGCGGCGGCCTTCGCGCTCGGCGCGGCTGGCGTGCAGGTCGGAACGGCCTATCTGCACACGCCGGAATCGAAAGTCACGGACGGCGGACGCAAGGCGCTGGCCGGCGCGCACGATGACTCAACCGTCATCACCAACGTGATGACGGGGCGGCCCGCGCGCGGCGTTGCCAATCGTCTGATGAAGGAAGTCGGCCCGGTCTCACCTGACGCGCCCGCGTTTCCGCATGCGGCGACCGCGCTCGGCCCGCTCAAGGCTGCTGCCGAGAAGCTGGGCAAAACCGATTTCACCAATCTCTGGGCCGGGCAGGCGGTGTCGATGAGCCGCAATATGGGCGCTGCGGATTTGACCCGCGCACTGGCCAAAGAGGCGCTGGATTGCATGAAAAGGCTGGCTTCCTGAGCGTTCCGGCGGTCTTTCCGGATTGCGCGGTTGCGGTCAAAAAGCTGCATCTGCTATGACCGGGACTGATTTGGAGCTTCATATAATGTCAGTCGATGCCGCAACCGTCCGCCGGATCGCGCAGCTTGCGCGTATCGCCGTCAAGGAGGACGAGGTTGCCCATTTGCAGGGCGAGCTGAACGCCATGCTGGCGTTCGTCGAGCAGCTGTCCGAAGTGAACGTCGACGGCGTGGAGCCGATGACGTCGGTGACGCCGATGGAAATGAAGAAGCGCCACGACGTCGTCAACGACGGCGAGATTCCCGGCAAAGTTCTCGCCAACGCGCCGGCGACGGAGGATCACTTCTTTCTGGTGCCGAAAGTCGTCGAGTAGTTCGGAAGGGCAAGCGCCATGTGCCTGTTATGCGAGGACGAGAATTCCTACGCGAAATATCTCGAATATCTCGACGCGCTGGAGCGTGCGGGCAAGGAGCCCGATCCTGACAAGGCGATGGATATGCTGATGGACGAGTTGCAGAAATCCGACGCCGAGAAATTCAAGAACAAGTCTCCCTTCATATGCGACGCGATTGACGAATGACCGATCTGACTACGCTCACGCTGGCCGATGCCCGCAAAGGCATCGCGGCGAAAACCTTCACATCGCTTGAACTGACCGACGCGCATCTTTCCGCAATGGAAAAGGCGCGCGTGCTCAACGCGTATATTCTGGAGACGCCGGAGCAGGCACGTGTGCAGGCCAAAGCAGCAGATGCGAAGATTGCGAAAGGCGAGGTGGCGCCGCTCGCAGGCATTCCGCTCGGCATCAAGGATCTGTTCGCGACGCAAGGCGTGCGAACAACCGCATGCTCGAAAATTCTCGGCGACTTCAAGCCGCAGTATGAATCCACGGTGACGTCGCAGCTCTGGCGCGACGGCGCGGTGATGCTGGGTAAGCTCAACAACGACGAATTCGCGATGGGCTCGTCGAACGAAACAAGTGCGTTCGGCAACGTCGTCAATCCGTGGCGGCGCGAAGGCTCGGACGCGAAACTCGTTCCGGGCGGCTCATCCGGCGGTTCGGCATCGGCTGTCGCGGCCAATTTGTGTTTCGGCGCGACCGGCACCGACACCGGCGGCTCGATCAGACAGCCTGCGGCGTTCACCGGCATTGTCGGCATCAAACCGACCTACGGGCGCTGCTCGCGCTGGGGTATCGTCGCCTTCGCATCCTCGCTCGATCAGGCAGGGCCGTTCGCGCGCAATGTGCGCGACACATCGATCCTGATGCGCTCGATGGCGGGTCACGATCCCAAAGACACCACATCGGTCGACAAGCCCGTGCCGGATTATGAAGCGGCTGTCGGCAAGTCCGTCAAAGGCATGCGAATTGGAATTCCGAAGGAATATCGCATCGACGGCATGTCGAACGAGATCGAGCAGCTTTGGACGAAAGGTGCAGACTGGCTGAAAGCGGCGGGCGCGGAGCTTGTCGAGATTTCTTTGCCGCACACGAAATACGCGCTGCCGGCTTATTATGTCGTCGCACCTGCGGAGGCCTCGTCGAATCTCGCGCGCTACGACGGCGTGCGTTACGGCGCGCGCGTCAACGGCAAGACGATTTCGGAAATGTACGAGAACACGCGCGCGGCAGGTTTCGGACCCGAAGTCCGCCGCCGCATCATGATCGGGACATATGTTCTCTCCGCCGGTTACTACGACGCTTATTATCTACGCGCGCAGAAAGTCCGCACTCTCATTAAGAAAGATTTCGAGGACGTGTTCGCCAAAGGCGTGAACGCAATTCTCACGCCCGCCACCCCGTCCGCGGCGTTCGGCATCGGCGAAAAGGGAAGCGCAGACCCCATCGAGATGTATCTCAACGACATCTTCACCGTGACGGTGAACATGGCCGGGCTTCCCGGCATCGCGGTGCCTGCGGGCAAGGACAAGCAAGGCTTGCCGCTCGGCCTGCAACTGATCGGCCGCCCATTCGACGAGGAAACCTTGTTCTCGCTCGGCGAAGTGATCGAGCAGGCGGCGGGACATTTCACGCCTGCGAAATGGTGGTAGGCGTTTATTCCATCACAAATTCGTTTTTGAAGTTGATCGGGTGTGAAACGAAACTGTCACATGGCTCGTACTAATTTGGCGTGAGCCAAAGCAACGACGCAGCGGCAACAAAAATAATAACAACCGCCGAGCGTCATCGTGAATCGCAAACAGCGCCGCGCCCAGGGCAAAGGCAAAAACCCGTCCGGCCCATCCTCGCGCGGGCCGTCGGATTATCATCGCGAGCAATTATTGGCGCGGGCGTTGAGTCATCATCAGGCCGGCCGCCTTCGTGAAGCCGAGCAGGGCTATCGCGACCTGCTTGCCATCGACCCGAAACATGCGGGCGCGCTTTGCTATCTCGGATTGCTCGCGCATCAATCCGGCCACAGCGACGACGGCATCGATCTTCTGAAGAAAGCGATTGCAGTCGACAAGCGCAATCCGGACCTCCACTACAATCTTGCGCGCATGTTCGCTGACGTCGGGCGCGACGACGAAGCGATCTTGCACAATCGCAAAGCGCTCGAACTCAAGCCCGACTATCAGGAAGCGCACGCCAATCTCGGCGGGTTGCTGCTTCTGCGCGGCCGGATGAAGGAGGCACTGGCCGCCGTCATCCGGGGCTTGCAGCTTGCGGAGTCGCAAAGTCTCAGATCGACATTCGTCATGCTCGCGCAATCGATCGAGCCGGAAACGGCCGACGGCGAGGGAGAGTTTACAAAATTTCTTACCCGCGCTTTGACCGAGCCCTGGGGCCGTCCGCGCGATTTGTCCGGCATCGGTACCGCCGTGCTGATGCGCGACGCCACAATTGCCCGCGCGATTGAGCGCGTTTCAGCAACTGACGATACGCAGCAACTCGACGAGCTGTTCAGTTGGGAAGAATTGGCCCGGATCGGGCAACAGGGGCTCGCAAGTGCACTCTTTACCACGTCGCCCATCACCGCCATTGCGATCGAGCGTGTGCTGACGGCCGCGCGAAGATCGCTGCTGGATCAAGTGATCGCGTGCAAGGAAGGGGACGAATCGCATCAGTGGCTTTCGTTTGCCTCGACCGTCGCGCTGCAATGTTTCATCAACGAATACGTTTTCGACGTTTCGGATCGGGAAAACGATCTTGTCTCGACGTTGCGCGGCCGTATCGAGTCGAGGCTCGAAAAAGACAAGGAGATCGATCCGCTGAAGGTGGCGTTGCTTGCCTGCTACGTGCCGCTTCATTCGGTCGCGGGTGCGGATCGGCTGGCCGCGCACGAATGGCCGCAGGCTCTGCGCCAGGTCATCGTTCAGCAAATTCTGAACCGTCAGATCGAACAGGGCATCCGTTCGGAAATCGAAACGCTGTCGCCGGTGCGCGATGAGGTTTCGGGAAAAGTCCGTGAGCAGTATGAGGAAAATCCTTATCCGCGGTGGACGTCGGTTGCGGCACATGTGCAGCCGATTCCTGTCGACATGTATCTTCGCAATCGGTTTCCCGGCGCGCCGTACAGAAATCTTGGCGACGTGCCGGTTAGTGTTCTCGTCGCCGGTTGCGGGACAGGCATGCACGCTATTCAGCGCGCCCGGCAGTTTACCCGGGCCAACGTGCTTGCCATCGATCTCAGTCTGAGCAGTCTGAGTTTTGCGATCCGAAAAACACGGGAACTCGGTCTTTCGAACATGCGCTACGCGCAGGCCGATATTCTCGAATTCAAGTCAGACACGCAATTCGACATCGTCGATTCGAGTGGCGTTCTGCATCATCTGAAATGCTCCCGGGCCGGCTGGCGGCGGTTGGCCGATTTGGTGCGGCCCGGCGGGCTGATGCATATCGGGCTTTACAGCTCGATCGCGCGTGCAGATATCAACGCGGCGCGAGAAAGATTTGCCAAGGATGGGCAGTCTTTCTCGCACGCGGAAATCCGCCGTGTGCGGCGGCAGATTCTCAATCTGTCCGGCGAAGACCGCCTGAGCAAGGTGACGCAATTCAGCGACTTTTTCAGCATGAGCGAGTTTCGCGACCTTCTGTTTCACGTGCAGGAACACCAGTTCACGATTCCGGAACTGGAGGAATTCATCGCCGAGATCGGCTTTACTTTCGTCGGCTTCGAGACGCCTGCGCGCAATGCCTATTTGAAGCGTTTCCCCGACGACCCCGCAGCCGTCAACCTGCGGAACTGGCACACTTTCGAGACCGAAAATCCCGCGACATTCGCGCAAATGTACCAGTTCTGGATTCAGAAAAGCTGATACATCTGCGCTGGGTTTTTCAGCGGGATCTTCAGGGCAATGAAAGTCGGAGGCGGATCGCCGGCAGGCAAGGGACGCGCGAACGCCGGGCAAATATTCGCCGAAGCGGTTGCCGCGCATCAGGCCGGGAATTTTTTCAAGGCCCGCAAGCTCTACGATTCCCTCATCAGCGCCGATAGAAACTATGTGCCGGCGCTCCACTATCTCGGCATTCTCGAAGCGCAGCAGCAACATTCAGAAAAGGCGCTGCGGCTTTTCGACCGTGCGCTTGCGATTCTTCCGAACGCCGCCGACATTCTCGCCGACAAGGGCAAGGTGCTGATTGATCTCGGCCGCCACGCAGATGCGTTGCCGTGTTTCGAAGAGGCCGTCGCGGTCAATCCCGAACACTGGATGGCGCTGCAAAATCAGGGTGCGGCGCTGCTTGCGCTCAAGCGTCCGGCCGAAGCGTTGGGTGTGTTCGACCGTTTGCTGGTCGTGATGAAAAATCATCCGGCGGCCTTCAACAACCGCGCGCTGGCATTGAAGGATATGGGCCGCTTCGCCGAGGCGGTGGATGATGTCAAAAAAGCCGTGTCGTTCGACGGCAAGAATGTCGAGGTTCTCACCAATCTCGGCGATGCCTTGTTTGCAGCGAAGAACTACGATGAGGCGAACGCGGCCTACGACAGGGCGCTCGCGCTCAAGCCTGATTTGGCGCAGGCCTGGCTCGGCCGCGCCAACATCCATGTCGAGTTAAAGCGTTACGAGGACGCCGTCGTCGCCTACGACAAGGCGATCTCGTTCAAGCCCGATCTGGCGGAAGCCTGGCAGGGGCGCGCCAGCGTGCTGTCGGATCATAAGCGGCACAAAGAAGCGGTTGCGGATTTCACGAAGGCGATTGCGCTGAAGCCCGATCTTCTCGGCGCAGAAGGCGCGCGGCTGCACGCAAAAATGCAGATTTGCGACTGGCAAGACTTCCAATCGGAGTGCGACCGTCTGACGGCGGCGGTCAGGCAAGGAAAGCCCAACGTCGCGCCGTTTGTCTATCTGGGCCTGTCGGCATCCGCCGCAGACCAGCTTGCCTGTGCGAAGGCGTGGACCGCCGCGAAGTTTCCGCCGCCGGCAAGCGCGCACACGTTCAGCGACACTGCAAGTTACGACAAACTCCGTATCGTCTATCTCTCGGCTGATTTCTACGAGCATCCGGTGGCGTATCTGATGGCCGGAATGTTCGAGGCACACGATCGCGCGCGCTTTGAGACGGTTGCGGTCTCATTCGGCGGGGCCGATGGCTCCGACATGCGCAGGCGGCTGGAAAAGTCGTTCGATCGTTTTGTCGATGCGGCATCGATGAGCGAGGCGGAGACGGCGGATTTTATTGCGGCCCTTCAGCCGGACATCGTCGTGGACCTGATGGGCTATACTGGAATCCCGCGAACCGGCATCATGGCGCGGCGCGTTGCGCCCATCCAAGTCAGCTATCTCGGTTTCGCCGGCACGATGGGCGCGGATTTCATCGATTATATTCTGGCGGATCGCACCGTCATTCCGCGTGACCGGCGTCAATATTATTCCGAAAAGATTGCCGAGCTTCCCGGCAGTCTCATGGTCAACGACCGTGCGCGCAGGATCGCGGAGAACGTGCCGGCGCGAAGCGAGCAGGGGCTTCCCGAAAAGGGATTTGTGTTCTGTTCGTTCAACCAGAGCTACAAGATTTCGCCGGACGTCTTTGCGGTCTGGATGCGATTGCTTAAGGGCGCCGAAGGCAGCGTTCTATGGCTGTCGAAGCACAACGAAGATGCCGTCCGCAATCTGCAAGAGGCAGCACGCAGCCACGGTATCGATCCGGCGCGCATGGTGTTTGCAACGCGCGTGCCGCTGAATGAAGATCATCTGGCACGGCATCAGCTCGCAGATCTGTTTCTCGATACGTTGCCGTTTAACGCGCACTCGACTGCGGCAGATGCGCTATGGGCCGGATTGCCGGTGCTGACGCGTATCGGAGAGACGTTCTCGGGGCGCGTTGCAGCGAGCCTGCTGACGGCGCTCGGTTTACCGGAACTGGTTACGAATACAGCGGACGACTACGAAAAAGCCGCGCTCGACTATGCGCGCAATCCAGAGAAGCTCGCTGCCGTCAAGGCGAAGCTCGCGGCAAACCGGCTGTCCGCGCCGTTATTCGATACCGAACTGACGACGCGCAACATCGAGCGCGCATTCGAGGCGATGCACAGGCGGCATCGCGAAGGTCTGCCGCCGGACCACATCGAGTTGTCCTAGCGTTTCGCCACCGTATTCGGCACCTGTCCGGCGCGCCATTTGTCGGAATTGATATGGTCGGGGCCGGATGTCATCAGCCGCTTCGGCACATCCATCGTCCGCCCGGCCTGCGCGTATTTGAGAATACGCCGGCGCTCCATTTCCGCCGAGACGAAGGGCTGCCGCACCAGCCAGTCGAGATCGACGCCTGAATTTCCGAAGGTCGACGAGAAGAAGGCCGTTCGCTCGAACTGTTCGAGCGCGGAGACGACGAACCATTCCATGACGTGCGCGCCGGGCGCGATCTTGTCGAAACGCGCGCTTGCCGGCCAGAACGCTTCCTCCATCCGGCCCGTGCCGTCCTTCAGCATGCCGGTGAGACTCTGGAGTGCGTTCGCGCTGACGGAGCGGCAGCCGAAGTCAGATGAGACTCGCGCCAGCGTGGACAGCCGTGCCAGCGAGGGTAGGGTGTCACAAAGGGCTTGCAGCTTATCGCAGGCGAACCGCAACGCGCCGACGCGCTCTGACAGCGACCCCTCAGCCCCGCGCCAGACGGCGTATCCCGCGAGAGCTTCGCGATAGGTCTCGTCGAGCGGCGCGCCGATCAGTTGTGCGAATGTCGGGGCGAAAGCCTGTGTCTTGATGAGATCGAGCGCTTTCGCGCGTGCTACCTCGTCGGGTGTCCAATCGGCAATGGCGTCGGCGAGCAGGCCGTCTTTCGCGAGTTCAGCAGCCTGTTCCGGCCTGATCGCAAACAGATTGATCTCGTAGCCGTCCAGCGCGGCGTCGGGCGCGACCGGCACAAGAATGGCTGCTCCGCCAAGCTGACGATAGAGTCGGAAGCCGAGAGCGACAAACGCCGCGCGCAATTCCTCGTTGATGCGCTCGCCGGCCTTCACCTCGAACATGACGAGCGGCGACTGGCTGGCGAAGAAGGATTTGGCGCCGTCAAGAATTCGCAATTCTTCGCCTTCGGCATCGATCTTGAGGAAGTCGATCCTGCCCCAGTTGCGTGCCGCCTGTTCGGCGTCGAGCGATGAAATCCTGATCGCTTCGCCGTCGCCGCTGCCTTCGAGCGTGTTCAGTTCGCTTGAGGTGCCGAGAAACAGTTTTCCGTCGCGCTCGCTATCCGACAGCGCCGCCGCAATGACGTTCAGATTGATCGAGCGGTTTTTCCTCTTGCCGGCCTCCAGCATCCGCCGCGTCTCGCTGGCGGGTTCATAGGCGTAGACTTGTCCCGTCGGACCGGCCATCCGCGCGGCGGGCAGGCTGTAGACACCGAGATTGGCACCGATGTCGATGACGTTCATGCCGCGCTTGAGCCAGCGCGCCAGAAATTGCGTCTCCTTCTCGAACCACTGCTCCTGCTCCAGCAGAACATAGGTCGTGATCGCACTGAGCGACGGCGGCAGCACGATGTGCGTGCCGTCGGACATGCGCAGGGAAAACTCGGTCATTGCAAAAAATCCCGGCAGATGGGCGTTTGGGTCGCGCCGCTCTAACATAAATGACGGGGATTGGCGGAGCCTGGTGAGGGGTTTTCTCGACTTTGGAACCAAGGTAAAAGCCGCGCCATGAATGCTCCCGCCAAATCCTCGAAATTGATGAAAGGCTCGACCGGCGACTGGGAAGTCGTGATCGGGCTTGAAGTCCACGCGCAGGTCACATCCCAGGCCAAGCTGTTTTCCGGTACCTCGACCGGCTTCGGCGCGGGGCCGAACGAGCATGTGTCGCTGGTGGATTCAGCGATGCCGGGCATGCTGCCGGTCATCAACGAGGAATGTGTCGCGCAGGCAGTCCGCACGGGCCTCGGACTGAACGCCAAGATCAATCTGCGTTCGGTGTTCGACCGCAAGAACTATTTCTACCCCGATCTGCCGCAGGGCTATCAGATCAGCCAGTTCAAGTCGCCGATCGTCGGCGAGGGCGAAGTTGTCGTCGAGCTTGCGAACGGCGAAAGCACCAAAGTGGGTATCGAGCGGCTGCATCTGGAGCAAGACGCGGGCAAATTGCTGCACGACCAACACCCGTCGATGAGTTTTGTCGATCTCAATCGCTCGGGCGTGGCGTTGATGGAAATCGTTTCCAAGCCCGACATCCGCTCGCCGGAAGAGGCGCAGGGCTATGTCTCGAAGCTGCGGACCATTCTGCGCTATCTCGGCACCTGCGACGGCGACATGGAGAAGGGCAATCTGCGCGCCGACGTCAACGTCTCTGTTCGCAAGCCCGGCGATCCTTACGGCACGCGCTGCGAAATCAAGAACATGAATTCGATCCGCTTCATCGGCGATGCGATCAAATACGAAGCGCGCCGTCAGATCGACATCATTGAGGACGGCGGCGCCATCGATCAGGAAACGCGGCTCTACGACCCGAACAAGGGCGAGACGCGCTCGATGCGCTCCAAGGAAGAAGCGCATGACTACCGCTATTTCCCGGATCCGGACCTGCTGCCGCTGGAATTCACGCAAACCTATGTCGATGGGCTGAAGGCGAAACTGCCGGAATTGCCGGACGACAAGCGCGCGCGGTTCGTTGCTGACTTGGGCCTGTCGCCCTATGACGCAAGTGTGCTCGTGAGCGAGCGCGAAAGCGCGGATTTCTTCGAGGCCGTGCTGGCAAAGCTCGCGGACAAGAAGCGTGACGGCAAGATGGCCGCGAACTGGGTCATCAATGAGCTGTTCGGCCGCCTCAACAAGGAAGGGCAGGAGATCGCATCCTCGCCGGTTTCGGCGGTACAGATCGCCTCCATCGTCGATCTGATCGGCGCGAACACGATCTCCGGCAAGATCGCCAAGGATCTGTTCGAGATTGTCTGGACCAAGGGCGGCGATCCGAAGGCTCTGGTCGAAAGCCTCGGCATGAAGCAGGTGACGGACACCGGCGCCATCGAGAAGATGGTGGACGACATCATCGCGGCCAACCCCGACAAGGTCGCGCAGGTGAAGGAAAAGCCCGCCGCGATCCAGTGGTTCGTCGGTCAGGTGATGAAAGCGTCCGGCGGCAAGACCAATCCGCAGGCCGTCAACGAGATTCTCAAAGCCAAGCTCGGTCTTTGATCGCGCTCGCCTGGCGTTCCGCACTCCTCATTTCCGACTCGATGATGAACGCGCGACGCGAACTCATGCGCGGCGACGGCGCATCGAAAACGGGAATCGGACAGCGAATCGCACCGTTGCGTCTGAGCGAAAAATTTTCGCTCTCCACACGCCGTTCCTCGAAAATCGAAAAGCACGCGAAAATTTTTCCGTTGCCAAACTTCGCGACTCAGAGTCCGCAAAACACGTTTTCGAGCACGCCGAACGATTCGCACTTGCATTGAATTGCATTGTGTTTTCATTCATGCGCGTGAAGAAAACCATTGTTGCACAGGGCTTTCTTGCATTCTTCAAAAAACATCCGGCGTTTGTCATCGTTCATGCAGTGACACGTTACACATGCGACGCATCGCATGAAGTGCGTGCGCATGAAGCGCGCAATGCTTTTCGCGTAAACACTTCCTTAAGCGCCAAGATGTCTTTTTGAGCGCGTTGGTGTAATCGGAATGCAGTGCTTTCGATTCCCGAACGCACGCTAGCGACTAGCCATCTCACTAACTTTGGAGGGCAACATGGCCAAGAAAGCTAAGAAGGCAAAGAAGAAGGCAAAGTCGGCAGTGAAGAAGACTGCCCGCAAGACCCGTCGCGTCAAGAAGAAGAAGTAACTTCGGCTTGATCGACTGCCGGCGCTCTGCGCCGGCATCGTCACACGGGCTGTCCGGTTGAATCGTTTGCAAGAACGGATTTGAAAGACGGCTCAGGTCGACGACAGAGGGTGTCGGCGAGACATCAGACGAGACGGTCAACGCGCAATCCTGAGATGGCCAACGTCTTGCGATTGCGAATTGGCAGAAGAGCTACAGGTTCTTCGTCGTTGCGGCAGCTTCAGCCCGCAGTTTCATTCGATCGGTTCGCTCACGCGATCTGCTTTTTTGGAATCTCGACCCTGACGTGTTCACCGACGCCCTCGTTTATCTGAGGACAGAGGTCGTTATCGATCCGTCCTTCCAGCCGCGATGATGCTTCACCGGCTCAATTCCAATTCCTCATCGGAATTCCCGCACGCACTTGCAGTCAGTGGTTATTGCGCCGTCAAAGAGCACGGTGAATCCATTTTTACGATTCCATGAAAGTGCCCGTAAATCGGGTCTTTCATGAATCGCGCGGCGGGCAGTGATGCGTCGCCGTTCAGATTCGATTCATCGCGATATTTAAACTGCCCTTCAAATTTTACGGATCATATGAGGCCAACAAGCCGGGAAACGGCGGGGCGCGCATTCGCAAGGCCGCAAATGTCTTTGCGAATGCGCGCATCAAAACAGAATGCGTCGAACGGAATTTGGACGGGGGCCGCGCTCGCTCGCGGTGTCAGGGGATCAGGATGTTTCAGAGCCATATCGATACTTCAACCGCGATGCCGGTTGAGCATGCGGCGAACGGCGACGTGCTGTTCGACCTCGGCATGATCTTCTCGACCGGCCGCGACGGCATCGTCGATCTCGTCGCTGCGCATAAATGGTTCAATCTCGCAGCCCTTAAAGGCCGCGCGGATGCGATTGCGCTGCGCCGTGAGATCGCCGAGCAGATGACCGATGTTGAAATCGCAATCGCCCAGCGCGAAGCCCGCGCCTGGATGACGCTGCACTAAATTTGCGCGCTCGGTTGGCTCTGCGCTGCTTCTGAAAGTGCGTATCGCACCTTAAGAGTCTCTATCAGAGTGGCGGAGACGGAGGGATTCGAACCCTCGATACCCTTTTCAAGGTATGCTCATTTAGCAAACGAGTGCCTTCAGCCGCTCGGCCACGTCTCCAATGCCGTCCGATATGCCTGACCCGTCAGTGACCCGCAAGCCGCGCGCCTTGCGGCGGGGCTGCCGGACCGATTTCGCATCTCCGGCCTGATCGGCAACGCAGTCTGTGCAGTTTTGATGCATTTTCGCCGGTCAGTTCGGCCTTGCATACAAGGCAGAGCCGGGTTCCGCATTCCTCCGTGTCGTTCAGAAGCCGATCGAGGAGGGCGCGAATCCGGGGTTCCACGGGCGTCACAATCGGGCTCGATTCGACGGTTTTTGACCCCGCGCGAGGGCTCTTTGCCCTCGGATTGCCATATCCGGCGGCCTATGCGCCGCTTGCGGGGCACGATAAAAAGGTAATATATATCAGTATCTTACGTGTTTCTGCGAAACACGGCTGAGTGCTATTTGTGCAACACATTTCCGAAAACGGCCGGAACTGCACCGTTTGATGGCGGACATTTGTTGCATGGTCACAACCGTTGAGTAATGGTCCACCCAGCGACGGAGGGGGGCATCCCGAGGTCGTCCTGTTTGGAAGTTTCGCTTAAGTCGCTCGCGTTCCGCGGGAGTGTCCGAAAGCGCGAGGCGACCAGGCGGTTAGCTGGGATCAAGGGGACTATACCAAAGGTGTGACTTAACACCGATGGGCCGGAACCCTCCCTAACAGAGCAAAACTTGGAGGTTTTATGAGCAAGATTAAGAGCCTTATCCTCGGCTCGGCAGCAACGGTTCTCGCTGTCGCTGGGGCACAGGCAGCTGATCTTCCGGTGAAGGCGAAAGCCGTTCAGTACGTGAAGATCTGCTCCCTGTACGGCGCCGGATTCTACTACATCCCAGGCACCGATACCTGCATCAAGCTGGGCGGCTACACCCAGTTGGACGTGAACTTCAACGGCGGCAACTACGATCAGCCACCGTGGACCGCAGCTTCGGGCATTGACGTTGCTGGCCGCCCTGGTGACATGTACACCACGCGCGCTCGTAACCAGTTCAACATCGACACCCGCACCGCAACCGAATACGGCGTTGTTCGCACCTTCTGGTCGTCCAACTTCGAATTCTCGACGGGCGCTTCGTTCAACGCGTCGACCGGCAACCTCACGGTTGACTACGGCTTCGTGCAGTTCGCAGGCTTCACCCTCGGTAAGGCGGTTTCGGGCTTCCAGACCCCTTGGGGTGCATACGGCGCGAACAACAACACGTCGTACCTCCTCGGTGGTTATGACAACGCGACCGGCATCACGCAGATCGCTTACACCTGGCAGTTCGGCAACGGCGTTTCGGCACAGATCGGTGTCGAAGACTCCCGCACCATCGACCGCGGCACCCTCATCAACGCAAGCAACTTCGCGTTCATGGGTCTGACCTCGGCGACCGCGCTGACCTCGGCGTACACCAACAACTACGGCGGCAACACTGCTCCGGATATCGCTGGTAACGTCAAGATCGACCAAGCTGCATTCACCCTCCAGTTCTCGGGTGCAGCTCACGCGAACCACGCTAACTACTACGGCACGACCGAAATCTCCGGTCATCCGTCGGATAAGTATGGCTACGCCGGTTCGATCGGCCTCCAGCTGAAGAACCTGCCAACCGGCCCCGGCGACAAGCTGTCGTTGGATGCAACGTACTCGAAGGGTGCCATCAAGTACCTGATCTCGGGCGTGACCGGCACGGCAACGGCTCAGGGCATGAACTTCACCAACTTCGGTTCGCCAGCTTTCGCTGGTTCGTACCAGAGCCTGGCGACTGTTTTTGCGGCTGACTCGGTTTACGGTGGCTTCGGTTCCAACCTCGAGCTGACGACCGCTTGGGGCTTCCGTGGCGCTTACGTTCACAACTGGTCCCCGAACTGGGAAACCGATGTGTTCGGCAGCTACACCCGCATCGACTACAACAACACCGCGACTGCTCTGATCTGCAACGCGTTTGTGTCTGCAGTCGCTGTTGGCAACGGCTATACCTGCAACCCAGACTTCAACATCTGGCAGGTTGGAACGCGCACGGCCTGGACCCCGGTTCAGAACCTGACGTTCTCGGCTGAAGTCTTGTACACCTACATCGACCAGATGAACACGGGTTCGTTCACCTCGGCTGGTGCAGGCGTCAAGCGGGCAGGTGTGTACGACTATAAGGATCAGGGCTTGTGGTCGGGCAACATCCGCGTCCGCCGCACCTGGTAATGTAATCGCCTAACGGCGCTTATCGAGAACCCCCGGCAGGAAACTGCCGGGGGTTTTTCTTTGCGGATTATCTCGCTCGACTGCGGCGCAGTTCGGCCGTGAGCGGCGAACAGGCCGCCCGCAATCCGATCCTTGAATTCAGTTGTGGCGCTCAGGCCCGGTCGCAGCGGGCGCAGAACGCGAGGATGCGTTCGATCGTCGGCTTGTCGGCGAGAAGAGGGGCGTGGCCTTCGCCGGGCACCTCGACCAGATCGATGTCCGGCCGCCGCGCGACCATGTCCTTGACGCCCTGCGGCGACACCAGATCCGACAGTTCGGCGTGAATCAGCATCAAGGGCTTGCCGGCGAGTTTGTCGAACAGGTCCCAGATCGGTGCCGGCGGATTGCCGGGGTCGATGCCTTCGAGCGTCTTGTTCAGTTTCAGATCGTAGGTCCGCTCCAGCGCGCCGCCATCCTTCTTCTCGCGGAAGGCACGATGCGCCCACGCCATCCATCCGGCGTCGTCGAGTTTCGGAAACACGCTGCCAAACAATTCCTTCAGCCCGGCTGCTGCCTCGCCGAACGTCTTTCGCGGCGGCGGATTGGCGATGTAGCCGACGATCTTCATCAGACCCTTGATCTCGAGCGCGGGGCCGATGTCGTTGAGGATCAGTCCCGCCATCAGGTCAGGCTTGGTTGCCGCCATCACCATCGAGACGAGGCCGCCGCGCGAGGTGCCGAGGAAAATCGCGCGCGGAATCTTCAGCGATGCGAGCAGCGCGATGACGTCGCCGCATTCGGTGACGACGTTGTAGTTCTCAGGCTTCGTGTCGTATTCGGAAAGCCCGCGTCCGCGAAAATCCATCGCGATCACCCGGCGCGGTGCTTTGGCGTTCTCTACAAGGGCCTGCGCGATGACGTCGAAATCGTCGGCCGTGCGTGTCAGGCCCGGCAGGCAAAGTACTGGTAATGTTGAGTTATTTTCAACACCGAGAGTTTTGGCGTGGAGCTTCAGGCCGTCGGGAGCCTGGCAGAAAACGTCGCTGAATTGATGGGACATGAAGTCCTTCGCCGATTGTCAGGATGCGCGCTTGAACCTGAGCGCAGTCTATTCCACCCCGGCGCCGCGGCGCAAATCCGCTTCGATCATCAGTTTCGAGCTGCCGCCGAACCGCGCCCGATAGACCTGCACGTTTTCCATGATGCGCTGAACGTAGTTGCGCGTCTCGGCAAATGGAATCTGCTCGACCCAGTCCACCGCATCGACCTTCGGATCGCGCGGATCGCCGTAACGTTCGATCCATTTGCGCACGCTGCCGCGTCCGGCGTTGTAGCCGGCGAACGTCATGATGTAGGAGCCGCGATAATCCTCGATCAGTCCGCCGAGTTCGGCAGCACCCAGCGTCGCGTTATACGATGGATCGTTCTTGAGCTTGCTGAGATCGTAGGCTGCGCCGTATTTCTTGGTGACGTATTTGGCCGCCGCCGGCGTTACCTGCATCAGACCGTAGGCGTTGGCGGGCGACACCACGGTCGGATTGAACGCGCTTTCCTGCCGTGCAATCGCGAATACGATGGCTTTCTCGACTTCCGGCCCGATGTCTTTGTAAGGGGGAATGCCCGAGATCGGATAGGCGTAGAAATCGAACGGCATGCCGCGATTGAGCGCAGCCTTGCCGACGATCAGCATGGCGCGGGCGTCGTCGTTCCTCTGCGCAACCTCGCAAAGCGCGAGCAGCGCGTCCATGTCGGCGCGGTCGCCCATTTCCGAGAAAATCGGAATCGCGATGTCGCGCTCATCCAGCGCGTAAAGCAGTTCGACGGCGCGTGTGACTTCCAGCCGGTCGCCCATGCGCGTGCGGCCCGGCGTGTCGTTGAGCGCGATCTGCGGCAGCTTGAGTTTCGCGCGGGCGAGCTGGCCGTAATAGCTGGTCGATTGCGCCGCTGCGGATTCATAGGCCGAGCGCGCTTCCTGCGAATGTCCGGCAGCTTCGGCGGCGCGGCCCTGCCAGTATCCGGCGCGCGCAAGAGCCGTCGGATTGACGCTGTCGACGCCGATGCGCGCGAAATGTTGTGCCGCCAGGTTCGGATCGTTCAGAAATCGCAGCGCGATCCAGCCTGCGGTGAATTCCTGTTCGGTCTTGTAAATGTCCTTGGCGGGCAGGGCGGCATCGCGCGCGACGGCATAGGCGGTGCGGCTATCGCCGACGTCCATCAGTTTTCGCGCCAAGAGCCTCCGTTCGATCCACCATTCGTCCGCGTTGACGAGGCGCGCGGCATCGCGTGGCGCGGTCTGGATGATCTGGGCTGCTTCGGGGAATTTGTCCTCGCGACGCAGATATTGCGCGCGGCTCAGAATATAGAGCGGGTCGCTGCGAAGATCCTGCGGCACCGCGTCGAGCAGCGCCTTGGCGTTCGACGCCTTTTTGTTGACGGCGATGCGCGCTTTGGCGAGCGCGACATGACCCGCGCCGAGCCGCTTGGCCGAGCGCATGCCGGATTCGGCATTGTCGCCGGCGTAAAGCAGCATATCCATGCGGGCCTTGAAGTCGCCGGCGTTGAGAAGCGAACCGAACTGATCGAGTGCGGCTTCCTCGGTATCCGCCGACATGGAATCGCCGCGCCACGCATCGCGCACGAGGCGTTGCGCTATGTTGCGATCGCCGCGCGCGAGATTGACCCGCGCCAGCATGAATTTGCCCTTGGCCGAGAGCGGCTGCTCATTGCCGAAGAAGGCCAGCACGGTGGCGTCGTCACGCTTGTCGTCCCACAGCGCGCTTTCGCCGCGACGCCGCAGAAATGTCTGGCTCGGCCAGCTCGGGTTTTCGGTGAGGAACGCACGATAGCGTTCGGCGCTGGCCCCATTATCGTCGCTGCGCAGGATTATCCATTCAGCCAGCTTGCGGGCAACGGGATCGGAAATCGATGCTTCAACCTGCGTGGCGTCCGCCGGCTTCTCCTTGCGGACCAGTTCGATGACCTGTTCGAGCGCATCGGCATCGGCTTTCGATGTCTGCGAGGTCGCCGACATCGCCAGCGGCGCGGATTGCCTTTTCGGTTTGGGCGGCGGCTGGACGGCAACCTGACTTGCTTTGGATGCAGGCGTGGCCACCGACGGAGCCGGAGCAGCCTGAGTCGATTTCGCAGGTGCCGTTGTGTGAGGTGTTACGCTGCGCGGGATCGGGCGAGGCTTGGGCAGCGGGACGGCGAACGACTCCGCTGTCAGCAGCGCCGCGACGCCTGCACCGAGCATCAGCGCGCGGACGTGGCGCGAGCGGGCAAAGACAATTTTTGAGGCGTTCAATTCCGTCACGGCAGCCCTGCGCGGCGAATCAAGCGGATGCTTCGCGAATAGGTTTAGTTCATTGAAACTGTGGACAAAACACCAGATGTGATAGGATGATCTATTGCCGCAGACCGCGGCGAAATCGCGGCTTGCGGGCAACTTCCGCTCAGGAACTGCATCGCCGGTCCGCAACTTTCGCCCAGGACCTTTCGCGGGCTGCGCAGAGCCGTTATCAATCCTTTGAATTCACGACCACATCGCGCGTTTGGAGACGATCATGTCAGGCAAGACCAAGTATCGGGGATCCTTCACGGCCTTGGTCACGCCCTTCAAAAACGGCGGTCTCGACGAGGAAGCCTTCCGCGCGCTTGTGAGCTGGCAGATCGAGCAGGGCTCGCATGGCCTGGTTCCGGTCGGCACCACCGGCGAAAGCCCGACATTGTCGCACGAAGAGCATCGCAAGGTGACGGAGTGGTGCGTCGATGAAGCCAAGGGCCGTGTTCCGGTGATTGCCGGTGCCGGCTCGAACTCGACGCGCGAGGCCGTCGATCTCGCCAAGCATGCCGAGAAGGCGGGTGCGGACGCGCTGCTTGTTGTGACGCCGTACTACAACAAGCCGACACAGGAAGGCATGTACGAGCACTTCAAGGCGGTGAACGATGCGGTCGGTATTCCGATCTTCATCTACAACATTCCGCCGCGCTCGGTGGTGGACATGTCGGTGGCGACGATGGCGCGGCTGTTTGAACTGAAGAACATCGCGGGCGTGAAGGATGCGACCGCCAATCTCGCGCGCGTGTCGCAGCAGCGTCATGCGATGGGGCCGGATTTTATCCAGATGTCCGGTGAGGACATGACCGCGCTCGCCTACATGGCTGCGGGCGGACACGGCTGCATCTCGGTCGTGGCCAATGTCGCGCCGAAGCTGTGTGCCGATCTGATGACTGCGGTGCTCAAGGGCGACTACGCGACGGGTCTGAAGATTCAGGATCGTCTGATTCCGCTGCATGACGCGATCTTCATGGAGCCGGGACTGGCCGGCGCCAAGCACGGTCTCAAGCTGCTCGGCCGCATCGACGAAAAGGTGCGCCTGCCGCTTGTCAATGTGACGCCGCCGACGGGCCAGAAAATCCGCGAGGCGATGGTGCATGCCGGTCTGCTGAACTGATCCGATCTCAAGTCTATCAAGAGAGAGACTGCAATGCTCGAGGAATTCAAGAAATTCGCCCTGAAGGGCAATGTCGTCGACCTCGCGGTCGGCGTGGTCATCGGCGCCGCGTTCGGCGCGATCGTCAGTTCGATGGTTGCCGATCTCATCATGCCGGTGATCGGCGCAATCACGGGCGGTCTCGACTTCTCGAATTACTTCGTGGGACTCTCGAAGGCTGTCACGGCAACCAACCTCGCCGATGCCAAGAAGCAGGGCGCGGTGCTGGCGTATGGCAGCTTCCTCACCATTACTTTGAATTTTGCCATCGTCGCGTTCGTGCTGTTCATCGTGATCCGCCTGATGAACAAGTTGAAGGCGAAGGAGGAAGCGGCTCCGGCCGCGCCGCCGAAGCCGACCAAGGATCAGGAATTGCTCGGCGAAATTCGCGATCTGCTCAAGAAAGGCGGCGCGCCGAAATCTGCGGCTGCGAAAGCGGCCACGGCGACGAAGACGTCAGGAAAATCCAAGTAGGGCCGGCCCGCCGGTTCTCCGACCAATTTTGAAACGCGCTGGCGCGCGGACGAACCGGTATCATGGCTGAGAAGAAAGAGCGCACGATCAAGGTCGTCGCGGAAAACCGCAAGGCGCGGTTCAATTACTCTATCGAAGACACAGTCGAGGCCGGCATTGTGTTGACCGGCACCGAAGTCAAATCCGTGCGCAACGGCAAGTCGACGATTGCGGAATCCTACGCCGACACCAAGGGCGGCGAAATCTGGCTCGTCAACGCCAACATCCCGGAGTATCTCCAGGCCAATCGCTTTAATCACGAGCCGAAGCGCACGCGCAAACTTCTGCTGCACAAGAAGGAGATCAACCGTCTCGGCGGCGCCATCGAGCGGCAAGGCATGACGCTGATCCCGCTCAAAATGTATTTCAACGAGCACGGCAAGATTAAACTCCAGCTCGGGCTTGCCAAGGGCAAGAAGCTGCACGACAAGCGTGAAACGGAGAAGAAGCGCGACTGGGCGCGAGAGAAGGGCCGCCTGTTGCGGACCAAGGGATAGAAAATGAACCAGCCGAATTTGACCGATGTCGATTGGAGCAAGATTCCCGCGCCCGCTGACGACGGCGCGGCAAAACATCTCGTCGGGATGAAAATTCCGCCGGTCGTTCTGCCTGCGACGGACGGCGCATCGGTGATGCTGTCTCACCTCAAGGGACGCGTGGTTCTGTTTGCCTATCCGCGCACCGGCGAGCCCGGAAAGATCGCATTGGTCGACGACTGGGACATGATCCCCGGCGCGCGGGGCTGCACGCCGCACACATGTGCATTCCGCGATCTGTTCAGGGAGCTAAAAACCGCTGGGGCACAGCACGTTTTTGGACTCTCCACCCAGGACACCGCCTACCAGCGCGAAATGGCCGAGCGGTTGCATGTGCCGTTTCAGATTCTATCGGACGAGAAGCTCGCACTCACGCGCGCGCTCAAGCTGCCCTCGATGGAGGTCGCGGGCCTGACGATGATCAAGCGGCTGGCGATGATTATCGACGACGCGAAGATTACTCACGTTTTCTATCCGGTGTTTCCGCCGGACAGAAACGCAGGCGACGTGCTGGAATGGCTGCAAGCCCATCCGGTCTGACTAGTTCATTCCCTGCAACGTCTTCGTCAGCCTGTCGATGCGGCAGGCGAGCCGCTCGTCCACCGCAGCCGGGCCTCTTTCGCTGTTGGTCTTGCTGTAGCAGAGATCGAGCGCCTTTGCGTTGATAGCCGCGTTCAGCCTGTCGATTTCCTTCGACATGCAGCTTCGCCACATGAGTTTGGTTTTGTGATTGTCGCAGGTCGCAGCTTGCGCTGCCGGCGAATTGATCGCGGCTGCTGCGATAGCGAAGATAGCTGCGATAGTTAATTTGGTTTTCATGGAGCATTCCAATCGTGAAATTTGACGGATTGTTCCGCTGCCTGCGGTGAAAGGCAAGCGCGATTGTTCAGGCGGCTAGATATTCACGCACGCTCGCGAAGACGGCCCTGAACATTGCCGGTGTCAGCCGCCGCGTGTTGGTGTTGTAGCGCGAGCAGTGATAGCTGTCGAAAAGCCTGATGGGTCCGGCCTGAAACTCTCCGCCGTGCGAAAACGGCGCGTCCTGCGCGCGCACGCCGAGCGCCTTCAGCGTCGAATCGTGCGAGACGCGGCCGAGCATGACGATCGCGCGCAAGTTCTGCATGTCGTCGAGTGTCGCCTTGAGAAACGGGCGGCACGTCGCGATTTCCTTTGGCAGAGGTTTGTTCTGCGGCGGCACGCAGCGCACCGCGTTGGAGATGCGGCAATCGGCGAGCGTCAGCCCGTCGTCGGGGCGCTCATCGTAGATACCCGAGGCGAAGCCGAATTCGAGCAACGTCGCATAGAGCAGATCGCCGGCGTAATCTCCGGTGAACGGGCGGCCGGTGCGATTGGCGCCTTGAAGTCCGGGCGCAAGGCCGACGATCAGGAGTGCAGCGTCGCGGCCGCCGAACGACGGCACCGGCGCATTGAACCAGTCGCGCTCGCGCGCCTGATTGGCGTGGCGAAAGGCGGCAAGCCGCGGGCAGAGAGGGCAGTCGTGCGAAGGCTCGGACGAGGAAAGCGCCGGCCCGGTAACATTGCTCCGGGCCGGGTTTTTCAGTTTCTCAATCTTCGTAGTCTTCGTCATCGCCTCGCGGTGCAATCGTGCTCGTCGTGCGCTGCAAGAATTGCGGCGTGTGCTGACGAGGTTCACGCGGTTCGCGCGGAGCAGGGCGCTCGCTCGGATCGCGGCCGAGCTTGGATTGTAGCTGGACCAGATCCGTAAAGACATCCGCCTGGCGGCGCAATTCGTCGGCGATCATCGGCGGCTGGCTTGCAATGGTGGAGATCACGGTAACGCGGACGCCGCGGCGCTGCACGGCTTCGACCAGTGAGCGGAAGTCGCCGTCGCCCGAAAACAGCACCATCTCATCGATCTTCTCGGCCAATTCCATCGCGTCGACCGCGAGTTCGATGTCCATGTTACCCTTGACCTTGCGGCGGCCGGAGGCATCCACGAATTCCTTGGTCGCCTTGGTGACGACGGTGTAGCCGTTGTAATCCAGCCAGTCGATCAGCGGGCGGATCGACGAATATTCCTGATCTTCGATGATCGCCGTGTAGTAGAAGGCCCGCACCAGAGTGCCACGGCTCTGGAATTCGAGAAGCAGGCGTTTGTAGTCGATGTCGAACCCGAGCGTGCGGGCGGTTGCGTAGAGGTTTGCACCGTCAATAAACAGCGCGATCTTGTTGGTGGCAGAAGGCATAAGTTTGGTCTCGCATCATTGTTGAAACGTTTTTGGCGCGGCCCAAGCATCCGCGCATTCCCAAGTCAGTAATCGTTCGTCGATTGTATGTGTCCGCGGGCAGCGGTTCGGAGGTATCCGACGGCGCTGCCGATGAAAAACCCCGCCGCGTCAGTTCGGATTTCATAATCTTGAAGCAATGCAGCGATTTCTTGTCCATTCAACTTATTGGGCGCGTCGAAATGCCTGCTCTGCTCGATTGGAAGGCCGCCTATACTGCGAAATTCGCGAAAATCAGCTTGCAGAGCGGCCTTTACAGCTATACCTAGACCGCATAGCGACACATTCCAGACCCAGATTCGGAGCGACTGCCGATGGCGCGCGTGACTGTTGAGGATTGCATCGACAAGGTCGATAACCGGTTCGACCTCGTTCTGCTGGCCGCGCATCGTGCGCGCATGATTTCGTCCGGTTCGCAGATCACCGTCGATCGCGATAACGACAAGAATCCCGTCGTTTCCCTTCGAGAAATCGCCGAAACCACCGTTTCGCCTGAGGATCTGAAGGAAGAACTGGTTCATTCGCTTCAGAAATTCGTCGAAGTTGACGAGCCTGAACCCGATACGGTGCCTCTGATCGGCTCGGCCGGTGCATCCGTGGACGCCGACGACACCGAAGTGGCCGTCGAGCGCATGACGGAGGAAGAACTGCTGAAGGGCCTCGAAGGCCTTGCCCCCCCGGAGGAGCAGCCCGAGGAAGACGAATAATCGTCGCGGGGACGCCTTACAGCATCCCCAATTCGCCGTTGAGTTTCAGAAGGCCCGGAGACCGCTCCGGGCCTTTGCTTTTATTGACCATTTTAGCGTCTTCCTTGCGGTCGCCACAGAAGGCGGTGATATTGTGAATGCGGGTTCCTTCTGGGAATCCGGCCACAAGGGCATCGTTCATGGCGATCTGGCGCCGTAATTCACAGCAGGCTCAGGCTACCGCCGACGCGGTCGCGGCGGTTCCTGTTGCGTCAGTGGCGGCACCGGCCAAGAAGCAGACCCGCGCAGGGATGATGCGGCAATACGATCTGGTCGATCGCGTCCGCGCCTACAATCCCAATACCGATGAGGACATGCTCAACCGCGCCTACGTCTATGCGATGAAGGCGCATGGCGAGCAGAAGCGCGCTTCCGGAGATCCTTACTTTTCCCATCCGCTCGAAGTCGCCGCGATCCTCACCGATCTCAAGCTCGATGACGCGACGATTGTTGCGGCGCTGTTGCACGACACGATCGAAGACACCGAAGCCACGCGCGCGGAGATCGACAAGACATTCGGCCGCGAGATCGGCGCCCTGGTCGAGGGCCTGACGAAACTCAAGCGGCTCGAACTCGTTTCGCGCGAGGCGAAGCAGGCCGAGAATCTGCGCAAGCTGTTGCTTGCGATTGCCGACGACGTGCGCGTGCTTCTCATCAAGCTTGCAGACCGCTTGCACAACATGCGCACGTTGGAATTCGTGCCGCCGGCTTCGCGCCGCCGCATTGCGGAGGAAACGCTCGATATCTACGCGCCGCTCGCGGGCCGCATGGGCATGCAGGAGATGCGCGAGGAACTGGAGGAGCTGTCGTTCCGGGTTCTCGACCCGCAGGCCTATGCGGTCGTCACGCAACGCCTCGATGCGCTGGCGGATCGCAATAAGAATCTGATCGGCGAGATCGAGAGTCAGCTCGGAACGATTTTGAAGAAGAACGGTATTTCCGCCGTCGTGAAAGGCCGCCGCAAACATCCGTTCTCGATCTGGGTGAAGATGGAGCGCAAGTCCGTCGGCTTCGAGCAGCTTTCGGATATTTTCGGTTTCCGCATCATCGTCAACAGCGTCGCCGAGGCCTATCGCACGCTCGGCATCGTTCACACCACATGGCCGGTCGTGCCGGGACGCTTCAAGGACTACATCTCGACGCCGAAGCAGAACGACTATCGCTCGATCCACACGACCGTAATCGGCCCAACCAACCAGCGCGTCGAACTGCAAATTCGTACCGAGGACATGGATCAGATTGCCGAATACGGCATCGCGGCGCACGCGTTCTACAAGGACGGCGTCGGCACGCCCAACGAGTTGCTTCAGCGCGAGTCCAATGCGTTCGCCTGGCTGCGGCATACGGTCGAAGTGCTTTCGGAAAGCGCAAATCCGGAAGAATTCCGCGAACACACCAAAATGGAGCTGTTCCACGATCAGGTGTTCGGCTTCACGCCGAAGGGAAAGCTGATCGCGCTGCCGCGCCATGCCAACGTGATCGATTTTGCCTATGCCGTGCACACCGATGTCGGCAACAGCGCGGTCGGTTGCAAGATCAACGGCAAGTTCGCGCCGTTGGCTTCTGAACTGGACAACGGCGACGAAGTCGAAGTGCTGACATCGAAGGCGCAGTCCGCGCCGCCGATTGCGTGGGAATCTCTCGCCGTGACCGGCAAGGCGAGGGCTGCGATCCGCCGCGCCACGCGCACCGCCGTTCGCGATCAATATGCGGGACTGGGGCGGCGTATCGTCGAGCGATTATTCATGCGCGCGAAGATTGCCTATGCGGACGACAAGCTGAAAGGCGCGCTGCCGCGGCTTGCGCGATCTTCAATCGACGATGTATTCGCCGCCGTGGGCCGCAGCGAAATGAAGGCGTCGGATGTCGCCCGCGCGATGTATCCCGACTACAAGGAAGAGGCGCGCAGCGGCACCAAGAAGAAAATCCCCTTCAAGCGCGTGAGATCGAAGCTGACGCGGGCTGCTGCGGACACGCCGGCTGCGATTCCGATCAAGGGCATCAATAACGACCTGCCGGTGAAGTTCGCGCCCAATGGCGGCGCGGTGCCGGGCGATCGCATCGTCGGCATCGTCACGCCCAAGCAGGGCATTACGATCTATCCGATCCAGTCGCCGGCGCTGAAGGATTTCGAGGACGAGCCGGAACGTTGGATCGACGTGCGCTGGGATACGGAAGAAGCTGCACCGCGCAGATTCCCGGCGCGCCTTCTGGTGCAGAACGTCAACGAGCCGGGAAGCCTCGCGCAGGTGGCGACCGTCATCGCCGAGCATGACGGCAATATCGACAACATCAGCATGAGCCGCCGTTCACCCGATTTCACCGAACTGACCATCGATCTTGAGGTCTATGATCTCAAGCATCTCAACGGTATCATCGCGCAATTGCGCGCCAAGGCCGTCGTCGCGCGTGTCGAACGCGTGAACGGATAGCGTTTTCAAGCGAAGTGGGAACCGGTTCGCGTCAAGAAAACGCGTCAGAATAAAATCATCGAATTCGGAAAGTTCATGTCTTCAATTCCGCCGCTCCGCCTTGGGGTCAATGTCGATCACGTTGCCACGTTGCGTAACGCCCGCGATGGCGCATCGCCGGATCCCGTGCGCGCCGCATTGCTCGCGATCGAGGCGGGCGCGGACGGCATCACCGCGCATTTGCGCGAGGATCGGCGTCACATCCGCGACGAGGACATGGCGCGGCTGAAAGCGGAAATTTCCAAGCCACTGAATTTCGAGATGGCGGCGACCGCCGACATGCTGCGGATTTCGCTTGCGACCAGGCCGCATGCGGTGTGTCTCGTGCCGGAGCGGCGCGAGGAATTGACGACGGAGGGCGGACTCGATGTCATCGGCCAGCGCGAGGCGCTCGCACCTTTCATCGCGCGCCTGAACGATGCTGGTATTCGCGTGTCGCTCTTCATCGCAGCCGATCCGGTGCAGATCGAGATGGCGGCGAAGTTGAAAGCGCCGGTGATCGAGCTTCACACCGGCGCGTGGTGCGACGCGATTTCCGACGCTCACGATTCGAAAGCGGAACTGGAGTGGAATCGCATTGTCGAAGGCGCTAAATTAGCGAAAGCTGCGGGCCTTGAAGTTCACGCCGGGCACGGCCTCGACTACAAGACCGCGCAGACCATCGCCGCGCTGCCGCAGATCGTCGAACTCAACATCGGTTACTTCATGATGGGTGAGGCGTTGTTCGTCGGCCTCGCGCAGACCGTGCGCGACATGAGGGCGGCGATGGACCGCGGCCGCAAGACGCTTCAGGCATACTTATGATTATCGGCGTCGGCTCGGACATCATCGACATCACGCGAATCGAAAAAGTGATCGGCCGTCACGGCGATCGTTTCCTCGATCGAATTTTCACCGATGCGGAACGCGCCAAGGCCGAGCGCCGGTCGAAAATGCCGAAACTCGTGTGGGCGACTTACGCCAAGCGGTTTGCGGCGAAGGAAGCCTGCTCCAAGGCGCTCGGAACCGGAATCCGTCAGGGCGTGTGGTGGCGCGACATGGGCGTCGTCAACATGCCGGGCGGGCGGCCGAGCATGAAGCTGACCGGAGGGGCGCTGGCGCGGCTTGAGAAATTGACGCCGCCGGGGCACGAAGCGCGGATCGATCTCACCATCACGGACGACTGGCCGCTGGCGCAGGCCTTCGTGATTATTTCGGCAATCCCTCTGCGTTAGTTCTCGGCAATAGTGCTAACCTCAAAAATCCCGCGCTTTCTCAGCACCTTACCGAAGTTTCATACACGGCAGATTGATTGCGCGCCAACCGCCAACGGTCTAAAACCCGCGCGGGTGATTTGGGACGCCTGCGGGCCGACTCTCCGAATTCGCAATATCAGGATCAGACAGAGCAATGAGCGTGACAACACCTGCCAAAACCGAAGGCGGCGCCGGCGAAACCATCCGCGTCGTCATTCATGCGCTCATCATTGCGCTGGTGATCCGCACCTTCCTGTTTCAGCCTTTCAACATCCCGTCCGGCTCGATGAAGGCGACGCTGCTGGTCGGCGACTATCTGTTCGTCTCGAAATATTCCTACGGCTACACGCATTATTCGATCCCGCTTTCGCCGCGCCTGTTTTCGGGTCGCATCTTCGGCTCGGAGCCGAATCGCGGCGACATCGTCGTCTTCCGCCTGCCGAAGGATGACACCACCGACTACATCAAGCGCGTGATCGGTCTGCCGGGCGACCGTGTGCAGATGAAAGAAGGCCTGCTCTATATCAACGACGTGCCGATCAAGCGCGAACGCCTGCCGGACTATGTCGGCGAAGATCCCTGCGGCTCGGACGCAACCGCGCGCGTCAAGCAATGGCAGGAAACGCTGCCGAACAACGTGACCTACAAGACGCTCGATTGCGTTGACAATGGTTTCTACGACACGACCAACGTTTACACCGTGCCGCCGGGCCACTTCTTCATGATGGGCGACAACCGCGACAACTCGACCGACAGCCGCGTGCTGTCCGCCGTCGGATATGTGCCGTTCGAGAACATCATCGGCCGCGCGCAGATGATTTTCTTCTCGATTGCCGAGGGTGAACAGGCCTGGCAAATCTGGCGCTGGCCTTTCGCCGTGCGCTGGAATCGCATCTTCTCCATCGTGCGATGAGCAACGAAACGGCAATCTCAAAATCCTCGTTGAAGGCTGCTGACGGTTTGGCGTCCGAGACCGGTGCCAAGCCTGCGAAGACCAAGCGCAAGAAAAAGGCCGCGCGGACTTCGGCAGCTAAGGCAGCAACGAAGCTCGTCGAGGAGCGTATCGGACATTCGTTTGCCGATAGCGCGCTGCTGACGACCGCATTCACGCATGTTTCCGCGCTGAAGTCAGCGCGCCGTACCGACAGCTATCAGCGTCTCGAATTTCTCGGCGACCATGTTCTTGGATTGATCGTGTCGGACATGTTGTATCGCGCGTTTCCGAAAGCCGATGAGGGCGAGTTGTCCAAGCGGCTGGCGGATCTTGTGCGCAAGGAAGCCTGCGCGGATGTTGCGCGCTCGCTCGGTTTTGAGGAAGCGATCAAGCTCGGCAGCGTCGGAGCGGGTGCCGGAGCGCGGCTGCGCAA
>JAFKKP010000167.1 GCA_017305515.1 Hyphomicrobiales bacterium
GGACCAAGCGCGAAGTCTTCATCGATCTGTTCAACTACTGGCTGAAGATTTTCGCCGTCGCCTTCGGCATGGGCGTCGTTTCCGGCATCGTGATGTCCTACCAGTTCGGCACCAACTGGGCGGCCTTCGCCGATAAGTCGGGTCCGGTGCTGGGGCCGCTGATGGCCTATGAAGTTCTCACCGCATTTTTTCTCGAAGCGGGTTTTCTCGGCGTCATGCTGTTCGGACTCAATCGCGTCGGCGAACGGCTGCACTTCTTCGCAACGCTGATGGTCGCACTCGGCACGCTGGTGTCGGCGTTCTGGATTCTGTCCGCCAATTCGTGGATGCAGACACCTGCCGGTTATGCCGTCAACGCCAACGGCCAGTATGTTGCCGCCGACTGGTTCAAGCTGATCTTCAATCCGTCGTTCCCCTATCGCCTCGTTCACATGGTGCTGGCGGCCTATCTGACGACGGCCCTTGTCGTCGGCGCGGTCGGTGCGTGGCATCTTTTGAAAAATTCGCGGCGTGAAGGCCCGCGCGTGATGTTCTCGATGGCGATGTGGATGGCGGCGCTCGTCGCGCCGATCCAGATTTTCGCGGGCGATCAGCATGGCCTCAACACGCTCGAACATCAGCCGGTGAAAGTCATGGCGATGGAAGGCCACTTCCAGAGTCACCAGAACGGCGCGCCTCTGATCCTGTTCGGATGGCCCGATCAGGCTGCCGGTGAAATGAAATTCTCGCTGGAGATTCCGAAGGCATCGTCGCTCATTCTCAAACATTCGTGGGACGCGCCGCTGAAAGGCCTGGACACCGTGCCGCGCGCCGACTGGCCGAACGTGCCGCTCGTGTTCTGGTCGTTTCGCGTGATGGTCGGAATCGGATTTTTGATGCTGGGATTGGGATTGCTCAGCCTGTTCACGCGCTGGCGCGGCACGCTCTATAAATCGAAACTGCTGCATCGCTATGCGCTCGCGATGGGACCGGCCGGATTTGTCGCGGTGCTCGCGGGCTGGTTCACGACCGAAGTCGGACGCCAGCCCTACACGATCTACGGATTGTTGCGCACGGCGGACTCCGCTTCGCCGCTTGCGGCCCCCGCCGTCGCCTCGTCGCTGATCGCGTTCGTCATCGTCTATTTCATCGTGTTCGGCATGGGCGTGTATTACATCTTGCGCCTGATGAGCGCGCCGCCGCATCAGGACGAAAAAGGTCCGCGCGATAACGTGCCCGAGCGCGCCGCAGGTATCACGCCGGTCGTGGCGGTTGCAGGCAAAGGATCGCGCAAATGATCGACATCGCAACGGTCTTCGCCTTCATCATCGCTTTCGCCGTGTTCATGTACATCGTGATGGACGGCTTCGATCTAGGCCTCGGCATCCTCTATCCGTTCTTTCCCAAAAAAAGCGACCGCAACGTCATCATGAATTCGGTGGCTCCGGTGTGGGACGGCAACGAGACGTGGCTCGTGCTCGGCGGCGGCGGATTGTTCGCCGCATTTCCGCTGGCCTTTGCGGTACTGATGCCGGCGATCTACACGCCGATCATCGCGATGCTGGTCGGACTGATCTTCCGCGGCGTCGCGTTCGAGTTTCGCTGGCGCACGACACGCGACCGCAATCTGTGGGACCACGCCTTTATCGGCGGCTCAATCCTCGCCGCATTGTCGCAAGGCATCGCGCTCGGCGCGATTCTGCAAGGCGTCAATGTCGCGGGGCGTCAGTATGGCGGCGGATGGTGGGATTGGCTGACGCCGTTCAGTATTCTGACAGGTGTCGCCGTCGTCGCGGGTTATGGCCTTCTCGGCGCGACCTGGCTCATCATGAAGACCGACGGCAAACTCCGCAGCGAAGCCTATCGTCTCAGCCGCTGGCTGCTGCTTGCCACCGTCGGCGGAATTATCGCCGTCAGTCTCGCCACGCCGTTTTTGAGCATCAAATACTGGCAGCGATGGTTCGAGTGGCCGAGCATCCTGTTCACATCGCCGATTCCGCTCGCGGTGGCGGCGATCACGTTCTTTCTGCTGCGAAGCCTCGCCAACAAGCAGGACTACCGGCCGTTCTTTCTTTCGCTTGCATTGTTCGCTCTGACATACGCCGGACTCGGCGTCAGCATGTATCCCTACATCGTGCCGCAGAGCATCACGATCCAGCAGGCGGCGGCGCCCGACAGCAGCCTTTATTTCATGATCGTCGGTGTGGCGATTCTGGTGCCGATCATTCTCGCCTATACCGCGTTTTCCTACTGGGTGTTTCGCGGCAAGGTTGACGCCAAGAGCGGCTATCACTGATGGTTCGCCGCGATTCGGGCCGGCCGCTCGCGCAGCGGCTCCTCTGGTTCATCGCGCTCTGGCTGCTCGGCGTCGGAACCGTGACGATTGTGTCATACGGTCTGCGGTTGTGGATCGCGCCGCATTGAGCGCGGTCTCAGCGCAATTTTAAGCATTCCGCCCTATCACGAAACCGTCGCGCACGACCGGATGCCTTGCCACCGGAAGGCTGGTGGGGTTTGATGGTGCAACGGCGCAAATCGGCAGGACACAAAGATGAACATCAATCCGCTGCGCATTTTCATTCTGACATTGCTGGCATCCAGTGTCATCGCGAGCAACGCGATGGCGCAATCCCGCGACGAAGGCGACAGGCCAGGCTACGTGCCGACCGAAGACGAGGAAACTCTCGCGCCGGAATTCCAGAAGACCATGGTGCTCTATCGCACCACCGAAGCGCCGGGCACCATCATTGTCTCAACCTCGGAGCGTTATCTCTATCTGATTCAGCCGGGCGGACGCGCGCTGCGCTACGGCATCGGCGTCGGCCGCGAAGGATTCCAGTGGCAGGGTCTTGTGAAGATCTCGAAAAAGCAGGAATGGCCCGACTGGACGCCGCCGCCTGAAATGATCGAACGCCAGCCTTATCTGCCGCGCTTCATGGCGGGCGGCCCCGGCAATCCTCTCGGCGCGCGTGCGCTCTATCTTGGCGCGACCGTGTATCGCATTCACGGCACCAACGCGCCGCAGACCATCGGCACCGCCGTCTCGTCCGGCTGCTTCCGTCTGGTGAACGCCGACGTCACCGATCTCTACGATCGCGTTCCGGTCGGCACCAAGGTCATCATTCGGCAGAAACCGGAAATCTGATCTCCTGCATTTCAGCACTTTTATTTAGAGACGCAGCACATGGCACTTTTTTCGCGCACCTTCCGCTCCGGCCTGACCATCGGCCTTCTGATCGCAGTTCTCGTCGGCGCAGCCGCGGTGGTTTACGAATTCTACGACACGCGCACCTTGAAGCGCACCTTGCGGCGCGATGCCGTGCTGTGCGGCGTCAACACGGGCCTGCCTGGATTCTCGAATCCCGACAGCAGCGGCAACTGGACCGGATTCGACGTGGACGTGTGCCGCGCCGTCGCCGCCGCGATCTTCGACGATCCGAAGAAAGTGAAATTCGTGCCGCTCGACGCCAACGAGCGATTCAAGGAATTGCAGAATCGCAAGGTCGATATTCTTTCGCGCAACTCAACATGGAGCATGTCGCGCGAAACCGATTATGAACTGCATTTCGCTGCCGTGACATATTACGATGGCGAAGGCTTCATGGTTCGCAAGTCGCGCAATGTGGAATCGGGTCTCGAACTCGGCGACAGCAAGGTCTGCGTCCAGGCCAACACCACGACGCAGCTCAATCTCGCGGATTATTTCCGCGCCAACAACATCAAGTATCAGGAAATCAATTTTCCGAAGCTCGACGATGTCATCAAGGCCTATGACAGCGGCCAGTGCGACGTGCTGACCACCGACGTATCGCAGCTCTATGCGATCCGGCTTCGCCTGACCAAGCCGGTCGATCACGCCATTCTGCCGGATGTGATTTCCAAGGAGCCGCTCGCGCCAGTCGTGCGCCAGCGCGACGACGACTGGCTCTTGATCGTGAAGTGGACAATCTATGCCATGATAAACGCCGAGGAGCTTGGCGTAACGTCGAAGAACATCGACGAGGCGCTGAAATCGAAGAAGCCCGACGTGATGCGGCTTGTCGGCACCGAAGGCGCTTACGGCGAAGAACTCGGCCTGAGCAAGGACTGGGCCGCGCGCATCATCCGTCACGTCGGCAACTACGGCGAAGTCTACGACCGCAATGTTGGCGACGGCTCACCGCTGAAGATCCCGCGCGGGCTCAACCAGTTGTGGAACAACGGCGGGCTGCAATACGCGCCGCCGATCCGCTGACGCTCAGTAGCTTTTCAGCCGCGCCAGCCGGTCGGCGTGGAAGGCCGTGTCGCCAAACAATTCCTGACACACCCGCGCGCGCTTCATGAAGAAGCCGATGTCGAAAGCATCGGTCATGCCGACGCCGCCGTGCATCTGCACCGCTTCCTGAACCGCGAGCGTCGCGACCGATCCGGCCTTGGCCTTTGCGACGGCAACAGCAGCCGCAGCGTGCTCGAAATCGGTGTCGAGCATGGTCAGCGCCTTCATTACGGCAGCCTTGGTGATTTCGATCTCGGTATAGAGATGCGCGGCGCGATGCTGGAGTGCCTGGAATTCGCCGATCAGCTTGCCGAACTGCTTGCGCTCCTTCAGGTAGGTCACGGTGCGCGCGAACGCTTCCTCGCTGGTGCCGGTCATTTCCGATGCCACCGCCGCGCGGCCGATGTTCAAGACACCGTCTAAAAGCGCCGATCCCTGATCGACCTCGCCGAGCACGCTGTCAGCCGTCACCTCGACGTCATTGAAATCGATGCGCGCCGCGTTGTGGTAGTCGACCATCGCGGTGCGTTCGGTCTCGACACCTTTCGCTTTCGGATCGACCAGAAACAGAGTGAGGCCTTCGGCGTCGCCCGGTTTGCCCGACGAGCGCGCAGCAACAATCAGCAAATCGGAGACATGGCCGTCCACGACCATCGCCTTCGCGCCCTTCAGCTTGAACCCGTTGCCGGAGCGCGTGGCCGTCATCGCGGTTTTGGCAGGCCGATGCTTCGCGCCTTCGTCCACCGCGAGCGAGGCGACCAGATCGGCCTTCGCGATCTTCGGAAGATATTCGGACTTCTGCGCCTTGCTGCCGCCGCGCGTCAGCGCCGATGCTGCGAGCACGGCGGTCGACAGAAATGGCGACGGCATCAGCGTGCGGCCGATTTCCTCCATCACCACACCG
>JAFKKP010000168.1 GCA_017305515.1 Hyphomicrobiales bacterium
AACGCAGCAGATGTTCGTCCACCGTGTAGTGGTGATACATGTTGAACTGCATCATCGACACGATTTTGCCGAACGCCCGAATGAAGCGTCCGAGCACGCCCACTTCATTCATGCGCCGCAGAACGGTTTCCGCATCGTTCGACGTCAGGATCTCCATGAAGAGCTTGTTCGCTTCGGGAGTTTCACGAAGCTCCTGTGTGATGAGATTGAGCGACCGGGCGATCACACGCATCGCGTCCGGATGGAAGGCGAGATTGTTTTTCTGAGCGAGACGGAAGATGCGGATGAAGTTGACCGGGTCGCTCTTGAATACGTCCGGCGCCGCCAAAGTGATGCGGTTGTTGTCGATAATGAAGTCTTCGCTGCCCGGGACGCGTCCGCGCTTGCGACCGGGGCGAAGTCTGCCGATCATGCGGCTCAGCATGGGCGCGGGCTTCGCTTCCTGATCTTCCAGTTTTGCGCAGAGGATTGCCGTCAGGTCGCCGACGTCCTTTGCGATCAGGAAGTAGTGCTTCATGAATCGCTCGACGTCCTGCATGCCGGGATGCGATGTGTAGCCGAGCCGTTGCGCGATCTCCCGCTGCATCTCGAATGACAGTCGCTCCTCGGGACGCTTGGTATAGAAATGCATGTTGCAGCGAACCGACCATAGGAAATCCTCGCAACGTCGGAATGTCCGATACTCCTGCGGGTCGAACACCCCGTTTGCGACAAGCTCATCGGTTGAACGCACGCGGTAGACATATTTCGCGATCCAGAACAGCGTATGAAGATCGCGCAGACCGCCTTTGCCTTCCTTTACATTCGGCTCGACCAGATAGCGCGACTGTCCGGCGCGGCGGTGGCGCTCCTCACGCTCGGCGAGTTTCGCAGTCACAAATTCGGCGGCTGTGCCTTGAACGACGTCCTTATCGAACCGCGTCACAAGTTCTTCGTAGAGACCCTTGTCTCCCGTCAGATATCTTGTTTCGAGGATCGACGTGCGGATCGTCATGTCGCCGCGCGCCTGCCGGATCGATTCGTCGATCGAACGGGTGGCGTGGCCGACTTTCAAGTCCATATCCCAGAGACAATAAAGAATGGCCTCGGCAACCTGCTCGCCCCATGCGGTCTGCTTGTAGGGAAGGATGAAAAGGAGATCGATGTCCGACTCCGGCGCCATCAGGCCGCGGCCGTAACCGCCGGTTGCGATCACAGCCATGCGTTCTGAATCCGACGGCGTCGCGGAATGGTAGACGTGCCGGGTCGCTGCGTCGAAAAGAATTCGGATGATTTCGTCCTGAACTTCGCAAAGCCGCTCGGCGCATTTGCGTCCCTGTCGGTCTTTCAGAAGTTCCGCTTCGGCCTCGGCGCGCGCAGCCGCAAGTTCTAGCTTGAGCAATTGCGACATCGCGGAGCGAAATGCGTCGCTGTTGCCCGCATGCTTTTCCGCGAGCGCATCGACTTCGCCTGAAATGCGGGCTTTGTCGAAAGCCGATTTGGCTGCGGGAGCTGGTTTCGTCGCGGTGTCCATGTTTCCCGAATATCGGACACCCGTGCTGGTGTCATCAGGATTATCGAAATGGCGCTCGGCCAGGCAGGCGCCATTTCGCATGGCGCGACAATAGACACCAAAGAGAGGAAAACCAAACGCACCGAATAGCCGGAGGAGTCAGACCTCGCGCATTTTTGAGGCAGATGACATTCAGTTTTTCGGAAGTTTTGCCCTCAAAGCGTAAAGTGCCTCAAGTGCGTCGCGCGGCGACATCTCGTCCGGATGCAGGGCGGCCAGTGCGTCCATCAACTGGTCGGTAGCACTCGGCGGCTGCGGCTCCGGTGCTGCACGTGACGGTGTTGCGAAAAGCGGCAGATCGTCGGCAAGCGCCCGCGCGGCAGAGCCTCGATCCTGGGCCTCGAGTTTCACCAGGACAGACTTTGCGCGCGCGACGACAGTGCCGGGAAGTCCGGCGAGTTTTGCCACTTGGATGCCGTAGGAGCGGTCTGCCGATCCGGGCAGCACTTCATGCAGGAAGACCACATCGCCCTGCCATTCCTTGACACGAACGGTGGCGTTGAACAGGCGCGGCAAAGTTGCCGCGAGCGCGGTGAGTTCATGGTAGTGCGTGGCAAACAATGCGCGGCAGCGATTTGTTTCATGCAGATGTTCGATCGACGCCCATGCAATCGACAGCCCGTCGAATGTCGACGTGCCGCGTCCGATCTCATCCAGAATTACGAGCGCGCGCTCGGTGGCCTGATTGAGAATCGCCGCAGTTTCGACCATCTCGACCATGAACGTCGAACGCCCGCGCGCAAGATCGTCAGCCGCGCCGACGCGCGAGAACAGCCGATCGACGATTCCGATATGCGCGAGCTTTGCCGGCACGAAGCTGCCGATCTGTGCCATCAGTGCGATCAGCGCGTTCTGGCGCAGGAAGGTGGATTTGCCCGCCATGTTCGGGCCGGTGATGAGCCAGATCTGACCTGATGCTTGCGAAGGGCCGGGTGAAAGATCGCAGCCGTTGGCGATGAAAGGCTGGCCGTCTCGCTTCAACGCCTGCTCGACGACTGGATGGCGCCCGCCCTCGATGGAAAATTTCAAGGAGTTGTCCACGACCGGGCAGACATAACCATCGTCAACCGCGAGCTTTGCGAGCGAAATGGTCACATCCAGAACGGCGAAGGCGTGAGCTGCGATGCGCAGATCGTCACCGGCCGCTATGGCGTCGGCGCAGAGTCTGTCGAAGATTTCCAGCTCAAGTCCGAGTGCACGGTCGCCGGCATTGGCGATTCGTGCCTCGATCTCGCCGAGCTCGGTTGTCGTGAAGCGGACTTGCCCCGCGAGCGTCTGACGATGAATGAAAGTCGCGTTCAGCGGCGCAGCCATCAGTTTGTCACCGTGCTGCGCGGTCACTTCGACGAAGTAACCGAGTACGTTGTTGTGACGGATCTTCAAACCTTTGACACCGGTCTCGTCGGCGTAGCGGGCCTGCATCGCGGCAACCACGAGCCGCGACGCGTCGCGCAGATTGCGCGTCTCATCAAGAGCGGTGTCGAATCCCTCGCGCACAAAGCCGCCATCGCGCCTGAACAACGGAAGGTCATCGCCAAGCGCGCGTGAAAATTCTTGAGCGAGCGGACGAGAGGGTTTCTTCAATGATTCGATTGCCGCGCGGACATCGCGAGGCTGTTTTTCGACGCGACTCAACCGTGCCACGGCGTCGTCCGCAGCAAGAATCCCGTCGCGCAAGGCCGCCAGATCGCGCGGGCCGCCGCGTCCCACCGAAAGACGTGCGAGCGCGCGCGACATATCGGGCGCGCGACGAAGAATATCGCGAAGCTCTTCGCGCAATGCGCTGTCGCTAGCAAACAGTGCGACGGCCTCGAGACGGTGTGAAATCGCGGCACTATCCGTGAGGGGCGCGGCCAGGCGCTGAGCCAGCAGACGGGACCCGGCCGCTGTCACAGTGCAATCGATCGCATCGAGCAAGGAGCCGCGCCGTTCGCCGGAGAGTGTGCGGGTCAATTCAAGATTGGCGCGCGTCGCGGAATCGACCGCCATGGTAGCGCCGGTGGCCTCGCGTGACGGCGGCGACAGAGCGGGCCGTTTGCCGAATTGCGTAAGATCGATGTAGGTGACGGCCGCAGCCGCAGCCGTAGCCTCAAGCCGCGACATCGCCCCGAAGCCGTCCATTGTGGCGACGGCGAAATAATCGCAAAGGCGGCGCTCGGCCGTCGCGGCATCGAATACGTCGCGCGTGACGGGGGTCACGGCGGGAAGCGCCCGCAGCGTGCCGGCTAAGTCAGCATCGCTGAAGAGAGTGTCTGTGACAATCGCTTCGTTCGGATTGACGCGGGCCAGCGTCGCGGCAAGCTCGACGCTGTTGCATTCCGTGACCGTGAACTCGGAGGTCGAGATGTCGATCCACGCGAGGCCGAAGCTATCATTGCCGGACGAAGCCTTCGCGCGTGCGAGCGCCAAAAGAAAATTGTTTGTCTTGGAGTCAAGAAGTGTGTCCTCGGTCAGCGTACCGGGCGTGATGAGCCGAACGACGTCTCTCCGCACGACGCTCTTGTTGCCGCGCCTTCGCGCCTCGGCCGGGTCTTCCATTTGTTCGCAGACTGCGACGCGATGACCCTGGGCGATCAGCCGATGCAGGTAATCGTCTGAACGTTCGATCGGCACGCCGCACATCGGAATATCCTGTCCGAGATGCTTCCCGCGCTTGGTCAGCACGATGCCGAGCGCACGCGAGGCGATTTCCGCGTCCTCGAAAAAAAGTTCGTAGAAATCGCCCATCCGATAGAACAGCAGCAATCCGGGATTGGCTGCCTTCAATTCCAGATACTGTTCCATCATCGGGGTGACGCGGCCTGCGGCCTCGGATGAGACAGCCTCGTTGTCCTGCGGCGCGGGCGGCGTGGAATGTATGGTCATCGACTGGACGCTAGCAAAATTCCGCAGCGCGGTGTCTATGACCGCGACGTTTTCCCCGCACCTTACGCAACTTGCATGGCAGTATCGCCACAGGCCGGGGGCATTCGAGTTGACGTGTCAACTGCGGGTTCCTACAAACATTCGAGTTTTCGGGAGAAACGACAATGCATGATGTTTTTGTTTGCGATGCCGTTCGCACGCCGATCGGCCGTTTCGGCGGTTCGCTCGCAAAAGTCAGGACCGACGATCTCGCCGCAGTTCCGCTGAAAGCACTCATGGCTCGCAACCCGAAGGTCGATTGGGGCGCTCTCGATGAAGTTTCATTCGGTTGCGCCAACCAGGCGGGTGAAGACAATCGCAATGTCGCACGTATGGCGCTGCTGCTTGCCGGCCTGCCTGAAACCGTGCCGGGCATGACGATTAACCGGCTGTGCGCGTCGGGCCTCGATGCCGTCGGCGGAATGGCCCGCGCCATTCGCGCCGGTGAAATCGATCTGGCGATCGCGGGCGGTGTCGAATCCATGACGCGCGCGCCATTCGTTACGGGCAAGGCATCGGAGCCCTATCAGCGAACGGTCGAGACCTACGACACGACAATCGGCTGGCGCTTCGTCAATCCGATCATGAAAGCGCAGTACGGTGTCGATAAGATGCACGAAAC
>JAFKKP010000169.1 GCA_017305515.1 Hyphomicrobiales bacterium
AGACTTTCATCGCGGCGGAAGGCGTCCACATCCGCAGCCTGACGCGAGCGATACACGTCGTACTTCGCATCGATTTCCAGATGCTTGGCGATGATCGGGTCGATTGCATTGAGCTGCGGCCAGATCGAAGACACCTGGCTCCAGCTCACATCCGGATATGCGAGCAACTCGAATGCTGTCCGCCGCTGGCCGTCGCGATTGAGAGTGAGGCCGTGCTTTGCAGCTTCGTTCGGCGTGATCGATAAAGACTTCGAGAGCGCCTTGGCATCGGCCAAAGCCGCCATCCGTTTCACGTGAAACAATCGGCGCTCCGGACCAACGCAACCGAGCGCGATTCCGCGATCCGTCAGGCGCTGATCGGCGTTATCCGCGCGCAGCGTGAGGCGATATTCGGCGCGCGAGGTGAACATCCGATAGGGCTCGGAAATGCCTCGGGACGTGAGATCGTCGATCATCACGCCCAGATAGCCGTCTGCACGGTCAAAGACGGCCGCAGAGCTGCCTGAAGCCGCCAAAGCTGCATTCAGACCGGCCACAAGCCCCTGCGCTCCAGCCTCTTCGTAGCCCGTTGTGCCGTTGATCTGGCCGGCCAGGAAAAGCCCCGGAATCCGCTTGGTCTGCAACGTCGGATCGAGTTCGCGCGGATCAACGTGATCGTATTCGATGGCGTAGCCGGGACGAACCATCCGCACGTTTTCGAGGCCCGGAATCGTTTCCAGGATGGCCTTTTGAACGTCTTCGGGAAGCGAAGTCGAAATTCCGTTCGGATAAACGATGGTATCGTCCAAACCTTCCGGCTCGAGGAAGATCTGATGCCCGTCGCGGTCGCCGAAGCGAACGATCTTGTCTTCGATGGACGGGCAATAGCGCGGGCCGGTGCTCGTGATCTGACCGGAATACATCGGAGAGCGATGGACATTCGCGCGGATGATGTCGTGGGTCGCATTCGTCGTGCGCGTGATCCCGCATTCGATCTGCGGCGCCGTGATGCGGTTCGTCATCACGGAGAACGGCTCGGCGGGATCGTCGCCCGGCTGCATTTCCACCGCAGACCAATCGATCGTGGAGCCGTCGAGGCGCGGCGGCGTGCCGGTCTTCAGCCGGCCCAGCGTGAAACCGGCCTGCTCGAAGGACTTCGACAGACCCAACGCGGGCGCTTCATCGATGCGCCCCGCAGGCCAGTTTTTCTCACCAAGATGGATCAGGCCGCGCAGAAACGTGCCTGTGGTGATGACAACGGCTCCCGCAGCGAATTCCCGGCCATCTCGAAGGCGAATCCCGCGAATCTTTACGCCGTCGAGAAGCAGCTCATCCGCTTCGCCTTCGATGATTTCGAGATTGGCGGTCTCGCGGATCGCAGCCTGCATCGCCGCCGCATAGAGCTTGCGATCAATCTGAGCGCGAGGTCCGCGCACCGCCGGTCCCTTGCGGCGATTGAGAACGCGAAACTGGATGCCGCCCTGGTCCGCGATGCGGCCCATCAGACCATCGAGAGCGTCGATCTCGCGGACGAGATGCCCCTTCCCCAATCCGCCGACGGCCGGATTGCAGGACATCGCGCCGACGGTCGAAAATTTGTGAGTCACGAGCGCCGTCTTCGCGCCCATGCGCGCGGAAGCAGCAGCGGCTTCGCAGCCGGCGTGCCCGCCTCCAATCACGATGACGTCGAACGATGTGCTCATAAGCGCGCGTTCTATCGCGAGGACGCAAATGCTCAAAGACGAAAGCGCGTTTCACGTGAAACGATGATCCGGCGCAGCGACGTTTCACGTGAAACAACCGCGATTATTTCCCGATGCAGAACTCGCGGAAAATCACGTCGAGAATATCTTCGACATCCACGCGGCCGGTCAGCCGCCCCAAGGAGTGAATTGCAGTTCTTAGATTTTCTGCAAGTATTTCATCGCCTTGCCCGACCACTGCGATTGCCCGCCCGAGAGAATCCGCTGTTTCGCGAAGCAGGGTCCGATGCCGGGCGCGGCTGACGATTCCGTTTTCGCTCGCCGCAAAAAATTCCTGCGCGAACGAGACGAGCCGCGCGATCAATTCCTGAATGCCGTCGCCGCGCGAAGCGGAAATATCGAATTCTTCCACGCGCAATTTTGACTGTGTCGCGTCGTGACGCACCAGATCGATCTTGTTGCGCGCGATCCAGATCGGCGCGCCGGTCAGATCGCCGTCGATCTCGGGCGGCACGACATCGCTTGCATCGATCAGCCACACCACAAGATCCGCCGTGCGTACACGTTCACGCGCGCGCCGCACGCCCTCCTGTTCGACCGGATCGGATGTTTCGCGAATGCCGGCGGTGTCGATCAACGTCACCGGATAGCCGTCGAGATCGAGATGCACTTCAATCGCGTCCCGCGTCGTGCCCGCATGCGGCGAAACAATAGCGGCATCGCGCCGCGCGAGACGGTTGAGCAATGTCGATTTTCCCGCGTTCGGCGGACCGGCAATCGCAACCACGAGCCCATCGCGCAGGCGTTCACTTTGTGCCGATAAACTAAGGGTTTCTTCAATTTCGGATTTCAGCGCGGAAATCTTCTTCAAGGCCGGCGCAATCAATTCCGCCGACACATCGCCCTCATCCGAGAAATCGATTCCGGCCTCGACCAGCGCCGACGCTTCGATAATTTGACGACGCCAGTTCTCGGCCTTCTCGCCGAGCAAACCCTTCAGCTGACGCAGCGCCTGGCGGCGCTGACGATCCGTGTCAGCATGAATGAGATCGTCGAGGCCTTCGGCTTCTGTGAGATCGAGCTTGCCGTTCTCGAATGCGCGGCGCGTGAATTCACCCGGCTCGGCCGGACGCATTCCTTCGATTTTTCCGAGCGCATCGAAGACCGCGGCGATCACCGCGCGGCCGCCGTGAATCTGAAATTCGGCGATGTCTTCGCCGGTCGCAGAGTGCGGGCCTGGAAAAAATAATGCGACCGATTCGTCGATGGCGTTGCCGCTCGAATCGCGCAGCGTTGCAAAATGAGCGGTGCGCGGCGGCGGCAATTTTCCACATAATTTTTCGAGGGCCGGCCGCGCCTGCGATCCGGAAATTCGGACAATCGCAATCGCCGCAGGCGGGCGGCCCGACGACAACGCAAAAATGGTCTGATCGCGCGAATGCATGGCCTTTTGTGGCGGCAGAGCCCGTCCAACTCAAGCCAAAGCCTAACAAGTCCTTAAATTGCTGCACCTTTCAGCCGCAGCAATTTTTATGCTGCGACGCAGCAATTTGGCGTTCAGGCACAAGGGCGAAACGGTGACGGACTTGGAATCGAAGGGCGAAATTGTGACCGGCCCAATGAGCGGAATCAGCGCGCGCCGATGATCGCCGCCAGCGATTTTTTCTGCCGGCTGTCCGAATCGAAATTGTCCGGCGCGAGCCATTTCTCATAGGCCGACTTCAGCGCCGGCCAATCGTCATTCGCGATGGCGAACCACGCGGTGTCGCGGCTGCGGCCCTTGACGATCATGTGGTTGCGGAAAATTCCCTCGAACGAAAATCCGAGACGCAACGCGGTGCGCCGCGACGGCTCGTTGAACGCATTGCATTTCCATTCGTAGCGGCGATAGCCGAGATCGTCGAACACATGCCGCATCATCAGATACATCGCCTCGGTCGAAGCTCGCGTCTGTTTCAGCGCGTCCGAATAATGAATGCTGCCGACTTCGATCACGCCATTGGCCTGATCGATCCGCATATAGGACGCAATGCCGAGCGCGCGGCCCGTCGCGGAATCGACAATCGCGTAGCAGACGTTTCCCGACGCGACGGCAGAATCCGCCAGCCACTTCCGGAGTCCGGCTTCATCCGCGAACGGGCCGTGGAAAAGATAAGTCCATGACTCCGGATCGGTGGTCCTGAACGCGGCGACCATATCGTCACCGTGCTTTTTCGGGTCGAGCGGCTCAAGCCGCGCATAACGGCCTTCGAGAATTTTTCCCGGCGGAACGATGCGCGGCGTCCAGTCCGGCAGCAGCGTCCCCTTCGGCGTCATCTCATGTCCCTCAAACAAAATGCCCCGCCAATTTTGCGAAGACGTGCTTCGCACTTTTGGCGGGGCATCATGAAGTGGTGCAGTGAACGCGGCAAGCCGCCTTACGTATTCATGCTCTCGAAGAACTCGCCGTTGTTCTTGGTGTTGCGCAGCTTGTCGAGCAGAAATTCGATGGCGTCCATCGATCCCATCGGATTGAGGATACGCCGCAGCACATACATCTTCTTGAGCAGCTGCGGATCGGTGATGAGTTCTTCCTTGCGCGTGCCGGAGCGCGCGATGTCGATGGCCGGGAAGGTGCGCTTGTCGGCGACCTTGCGATCGAGGATGAGTTCGGAGTTGCCGGTGCCCTTGAACTCTTCAAAGATGACTTCGTCCATGCGGCTGCCGGTATCGACCAGCGCGGTGGCGATGATGGTGAGCGAACCGCCTTCCTCGATGTTGCGCGCGGCACCGAAGAAACGCTTCGGACGTTGCAGCGCGTTGGCATCGACGCCGCCGGTCAAAACCTTACCGGAGCTAGGAACCACTGTATTATAGGCTCTTCCGAGGCGTGTGATGGAATCGAGCAGGATCACCACGTCGCGGCCGTGTTCGACCAGGCGCTTGGCCTTTTCGATCACCATTTCGGCAACCTGAACGTGGCGCGATGCCGGCTCGTCGAATGTCGACGAAACAACTTCACCCTTCACCGAACGCTGCATGTCGGTGACTTCTTCGGGGCGTTCGTCGATCAGAAGCACGATCAGAAAACATTCCGGATGATTGGCGGTGATCGAATGCGCGATGTTCTGCATCAGCACGGTCTTGCCGGTGCGCGGCGGCGCCACGATCAGCGCGCGCTGGCCTTTGCCGATGGGTGCGACGATGTCGATAACGCGCGGCGAGAGGTCTTTTCGCGTCGGATCGTCGATCTCGAGCTTGAAACGCTCGTCCGGAAACAGCGGCGTCAGATTGTCGAAATTGACCTTGTGCTTGG
>JAFKKP010000170.1 GCA_017305515.1 Hyphomicrobiales bacterium
ATCTGCGCGTCATCACCAATGCCCGCGCGACCCGCATCCTGTTCGAGGGCAAGCGCGCCGTCGGCGTCGAGTATCGCGTCGGCAAGGAGACGAAGACGATCAAGGCCGGACGCGAAGTCATTCTCAGCCTCGGCGCATTCCAGACGCCGCAGCTTCTGATGCTGGCCGGCGTCGGCGATTCAGCCGAGCTTGCAAAACACGGCATCGCGTCGGTGCATCATCTGCCGGGCGTCGGCAAGAACCTGCACGACCACCCGGATTTCATCTTCGGGTATCGGTCCAACCTGCCTTATTTCACCGGGCTGACATTCGCCGGCATCGGGCGCATCGTCAAATCGATCTTCCAGTTCCGCCGCGAGCGGCGCGGCGCAATGACATCGAACATTGCCGAGTGCGGCGGCTTTCTGAAAACGCGGCCCGATCTCGCCCTTCCCGACATCCAGCTTCATTTCTGCATGGCCGTCGTCAACGATCACGGCCGCACGCCGTTTTTCGCCAACGGCTTCTCGTGTCACGTCTGTCTTCTGCGGCCGAAAAGCCGCGGCAGCGTGTGGCTGCAAAGCGCAGACCCGATGCAGCCGCCGGCCATCGATCCGAATTTCTTCGGCGACCCCGAAGACATGGAGGCAATGGTTGCTGCCTTCAAGACGACCAAGCGTCTGCTCGACGCGCCCGCTTTGAAAGCCATCGAAACTTCGGACGCTTTCACGGCAGATGTGCACACCGACGAGGACATCCGCAACGCGATCCGCGCACGCGCCGACACCGTTTATCACCCGGTCGGAAGCTGCAAGATGGGCGTCGATCCGATGGCTGTCGTCGATCCGAAGCTGAAAGTCTACGGGTTGCAGGGTCTGCGCATCGCGGATGCGTCGATCATGCCGACGGTGATCGGCGGCAACACCAACGCGCCCACCATCATGATCGGCGAGAAGGCCGCCGACATGATCAAGGCAGAGATGCGCGCAGGTTGATGTTCTCCCGCACGCAGATCGGCTAAGACGGCGCGCCAATCAGCGAATGGAGCGGTTCAGTGGATCTTGGAATTTCGGGACGGGAAGCGATTGTCTGCGCGGCGAGCAAGGGATTGGGGCGTGCCTGCGCGATTGCGCTGGCGAATGAGGGCGTGGATGTCGTGATTACCGCGCGCGGCGCGGAGGCGCTGGCGAAAACCGCCGCCGATATTCGTAAGCTCAATCCGAAAGTGAAGGTGACGGAAGTCGCCGGCGACATCACGACGCCTGCCGGACGCGAGGCTGCGCTCAAAGCCTGTCCCGCGCCGGACATTCTCATCAACAATGCAGGCGGGCCGCCGCCCGGCGATTTCCGCGACTGGACGCGCGACGACTGGATCAAGGCGCTCGACGCCAACATGCTCACCCCCATCGAACTCATCAAGGCGACGGTCGACGGCATGATGGCGCGCAAGTTCGGCCGCATCGTCAACATCACATCCGCCGCCGTGAAGGCGCCCATTGATGTGTTGGGATTATCGAACGGCGCGCGCAGCGGCCTGACTGGATTTGTCGCCGGCATCGCGCGCAAGACGGTCGTCAATAATGTGACGATCAACGGCCTGTTGCCGGGACCGTTCGACACCGATCGTCTGCGCGGACCCGTGACGACGAAATCGGCGGAAGCCGCCAAAATGTCGGTGGACGATTATCTCAAGAGCCGCGCAAAACTGAATCCCGCCGGACGCTTCGGCGACCCGGAAGAGTTCGGTCTGTTCTGCGCGTTTCTCTGCGGCGCGAAATCCGGTTTCATCACCGGACAGAACATTCTGCTCGACGGCGGCGCATATCCGGGAACGATGTAGCGACTGGATGCGATCAAAACGCACTGCACAACGGCTCTGGCGGTTGAATTTCTCCGCGCGCTGTTTCAAGAAGCATCCAACAATAAACCGACGGGAGACGACGACGATGAAGCTGGTGCGTTACGGAAACAAGGGCCAGGAAAAGCCCGGCATGATGGATCGCTCGGGCCGCGTGCGCGACCTGTCGGCGCATGTGAAGGACATCACCGGCGAGGTGCTCTCTCCCGAAGGCCTGAAGAAACTGGCCGCGCTCGATCCGGCCTCATTGCCGCTGGTCGATGGCACGCCACGTTTCGGCGCGCCTGTCACCGGCTTCAATAAATTTCTCGCCATCGGTCTCAACTACGTGGATCACGCCAAGGAAGCGAACCTTCCGATCCCGACCGAGCCAATTTTATTCATCAAGGCCAATTCGAGCATTTCCGGCCCCAACGATCCGATCGAGAAGCCGCGCGGCTCGACCAAGCTCGACTGGGAAGTGGAGCTGGCGATCATCATCGGCACACGCGCCAAATACATCAAGGAAGCCGACGCGCTGAAGCATGTCGCCGGCTACGCCGTATGCAACGACGTGTCGGAGCGTTTCTTTCAGCAGGAACGCGGCGGACAATGGACCAAGGGCAAATCGCACGACACGTTCGGCCCGCTCGGCCCGTGGATCGCGACGGCGGATGAAATTGCCGACGTGCACAAGCTCGGCATGTGGCTCGACGTCAACGGCAAGCGCTGCCAGACCGGATCGACTGCGACGATGATCTTCAACGTGCCGAAGATCATCTCTTATTTGTCGGAAATCACCACGCTGATGCCCGGCGACATTATTACGACCGGCACGCCGCCCGGCGTCGGTCTCGGCATGAAGCCGCAGGTGTTCCTCAACGTCGGCGACGTCGTCACGCTCGGCATCGACGGGCTCGGCCAGCAGCGTCAGGAAGTGATCGCGGCATGAAGCTGACGTTTTCTCCCGCTTCGCCGTTTGCGCGCAAGCTGCGGATCTGCGCCATCGAGCTTGGGCTGATCGACAAGATCGAACTTGTGCCGGCGACCGTCAGTCCGGACAAAATGAACGAGGAGTATTCGCGCAACGTCAATCCGCTGCGGAAACTGCCCGCGCTCATTCTCGGCGACGGCAGCACCATCGTGGATTCCTACGTCATCGCCGAATATTTCGACGAACTTGCGGGCGGCAAACTCATTCCGCCGTCGGGCGCGAAAAAGTGGCAGGTGAAATCCGAGCATTCGATCACGCAGGGCATGCTGGAAGCGATGCTGCTGTGCCGTTACGAAAAAATGCTGCGGCCGGAAAATCTGCGCTGGCCGACCTGGATCGACAGCCAGTGGGATCGCGCGTGGAAAGGACTCGAGCGTTTCGAGTCGCACGGCGACATTCTCACGCGCACGCCGCTCGATATGGCGCAGATCGGTCTGGTCTGCGTGCTGGGTTACGCGGATTTCCGCTTTCCCGATTGCGGATGGCGCAAGGCGTTCCCGAAGATCGACGCGTTTCACAACAGGATGATGCAGCGCGAGTCGGTGAAGATTTCCGTCCCGCCCAAGGCATAACAAGGCGTATTCCGCGCAGCCGGAAATGTCCCGCGGCGCAAGTCAATGCGTCCGGGTTGTGAGGGCGGAGCGGCGAGAGGCGCCAAGGTGTTTGCGAGACACCTTCGGCAAGCTCTTGCGATCGAGCCCGCCGCGCAGCCCTGCGAAGGCCGCGCGCGCCTGTTGCGACAGGCGCGACGCCTCCCGCCGCTCCGCCGTCAACAGCCAGTGCCTGCGCGCGAAACGGTCCGGTGCCGCCTCATCGCTCAAACCGATATAGGATTATAATCCTTGTAAGGAAAAGTCAAGCGGAATGGGGCTAACTTTTGCTTTTTTGCCGCTCGAGCGCCGCGCGGTCCCATGACGCGCAGTTGGCCGCCGCCTCATAAGTGCTTTGAAAAAATTCGAGCAGCATGCGTTCCGGCAAGTCCGACACGCGCACCGCATCGTAGTCGAGAATGAATTCGCCCAAATTCGGATCGAACACCGCTTCGCGCGGCCGCAGCGGCGCGGCCGCAAAACCTGTCGGTTCGGGATACGCATAGGAATAGAAAGCCGCCTTGCCGTAACCGCCGTTGCCGGGCCAGAAGCCGCAGCTCGACACTTCATGCGAATACGCTTCGACCGCCACCCAGTCGCCGAGATTGGGCATGCCGCCCGGATGCGGCGGCGCGGTGCGGCCGGAGAAACGCGTGACCGCGAGATCGAAACTACCCCAGAAGAAATGCACCGGACTCACTTTGCCGATGAAGGGCGCGCGAAATCTCTTCATCGCGCGATCGGCATGAACCAGCGCGAGCCAGAAACGGTGCGCGGCATCCGCGTCGTAGGAATTGTGCTGCTGGTCTTTCTCGAAAGGAATCGCGTCCGCCACCTCGACCGGCATGGTCCAGATGTTCACGTCGATTCCCAAATCGCGCAGGATCTGCATGACGCGGTCGTAGAATTCACTGACCGGCATCGCCACGAGCGCGAACTCGGCGCGGCGCCGGTCGCTGGTCGCAAACGTCAGGACGTGGCGGCAGAAATCGAAATCGATCTGGAAGCTGAGCCCGCGATAGGAAATCGGCGACGTGGTGAGGCCCGTCGAGGTCACATAGAGTGGCACCTGCCACCAGTGATTGACCATCGGCGCGAGCGCAAGGCGGATTTTTCCGACGACCTGCGTCCACATGTGCAGCGTCGCGCAGGTGTCCTGCCACTCTGCTAACGGCAATTCGGGCCAGGAATGGTCGTCGGTTGAAAGTTGCATCACGATTTCAAGCTACTCCGGCCAGATACCTTACGCTCATTCCCGCGTCAGCGGGAATCCGGAACTTACGAAGCAATGGGTCCCCGCCTTCGCGGGGGCGAGCGGAGTCCTAAAGCAAAACGCCGCCCCGTGCGGAGGCGGCGCTATCGATTGACGGAACGTCGGATCGACTACTGATCGTCCTGAAGCAGCGGGCCGAGCTTGTCGTAATACTTCGTCACCAGCGTGATGTTGTCGGGGAACTGGATGTTGGTGGTGGTTTTGACCGCCGCATTCATCTCGTCGAGGATCGCCTTCTTGTCCTTGGCCGGAATTTTC
>JAFKKP010000171.1 GCA_017305515.1 Hyphomicrobiales bacterium
TTCGACCTTGCCGTCGCGCACTTCGACGCCTTGGGACACCCCACGAACGGCGACGGCATCGGCAGCATCGGCACCTGCGCGTCTGGCAGCTTCCACCAGCCGCTGCGCCAGATCGCTCAATGCCGTCTGGTCGAGCAGGCCGGACGCCGACGATTTCGATGGTGGTGCGGGAGACAAAGACGCATTTGGTGAAGAGATCACGAACGGAATCCTGCGGCTTGAATTCAAACTGCGCGAACTATCAGATGTGCCTGTTTTACGGGGACTTCAAGCAAATTCGGCGCTTTGCGGAAAAGATAGTTCGGCGCACCTGCAACGACTCGTCAATCATCCGTCCCAACGTCTCATCAATCATGCGAATTGAAGCGGTGCGGCTGAGAAAAGATTAACCAGCCTTCTTAAGCGGATTCGGACGCCGCTCTGGCATCGTCCACGCATCGACCGGGAACATAATTCCGGCGTGGGAGATAAAGCCGTGAGGCGTCAATTCGGAGTCGGCGGGGTGCAACCCGTCGGGTCGGGCTGCAATTTGCAGCTCGACCCTCATTCCCTGCCTGTCACCTTCGATGCGCGCGATGGCCGCGCCGACGGTGGCGTGCGGCACATCGAAATCAATCGCGATCGCGTTCTGGTGCAGCGGGCCATCGGCGGCATCCGCATGGCGATCGCCGTTCGCGTGAATGAATTTCTGGGTATTACCTGTCGTGAGACCGGCGAAGGTCAGGCGCTGGTGATCGCCCATCGCGATCCGTCGCTTTCGATCCCGTTGCTGGTGACGACGGACAGCGAATGCATCGAGCAGATTTGGCAGACGTGGAGCAATCTGCTCTCGCTACCGCAAATTCGCGACGAGAATGGCGTTACGCGGCAGCCTGCGCCGCGCCGCCGCCGCCGCAACGCGATCCGGGCGCGCCGTCCAAAATTCCTCGTCCGTCGCAAGGCGGGCCATTATCTGGCACAGCCGCTCGTTCACAACGACGAGCGAGAGATCATTGCGCGCAATTGAGATGTCAGTTCGCGCGCAAAATGGCGTCGGACAACAGTCCTGCGAACAGCAGCAATCCGGCGTCGCGGTTCGACTTGAACAGCCGCAGACACAGGGCCGAATTTCCGATTTCAATTTTGGCCGTCTGCCACAACAGATGGGCTGCGAACGCCACCAATCCGGCCCAGGCCAGCCAGCGCGATCCGCTCGCCCAAAGCGAGAGACCAATGAGAGCCACCGCGAGGCCGTAGAACAGCGTCAGCGCCAGTTGCGTGCGCTCGCCGAACAGCAGCGCCGTCGATTTGATGCCCACTAGCAGGTCATCCTCGGAGTCCTGATGGGCATAGATCGTGTCGTACCCGATCACCCACGAGATTGAGCCGAGATAAAGCGCAATTGCCGGCATATCGATGCGCCCGAGAATGACGGCAAAACCCATGAGCGCCCCCCAAGAGAACGCGAGACCGAGCACGGTCTGCGGCCAGTAGGTAATACGCTTCATGAACGGATAGATCGCGACAATCGCGAGCGAAGCGATGCCGACAGCAATCGCAAATGCATTGAACTGCAAAAGCACGACAAGCCCGATCAGCGCCTGCAAGACAAGAAACACAGCCGCCTGATTGACCGTAACCTGACCCGAGGGAATTGGCCGCGATCTTGTGCGCTCGACCTGCGCGTCGAGATGCCGGTCGGTGATATCGTTCCAGGTACAGCCCGCGCCGCCCATCGTCATTGCGCCGATCAGAAATAGCACAAGCACGATCGGCAGCACCCGCAAATCATGTGCGATGCCCGATGCCAGCGACGCCGACCACCAGCACGGCAGCAACAGCAGCCACCAGCCGATCGGCCGGTCGAATCTCGACAGTCTCAGGTAAGGACGCGACCACAATGGGGCATGCGTATCGACCCAATTCGAGGTCGAGTCGGCGACGGGCGAAGCCGGGTTGCTCATGCGCGCGGGATCATCGCGCGAGAACATTCCCGTTCAGCGTGTCGAACGTGCTGCCGCCGCTGCGCTTGGTTGCCTTGGCCTCCGGCAGGCTTGCAGAGCCGAGGGCTTCGCTGAGGCTTGGGCCTGCCGGACCCTGCGGCCCTCCGCCATTCGCCGCGGCGGCGCAGACCTTGCTCAGCAACTGCTCGGTATTGGCATGGCCTTTTTTCATCTGCTCGGCAGCCTGCGGGGGGATGTGGCACTTGACGGTGTTCGTTTCCACGAACTTGATCATTCTCACTTCAGCCTGCGAGAACGCACCGATCAGTTTGCATGCTTCCTGCGGCGGCGCACGGCGTTTGCCGGCGGCCTTGATGGCGTTGGCCTTCGCTTCGGCGTCGGACTTCACTGTATTGAAGCCCTTCTGGCACTCGATAGCTTCCGGTGGCGGGCCACCTTGCGCTGGCGCGCCAAAACCGGAGCCGGCGGGTGAGGAAAATCCGCCCGACATGGGTGCCGGCCCGCTCGACATGGGTGCAGGAAAAGAGGATTGGGCAGCGGGTGCAGGTGCCGCCGTCATCGGCGGCGGCATTGGCGCAGAAGATGTCTGGGCAGGTGCCGCCGTACCCCCGCCGGGCAATGGCGCGGGAAACGCACCCTGCGCATGCGCGGCGGAATACAAAGCGAGCGTCAGCGGAATTGATAGGATCGTCAGGCGCAGGCCGTTCAGGCTCCGCACGTCAAGACCGCAAAGTTTCAAACCTGGGGCCGTCACGGACTTCTCTCCGGCAACTTTAAGTCTCAAAGGCCTGTCCCATAGGCGCTGAGCGGGCATTTCTACGATCCCCACCAGGAGTTAACAACCCGTCGAATTTGGCAACAGCGCGGCGGTTCGTCACGCAAAATGCTGGCAAGCCGTTTCCGCTACGCTAGAACGCTACCGCAAAGGAGCCTTCATGCCGAAATTCGACGCGCGCCATCCCCGGCTGTATGTCGGCGCGCCGCTGTCGGCGGGATCCGGCATTGCGCTCGATCGCAATCAGTCCAATTATCTCGGCAACGTTCTCAGATTGACGGCCGGAGACACTGCGCTCGTTTTCAACGGACAAGACGGCGAATGGGAAGCCACATTGGCCGGACGAAAACGCCCGGACCGCGCCGAAATCGTCCGTCAGACCCGTCCGCAAGATCGGCTCCCCGACATCGACTATGTGTTCGCGCCCCTAAAGCACGCGCGGCTGGACTACATGGTTCAGAAGGCGGTGGAGATGGGAGCGGCGGCGCTGCGGCCGGTGACGACACAGCACACGCAGGCCGTTCGTGTGAACATCGAACGCATGCGCGCCAACGTGATCGAGGCGGCCGAGCAATGCGGAATCCTGAGCCTTGCGGCGGTTCACCAGCCATTGACGATGAGCCGCTGGCTGGAAAGCCGTGACGCCGACCGGACGCTGGTGTTTTGCGACGAGGAGGCATCGCTTCACGACCCGATTGCGGCCCTTACGACTTCCGCAGTGAAAGGCGCCGGAATCGATGTTCTGATCGGGCCCGAGGGCGGTTTTTCCGAGGCCGAGCGCGCGGCCCTGCTTGCAGTACCCAAGACGATCCGCCTGTCGCTTGGGCCGCGTATCCTGCGGGCGGATACCGCGGCCGTCGCGGCAATGGCCGTGGTTCAGACGGCCCTGGGCGACTGGCGTTAAGCCCAATACACGCTCCGGTTGCAAAGCCGAATATCTCTCATTAAGCCACTTTCCGGATCGTCGTCGAAGTGGCCGCCATCCCGTGTTAAGGGACTGCCGCTTCAAGCATTTATGGAAGTCGAGATGAGCAAGGCCAGGGCCGCAACCGCGTCAGGGTACGCCGCACGGGCGGACGGCTTGCTGTCGTCCTTTGTGCAAGCCGGCTACGCGCAGGCGCGTCCGGCCATTCTTCAGCCGGCCGAACCGTTCCTCGATCTTTCCGGCGAAGACATCCGCAAAAGCCTGTACCTGACGACCGACGCCAGCGGCGCCGAACTTTGCCTGCGCCCCGATCTCACCATTCCGGTGGCGCTGGATTATTTGCGTTCGGCTCAGGCCGGCAAGCCCGCAGGCTTTTGCTATCTGGGGCCGGTGTTCCGCTATCGCGGCGGACGGTCTGGCGAGTTCATTCAGGCCGGTCTTGAGTCATTCGGGCGGAAAGATCGCGCGGCGGCGGATGCCGAAATGCTTTCGCTCGGTCTGGAAGCCACGGCGGCTTATGGAATTTCCAGCGTCGATATCCGCACCGGCGACGTCGCGCTGTTTGCCGCGTTGATCGAGGCACTGGATCTTTATCCGGTGTGGAAGCGACGCCTCATCAAGGATTTCAACCGCAAGGTTTCGCTGGCGCAGGATCTGGAACGGCTGACGCTGGAAACAGGCAAGACCCGCAATGAATATGAAGGCGTGCTCGCCGCGCTCGCGGGTTCGGACCGCAAAGCTGCACTCGCTCTCGTCACCGACCTGATGTCGATCGCGGGCACAACCAATGTCGGCGGACGCACCGTGTCGGAGATCGCCGACCGCTTTCTCGAGCAATCGACGCTTAAAGGCGGCGCATTGCCGCGCGATGCGTTGCAGTTGATCGAAAAGTTTCTCGCCATCGCAGGCGAACCGGACGATGCAGCGGCGCAATTGCGAGCCCTGGCGTCGGACGCCAAGCTCAACCTGAACGCCGCAATCGACGAATTTGAAAACCGCACGGGCTTCATGGCCGCGCGCGGCGTCGACACGAAATCCATTCGTTTCTCAACGTCATTCGGGCGCGGGCTCGACTATTACACCGGCTTCGAGTTTGAACTGCATCGCAAAGGCAACGGAACGGAGCCGCTTGTCGGCGGCGGCCGCTATGACGGCCTGCTGTCGCGCCTGGGTGCGGCCGCGCCGATCCCTGCCGTGGGCTTTTCGATCTGGACCGAAACGCTGGACCAGGGAGGCACATCGTGACGTCTCCTTTTGTCCTTGCCGTTCCA
>JAFKKP010000317.1 GCA_017305515.1 Hyphomicrobiales bacterium
CGCCAACTCAGTAACTTTATCCAGCGCCTGTTGCGTGCGAGTGAGCGATGCGGCATCCGGCAATTGCACGGCGGCGAGCAGATAGCCCTGATCCTCGATCGGAATAAAGCCGGTCGGCACGCGGGACAGGCCGTAACCGCCGATGCCGATAAGGATAAGCGCGGCGATCAGCGAAATCTTGTTATGAGTGACCATCGTATCGATGATTGACCCATACCGCCGCTCCATCCGTGAGTAGACGGAATTGAATCCGCGGTAGAACCAATTGCGCCGTTCCAGCGGGACCGGCGGCCGCAGCCACAGCGCGCATTGCGTCGGCTTCAGTGTCGCCGCGTTGATTGCGCTGAGCAGCGCGGTCGCGGCTATGACCAGCGCGAATTGCGCGTACATCCGGCCCGTCAGTCCCGGCAGAAAGGCCGCCGGAAGGAATACCGAAACCAGAACGAGCGTGATGCCGATGATTGGAGCGAAGAGCTGATCCATTGCCTTGATCGCGGCATCGTGACCGGACATGCCTTGCTCGATATTGTGGGCCGCGCCTTCGACCACGACGATGGCGTCGTCCACCACGATTCCAATGGCAAGCACGATCGCGAACAACGTCGAGAGATTGACTGTAAAGCCGAGCGCAGCCATCGCGGCGAATGCGCCGATAATCGTGACAGGCACCGTCGTTGCCGGAACCAGCATTGCGCGCCAATCCTGCAAAAAAATCAGAATCACGACAAGAACGAGAAGGCCTGCTTCGATCAGTGTCTTGTAAACTTCGCTGATCGATGCAGACACGAATTTCGTCGTGTCGAACGGGACGTCAAACTTGATGTCTTGCGGAAAGGCGCGCGCCAACGAATTCATCTTCTTCTTCACGGATTGCTCGACATCGAGCGCGTTGGCACCCGGCGATTGAAAGACGCCGATACCCGTCGCCGGCTGCTTATTGAGCGAGAAAATCTGGCTGTATGTCTGCGCGCCGAGTTCGACGCGTCCGACATCGCGCACGCGCGTAACGTCGCCGTTGTTGCCGGTCTTGACGATGACGTCTTCGAATTGCGAGGCGTCGTCCAGACGTCCATTCACGTTCAGCGTGTATTGGAAAGATTGCATCGATGGGGTCGGTGGAGTGCCGACCTGACCTGCGGTGACTTGCTGGCTTTGCTGCTGGATTGCCTGAATGACATCCTGAGGCATCAGGCCGACGACTTGCAGCTTGTTAGGATCAAGCCAGATCCGCATTGAGTACTGCCCGGCGCCGAAGACAGTGACGTTGCCGACACCCGGCAATCGCGACAATTCATCGCGAAGATTTATCGTGGCGTAATTGCTCAGATAGAGGCTGTCATAGGTGGCGTTAGGCGATGTCAGCGTCACGAACATTAAGATCGAGGTCGATTTCTTCTGAACCGTGACGCCCTGGTTCTGAACTGACTGCGGCAACTGCGCCAATGCAGTGGAAACACGGTTTTGAACGAGGACCTGCGCAAAATCGAGGTCGGTACCGATCTTGAAAGTCACCGTCAGCGAGTAGGTGCCATCGGCGCCGCTATAGGACTGCATATAGAGCATTCCCTCGACGCCGTTCACCTGCTGCTCAATGGGCAACGCGACGGTGTCGATGACGGTCTTTGCACTCGCGCCGGGATAACGTGTCGTAACTTGAACGGTCGGTGGCACGACATCCGGGTATTGCGCGACCGGTAGATTGAACAGCGCCACCGCGCCGATCAGAATCATCAGAAGGGCGATGACGTTGGAAAGAACGGGCCGTTCGATGAAGAATTTTGAAATCATGGCCGGCTCTAATTTGCCGATGAAGACGGCTGATCCAGCTTTTTTAATTGCGGATCGACTTTTTGGCCCGGAATGGCCCGCAATAATCCGGCGACAACCACGCGATCATCCGGTTTGAGACCGTTTTCGATCACGCGCAGTTCACCGTCGAGCGGCCCGATCTGGACCTTGCGCTGCTCGACGACATTGTCGGCGCTGACAACAAGCACGTAGCGCCCGCCTTGATCGCTTCCGAGCGCGGTGTCGGGGATCAGCAGGGCTTCCTTTTGCTGATCGAGAGGAACACGAACCCGGACGAAATATCCCGGCAGCAATACGCGCTCCGGATTTGGTAGGAGTCCGCGAACACTCAGTGTGCCGGTCGATTGATTGATGGTTGGGGCCGCGTAGTCCATCTTGCCCTTGTGCGGATACCCTGTCTCCGTCTGCAGGCCGACCTCGACGGGAACGTCCTTGAGATCTTTCGACGTCAGGCCTTTTTGCGCGGCAGCCGCCCGGATGCGCAGAACGTCTTGCTCATTGACGTTGAAGTTCACGTAGATCGGATCAAGCTGAACAATGGACGCGAGTTGCGTAGGCGACGCGACACCGACGAGTTCGCCGACCGAAACAAGATGTGCGCTGACGACGCCGTCGAGCGGCGCCGTCACATTTGTGTAGCCGTAGTTGACGGCGGCGATCTTGGTGTTGATCTGAGCCTGCGCAAGATTGGATTGCGCGTTTTCGCGCGCCGCGCTCGACGCATCGAGTGTTGCTTGAGAAACGACCTGTCTTGAGACCAGGTCCGATTGCCGCTTGAAATCCGCCTCGGTCTGCTTGGCTGACGCCTGCAAGCCGCTCTCCGCAGCCTGTGCCTGATCGAGTTTGAGCTTGTAGGTCTCCGGCTCGATGGTGAACAGCGTCGTTCCTTCCTTTACGAACGCGCCGTCCTGATAGGAGATCGACTGCAACACGCCCTGAACGCGCGCAACAAGATCGACATTCTTGAATGGGGCGGTGTTGCCGGTGGCTGCGAGGTAGCGCGTAATCGCCCGTTGCACGGGCACGCCGACATCGACCTTCGGCGGCGGAGGGGGGACAAAATCATTCTGTCCGCAAGCGGCAAGTGTGGCTGATGCGAGGGCTGTTAAAAAAATCGGAAAAATGACCGACAGATTGCGCCGATTTGCGCCGTCAAATCCAAGGGGCTTCGTTGGATAACAAGGCCTCATTCCAATGCCTCTTCAAAAAATGCTGCGGTGCTTTCTGTAAAATTGACCCCGACCTTATCTGATTAGCACAATCCGCTTGCGGTGGAACTGAAAACCGAAAATGATCTGCGCCGCCGGAATTTATTGGACACCTTATTCAAGATCGTTCTCCGTTGCGGGGCACCATCCGAACAACAACGACAAGGTTTTCTAATATGATTCAAAAGTTCAGAAGTGCAGCGGTTTTTTGCTCGTTTGTCGCGTTCGTCAATGCGACACCGGTTTCTGCACAGCAGTCGACAGATGAACAGCGCAGCGCCATCCGCTCAGCGTGCCGGACGGATTATGAGGCGAACTGCTCCAGTGTCCCTCCGGGTGGCATGGCGTCCCTGCAATGTCTTCAGCAAAATATGTCGAAGCTGTCCGGCGCGTGTCAAAGCGCGGTAAGTGCGATCGAGCCAGCTGCCGCACCGCCGAAAGCGGAAGCCGCTCCTGTTCAATCCACCCCCGCGCCGTCCGCTCCCGCGGCACCTCCAGCAACAACGACAACCGCTGCGCCGAGCGCCCCCAAGGCCGCAGCAAGCGCGCCGGCAGTCAAGCCGACAGACGCGCAGTCAGCCGCGATCCGCAGCGCCTGCCGAGCCGATTATCAGTCTAATTGTGCAAGTGTGCCGCCGGGCGGCACCGCCGCTCTGAATTGTCTTGAAAAGAATAAATCGAAACTTTCTGCGAATTGTCAGAAGGCCGTTGCCGCAGTGAGCGGAGCGGGAGCAACCACGGCACCTGCTGCGGGCACCGGCAGTGCTTCGTCAAATTCCGCGACTGCTACGTCGCCGGCGGCAACCGACACCGCTCCACCGCCAGTCATCGTGCTGCGCCCTCTGCGTCCGCGCGAAGAATTGTTCGTGCTGAGGTCGGCGTGCGGCGGCGACGTTCGGGCGATATGCGGTGCGGTGCCGCCGGGTGGTGGACGCATTGTTCAATGCCTTGCAGCAAACACACCTGCGCTGTCGCCGGCATGCAAGCAAGTTCTGGCGCAGTTTGCCGCGCAGTAGAATTCTCGTCGCCAAGGAAAGTGTATTGCAAACTTCAATCCTGAGAAAATCGGAAAGGCATTTGAAAATGCTGCGGACGGTTGTTGCTATTGTTATTCTTTGTGCCCCGACGACTGCACTCGCTCAGGAACTGACGGCCGAGCAGCGAAGCGCATGCAAGAATGATTACGAAAAGTTTTGTAGCGGTACGATGCCGGGCGGCGGCAGAATTATTGCCTGCCTGAACAAGGCGGGCGATCAACTCAGTCCCGCATGCAAGAAGGTATTGGTCGCCGCCGAGAAGAAATGAGCGATACTTTTCAGGCTTCTACAGTTTCAAGTTTCGGTCGTCTAAATATCGGGAGAAAATATCAATGCGAACCGTTCTCTTTGCCGGCGCGATTGTTCTTTCGGGGTTGATTGTCCTTCAGGCGACACAGGCTCTTGCCGTTGTCTGCGCCGATGGCGTCAAGCGGGCGGGCTGCGCTGGGCCCAATGCCGTTGTGGTCGTCAAGAAGCCGCCGCCAGTTGTTGTCTGCAAGACGGTGTGGGTGAATGGAGTCAAGGTTCGCCGTTGCGCCTGATGATGTGGCCGGACTGCTGAAATCGGATGAAGGCGCCGGCCTATTAGGTTTACGCAAGCGGCACTCGAAATGGCCTCCGAAATGCGGTCACAATCATGTCAACCGTAGGTCTCGGTTCATGATCGCGCGTCTATTGGCTGGCGCGAGACTAGCCGAAAGCCGCCGAATTGATACAATAGCGATCAAGGTGAGCTGAATCCGATGGGCATCGATTAGATGCAGCCACCCGAATTGGCCCGCTCATCTCGATATGAGTAGAGATCTAAGTCGCCATGGATCATGAGTTAATCGGGGGGCACGTTCCCCGCAGTCTGGGAAAGGCATTGCCGTCGGACGATCGGGTGCGGTTGAAAACGCGGTCGGACCCATACGATTTCGCGACCGTGCTTGTCGTCGCCGCGCTCGTCGTTCTCGCGCTTTTCACGTTCAAAGACTATGCGATTTCAAACGATGAAGGCGTTCAGCATCACTACGGCGAATTGATTATCGCCTATTACAAGAGCGGATTTAAGGATCAGGCCGTCTTTAACTTCGACAATCTATATCTCTACGGCGGACTTTTCGACATTGTCGCCGTCTCGCTCAGCCATCTGATCCCAATCGATCCTTACGATCTGCGGCATCTTTTATGCGCTATGACCGGAATCGCCGGCATTGCTGCCGCAGCTGCGGCAGCCAGAATGATCGCGGGTCCGCGCGCCGCACTGATCGCCGCGGTGCTTTTGAGTATTTGCGGCGCTTGGTACGGCGCCATGTTCAATCACACGAAGGACATCCCCTTCGCCGCTGCGATGATGGGCGCGATGCTTTTTATTCTCCGGATCGCGCGCCAGTTGCCATCGCCTCGCTTGAACGATGTTGCCGCGTTCGGTTTGCTCATGGGTGCGGCGCTCGGGATACGAGTGATCGCCCTGCTTCTTGTCATCTATGCGGCATTTGTCATTCCGCTTTATCTTCCTTCGCGGGGAAGCTCGCGCTGGCAATTCGCCATACAATCGGCGCTTCGGATGTCCCCGGCCTTTGTCATTGCCTACGTGGTCATGATCGCTGCATGGCCCTGGGCGGCACTTGCGCCACTCAATCCCATTCGCGGCTTATTTGAATTTTCCGAATTCCATTACGCGATCCGGACCTTTCTCGATGGGCAGATCTACGAGATGGGGAGTGTTCCTCCGACTTATGTGCCGATCTATATTCTGATCCGCGTGCCGCTGCTCATGCTATTCGGCTTTGCTGCCGCAATTCTTTTCTTGATTATTCCATCTCTGTCTCGCGGACGATCGCAGGGACATCGCAGAGACGTTATCCTTATTGCGCTGGCTGTCATTTTTCCACTCGCCTGTCAGGTCGTTTTTCGCGGACCTGCCTTTACCGGATTGCGTCATTTTCTGTTTGTCATCCCTCCACTGGCTATTGTCGGAGCGATTGGAATAGACGCTGTGCTGTCGGCGTTGGCAAGGCGCGGCCGAGCGATCGGAGCAAGCGGGTTTGCCGTCGTCAGCGCATTCGTATTGTGGGATACGGTGACGCTCGCGCGGCTTCATCCTTACGAATATCTCTTTTACAATCAGACCGTGGGCGGTCTGGAAGGAGCGTCACGCCGTTACGACCTCGACTACTGGTTCAGCAGCATGCCTGAGGCACTCGGTCAGCTCGAGGCTTACCTGCGTCACACGACGACGAATGACGCAACCTGGCAGAAGCAAGTTTATTCGGTCGCGGTGTGCGGAGAACGGCTGGAATTTGATAAGACAGTCACGCTTCCTCAATTGCGTTTTGATTTCAAACCGCAATGGAGTCAGTCGGAATTCTTTATCGCGCCCACTCATATGAACTGCGACAACGACCTCGACGGGAAAATCGTCGGCACCGTCACGCGTCTTGGTGTTCCTATCGCGTATATAAAGGATCGTCGGGCTCTGACTTCGACGGTCGCAGTGGCGAAGTAAGAGGCCTCGCTCTTATCGGGTCCGTAATCAACGTTAGAAATTTGGTCCCGAATGTCCCGAAGCGGAGACGGGCGCGAGCTTCGCATTCTTGTCGGCGTTGCGTTTATACCAGGAGAAGAGCGTCGCCACGGCGCACATGATCAGAATTCCGGCGATCCCAACGAGAATATGCGAAACCGTTCCTGCCGAGGTTTCGATGAGCACGAAATATCCGAGGAACGAGAGAAACACACCGAGGCAGTAAATCTGCAGGGAGAACTGTCCGCAAAGGATCATCGGACGCAAAATCCGTGATTTCAGTCCGGACCAGTCTTTCGGAACAAATCGTACGGCGATGATCGCAAGTGCCAGAAAATGAGCGAAGCGAAGAATATCGAGATCCGTTTTGTCGATCGGATAAATCCAGTGTTCGAGCCATTGTGGCAGTGAATTTTCCAGACTTGGAAAATACCACGTCATTGTCAGCGCGAATGCTGCAAGGAGATACCCGGCAGCAATCCAAAGCGCAGCCTGCGACGACAAAAATGATGAAATTCGCCTAGCCCCTCCAAGCGCACACCACACACCGAGCACGAAAAGCATTTGCCAGGCAAAGGGGTTGAACGCCCAAAATCCCTTAGGGTACGCCGCAAGATAGAGATTGAATTTCCAGGTGAGGAAATAGAGCAAAACAGAAAGTGCCAATGCGAGGTCGGCCTGCCGCTTCATCAGCCACAACACCATTGGAAGCGAGAGCATCAGAACAATGTAGAGCGGCAGCACATCCATATTCAGCGGGCAGAATCTAAGAACCAATGCTTCAGCGATGGTGGCAGCTGGCTGTTTGACGAAGTTGGTCAGCCCCATTTCTTCGATATAGAACGGATTGTGTGCCTGCTCTGCGAGGAACGTGATTCCACCGACGTAAATTGTAAAAAGCAGAATATGGGCGGCGTAAATTTGCCAGACACGCTTCAATATGCGAGCGGCGGCAACGATGAAGCCGAATTTGAACATCGCGCGGCCGTAAACGATCGCCGCCGTATAGCCGGAAATGAAAATGAAAATTTCAGCCGCGTCGCAAAAGCCGTAACTGCGGATTGTAAACCAGGTCAGCACATCGGGCGAAACATGATCTGTGAAGATCAGCCAAAGCGCCAGGCCGCGAAACATATCGAGACGCAATTCACGTTCAGTGGCGCCTGATGAGGTGGCAGCTTTAGCGCCAACAGCGGCCACGGCGTCCTGCACCAAAAGGCCGGCCGGAACGGTCTGCGGCTCGGCGGTGACACGATCGGCAATCGACACCGCTAAAACCCCGGTTCAAAATTCGTCCATGGCGAAACGCCGAGCCGGATATTATCGGCTTGCATGGTGCAGGCAAGTTGCATTGGTCGAAGTGTTATTCAAAAAACGCACATCTGTGCAGATTTCGGTTGGTCATGTCTTGCTGAAATCCTTACTGTCGGGAGGCCGGGTCATTCGCTCAGGAGAAAGCCATGAAGCGTTCCGACCTCACCGAAAAGCTGCTCGATATCAGGCGCGAGAAAGGCTGGACCTGGAAATACATCTGCGAAAAGATCGGCGGGTATTCGGACGTGCTGATTGTCGGCGCGATTCTGGGTCAGATGAAGCTCACAAAGCCGCAGGCGGCGAACGCTGCCGAGCTGTTCGGGCTTACAAAATCCGAAACCGCGATGCTCAATGAGACGCCGATGCGCGGGGCCAGCGTCCCAATGCCTCCAACGGATCCTCTGATCTATCGTTTCTACGAATTGGTCATGGTCAACGGCCCGGCGTGGAAGGCGCTGATTGAAGAGGAATACGGCGACGGGATCATGTCGGCGATCGATTTCGACATGGTGATGGAACGGCTGCCGAATCCCAAAGGCGATCGCGTCAAGATCACGATGTCGGGAAAATTCCTGCCGTATAAATATTACGGCGCGACCGGCAATGTTCCCGAATACGGTTTCAAGGAAGGTTAGATCGTTACAGTTTGACGTCGCCGGATGATCCACAAACAACTTCACCGTCTCGGCCGTTTAGGCAGGGACGGTGAAAAGCAGTCGTCAGATGATTTACCGGACTAGAAGCGATAGTTGAACCCGATGTCTCCGCTCGAACCGGTGCCGCCAACGCGGACCAGATTATATTGCTGCTTGTCGATATCGGCGTATCGGTACTGGAGCCGCGCGCTCCAGTTCCTCGTGAAGGCGTATTCAACGCCTGCACCAGCGGTCCAGCCGGTGTGGGTGTTCTGTAGCGCAAAGGCCCCGATGAAAGGATTGAACCCGCTTTCCCTGTCATGAACCCCGATGACGCCTGCAAACGCATAGGGGAGCCAGCGATCGATTGCATAGCCGAGGCGACCGACAACGCTGTAGGCCCAGTCGGTTGAGACCGAAAGCGCCGAGCCCGGCGGAATGCCGAGCGAATCTTTCATGCCATCGATACCGAACCCTTCGACGCTCGCCTCGATGCCGAGAACGATCCTGTTGGCGAACTGGTAGTTGTAACCGCCCTGGATGCCGGCAAATCCGCCTTCAGGTTTTGGCATGCGTCCGTAAGTCGCCGTGATTGCCGCAGTATCGGCGGCATTGGCTCTTGCCTGGCCGGCGAGATAGCCGGCATGCGCGCCAAGATAGAAACCTGTCCAATTGAAGACCGGATCGATGACCGGTGCCTTGGTGTAGACGCGTGGCGCAAGATCGGCAGCGGTTGCCGTCCCGGCACAAATGATCGCAAATGGAGCGACAATGATTGCGAGCTTTTTCATTCCCAGCCTCCGTAAAAATCCCCGAGGATTTGTAACAAGGAGCGGTATCCCGGTATGTGTCAAAACAAACACACTTGGAACTTTTCAACAGTGATGCGGGCGCCGTGCAGGCGACCTTATTGCTGAAGGGGAGGTGGACCGCCGGGAGAGGTGCGCCAGATGCACGCCCGCACGGCCGTAAATGCCGACTTTCTGCAATTCTCTATATATTCAAACAGAAATCGGCCTTCCTTACGGACGCGCACACCGACGCATTCCTGAACGATCGGTTTGCCGACGCGCGCCCGGCAAGCGGCGATGACATCTTTCATCGCCGTCTGAAAACAGCCGCGTACCGCAGGTAAAGCGATTTGACGGCACGGCGCCAAATATTGCATCGGCATTCCGCCTTGAGCAGCGAGCCGTTCTTGGATGCATGTCCGAACGATAGGCCTGCCGATTGTCGCTCTGCATTTTTCAAGTGCTTCGCTGGCTACCGCCGCAAAAGCGAAATCGGAAAACAGAGTTGCCCCGAGCAATATTCCGAATCCGGGCATGCGGATTCGGGAGATGCGGCTGCTTGGTCGGCGCGTAGAGGCCATCTTCACTGTCGAGATATTCGCAAATTCAATGTTGAAGCGATCACTCTTGTCGATGGTAGTGTCTAAACTCTGTTGCAGCAACGCGTATCGTTCGCGCACGAGCTGGAGCACCGTGAATCCCGTTTCAATTGAGCCTGTTTCTCATTTACCGGCATGATAAAGAATAGCTGCCGGTGAATTCGGGGATGCAATGTTTGGCGTGCTGGGGCTTGGTCTGCTGCTCGGGATGCAGCATGCGTTGGAGGCCGATCATATCGCCGCCGTTTCCAGCATCGCAGCGCGGCGAAACGGGATCGGCGATATCGTCAAGCACGGTTTGACGTGGGGCATGGGTCACACGCTGACGCTATTCGCATTCGCCGGCGCAGCAATCCTGCTCGGGCACGCCATCCCGGAGCACGTCACGCGCCCGCTCGAAGCCGCAGTCGGCATCATGCTCGTCGGACTCGGTCTCAACGTCCTATGGCGGTTGTGGCGCGACCGTGTTCACTTCCACAGCCACAGTCATGGCGGCGGCCGAAGCCATATTCACGCCCATAGCCACTCCGGCGACACAACACCTCATGCCTTGAGCGTGCACGCTCACGAGCATGGCTTTCGGTGGCGTTCGCTTGCGGTCGGACTCATGCACGGCATGGCCGGCTCGGCGGCGCTTCTGGTGCTGGCTATTTCGCAGGTCTCGAGCTCCGTCTATGGATTGATCTATATTCTGCTGTTCGGCGTCGGCTCGATGCTTGGAATGGGCATGCTCTCGGCGGCGATTGCGGTACCCCTTGTCGTATCTGCGCACGCCCTGACATGGGCCAATGCCGCGCTCCAGATCGCAGTCGGTGTTGTCACCATCGCGATCGGGTCATCGACGATTTATGCCACGACTTTTTCCTGATTGGCTGATCCGATCTCGGCGCGTTCAAAGCCTAGCTTTGCGCCTGTAAAATCGGGGCTTCCTGATCTCGGAGCATCAATCGGCTTGCGATTGTGCTGGATGCATAGACTCATTCAGAAAACCTATCGACAGATTTGACCGGCGCATCCAGACAGATGGTCGAGGCCATGCGTCAAACCCGCCCAATGACAAAGCTATTTCGTCCTTGCATTTGGAATACCTAGGAATGATTCTAAGGTGATCCAATAAGGAAATGAGATCGTTATGGCGAGTCACGCGACCCACGAAGTCCTTCAATTCGAGCATCCCGGTGAAGGACGAAAGCGGGCCAAATCAACACCAAAAGGCCGTCAGATCGATCCGCAGGCTGCGGAGGAAATCGCTGCCTTGCTCGGAGATCGGTCGCGCCGTCGTGATCTCTTGATCGAGCACCTGCATCTCATTCAAGACAAGTACCACCAGATTTCGGCTGCTCACCTTGCTGCGCTCGCCGACGAAATGAAGCTCGCGTTTTCGGAAGTGTTCGAGGTCGCGACTTTCTACGCGCATTTCGACGTCGTGAAGGAAGGCTCACCCGACATCGCGCCTCTGACGATCCGCGTTTGCGATTCGCTCACCTGCGCTCTCTTCGGTGCCGAGCAGATGTTGCGCGAACTTCAGAACAAGGCCGGCCCCGGTGTGCGTGTCGTTCGCGCACCATGCGTTGGCCGCTGCGATACCGCACCTGCCGCGGAAGTCGGGCATAACTTTGTCGATCATGCGAGCGTTGAGAGCGTGCTCAAAACTACCAAGAGCGGCGATACGCATGCGCATCTTCCGAAATACGTCGAGTATGATGCTTACGTTAAGAACGGCGGTTATGCGCTGCTGAACAAGTTGCGCTCCGGCAAAATGCCGAAAGAGGATTTGCTTAAGGCGCTCGATGACGCTTCGCTGCGCGGCCTTGGCGGCGCGGGATTTCCGACGGGGCGCAAATGGCGCGCCGTGCTTGGCGAACCCGGCCCGCGATTGATGGCGATCAATGGCGACGAGGGCGAACCGGGCACGTTCAAAGATCGCTACTATCTCGAAACCGATCCGCATCGTTTTATCGAAGGCATGCTGATCGGCGCGCATGTCGTCGAAGCGGGCGATGTCTACATCTACTTGCGTGACGAATATCCGGCATCGATCGAAATCATCAAGCGCGAGATCGCCAAACTGCCGAAGGAAAAGAGTGCTCCGACGCTGCATGTGCGGCGCGGGGCAGGTGCTTACATTTGCGGCGAAGAATCGGCGCTGCTTGAGAGCATCGAGGGCAAGCGCGGATTGCCGCGGCATAAGCCGCCATATCCATTCCAGGTCGGTCTGTTTGGCCTCCCGACGCTTATTAATAATGTCGAGACGCTGTGGTGGGTGCGCGACATCGTCGAGAAGGGCGCGGACTGGTGGAAGTCGCAGGGACGCAATGACCGGCACGGCCTTCGCAGCTTCTCGGTGTCCGGGCGGGTGAAGTATCCTGGAATGAAGCTCGCTCCGGCAGGCATCACGGTTCGCGAATTGATCGATGAATTCTGCGGCGGAATGGCGGACGGCCACAAGTTCCATGCCTATCTGCCGGGAGGCGCATCCGGCGGAATCTTGCCTGCGTCGATGGACAACATTCCGCTCGATTTTGGCACGCTGGAAAAATACGGCTGTTTCATCGGATCGGCTGCTGTCGTCATCATGTCCAACAAGGACGACGTGAAGGACGCGGCGCTTAACCTGATGCGTTTCTTTGAAGACGAGAGTTGCGGTCAATGCACACCCTGCCGCGCGGGAACCCAGAAGGCGGCGGTGTTGATGGAAAGCAAGAACTGGAACCGCGATCTGCTCGAGGAATTGAGTCAGGCGATGCGCGATGCGTCGATCTGCGGTCTCGGTCAAGCGGCGTCGAATCCGCTGACCACCGTCATCAAATATTTCCCTGAAGAGTTTTCGCCGAAGGAAGCTGCGGAATGAGCAAGATTCAATTCGAACTCGACGGCAAAATGGTTGAGGCGCAGCCGGGTGAATCCATCTGGCAGGTCGCCAAACGCCAGGGAACTGAAATTCCGCATCTGTGCTATTCGCCCGAACCGGATTATCGCGCTGACGGCAACTGCCGCGCCTGCATGGTCGAGATCGAAGGCGAGCGCGTGCTCGCAGCGTCCTGCAAACGCATGCCGAATGTTGGCATGAAGGTGAAATCGGCGAGCGCGCGCGCTGTTTCTGCGCAGAAGATGGTGATGGAACTGCTCGTCGCGGATCAGCCGGCGCGCGAGACCTCTCACGATCCGGATTCCAAGTTCTGGAATTGGGCAGAGAAGACCGGCGTCACGGAGAGCCGTTTCCCGGCTGCCAAACGCTGGTCGAGCGACACAAGCCATACCGCGATGAACGTCAACCTCGATGCCTGTATTCAGTGCGGTCTGTGCGTGCGCGCGTGCCGCGAAGTGCAGGTCAACGATGTGATTGGCATGGCTTATCGCAATCACGACGCCAAGATTGTTTTCGATTTCGACGATCCGATGGGCGAATCGACATGCGTCGCCTGCGGCGAGTGCGTGCAGGCCTGTCCGACCGGCGCGCTGATGCCGTCAGCGTATCTAGATGAGAAGCAGACGCGCACTATCTATCCTGACAAGGAAGTGGATTCGCTTTGCCCGTTCTGCGGCGTCGGCTGTCAGGTCACATATAAAGTGAAGGACGAGAAGATCGTTTATGCTGAAGGCCGTAACGGTCCTGCGAACCACAATCGTCTTTGCGTCAAGGGACGGTTCGGGTTCGATTATATTCATCACCCGCATCGCATCACAAAGCCGCTTGTTCGTCTGCCGAACGCGAAGAAGGACGCCAACGATCAGGTCGATCCCGCAAACCCATTTACGCATTTCCGCGAGGCTTCGTGGGAAGAGGCGCTCGATATTGCCGCCAAGGGCCTTGTGAAAATTCGCGATGAAAAGGGCGTCAAGGCGCTGGCAGGATTCGGATCTGCGAAGGGATCGAACGAAGAAGCATATCTGTTCCAGAAGCTGGTTCGCACCGGCTTCGGCTCCAACAATGTCGATCACTGCACGCGGTTGTGCCACGCCTCTTCGGTTGCGGCGCTGATGGAAGGTTTGAACTCGGGTGCAGTATCTGCCCCCTTTGCGGCGGCGAAAGACGCAGAGGTGATTATCGTCATCGGCGCAAACCCGACGGTCAACCATCCGGTCGCGGCGACGTTCATTAAGAACGCAGCCAAGAAAGGCGCGAAGCTGATCGTGATGGATCCGCGCCGCCAGACGCTGTCACGTCATGCGTTGATGCATTTGCAATTCAAGCCCGGTGCCGATGTCGCGCTTCTGAACGGGATGCTGCACACGATCATCACCGAAGGCCTGACCGACGCGCAGTATATCGCGGGCTACACCGAAGGCTTCGACGACCTGAAAGAGAAGATCAAAGAGTTTCCGCCGGAAAAGATGGAACCGATCTGCGGAATTCCTGCCGCGACGATTAAGGAAGTCGCGCGCATGTATGCGAAGGCGAAGTCTTCCATCATTTTCTGGGGCATGGGCATCAGCCAGCACGTTCACGGCACCGACAACGCACGCTGCCTGATCGCACTTGCGTTGACGACCGGTCAGATCGGCCGCCCCGGCACCGGACTTCATCCGCTGCGCGGGCAAAACAACGTGCAGGGCGCCTCCGACGCGGGTCTGATCCCGATGTTTCTTCCGGACTATCAGCCGGTCGGCCGGACCGATCTGCGTCAGCCGTTCGAGAAAATCTGGCATCAGGAGATCGATCCGGTTCGCGGTTTGACTGTCGTTGAGATCATGAACGCGATCCATGCCGGCACGATTCACGGCATGTATATCGAGGGCGAAAACCCCGCGATGTCCGATCCCGATCTTCAGCATGCGCGCGAGGCACTGGCGACGCTCGACCATCTCGTCGTGCAGGATCTGTTCGTCACCGAGACAGCGTTCCACGCCGACGTGATTCTGCCGGCTTCAGCGTTCGCCGAGAAGGAAGGCTCGTTCACGAATACCGACCGCAGGGTTCAGATCGCGCGCCAGGTGCTCAAGCCGCCTGGCGATGCGCGACAGGATTTGTGGATCATTCAGGAGATCGCAAAGCGCATGGGTCTCGACTGGCGCTACGATGGTCCTGCCGATGTGTTTGCCGAGATGACGCAGGTCATGCCTTCTCTCAAGAACATCACCTGGGAACGGCTGGAACGCGAAGGTGCGGTGACGTACCCCGTCGACAGCCCGGACAAGCCCGGCAATGAGATTATTTTCACCACGGGTTATCCGACGGAAAGCGGGCGCGGCAAGATCGTGCCCGCGCGCGTCACGTCGCCTGACGAAATTCCAGACGCGGAATATCCAATGGTGCTGTCCACGGGCCGCGTGCTCGAACATTGGCATACCGGTTCGATGACGCGCCGCTCGGAAGTGCTGGACAACATCGAGCCGGAAGCTGTTGCTTTCATGTCGCCGAAGGATATGCGGCGGCTGAGTGTGTGGCCCGGAGATTTTATCCGCCTGGAAACGCGCCGCGGGGCTGTCGAGGTCAAGGTTCGCTCCGATCGCGACGTTCCCGAGAACATGGTGTTCATGCCGTTCTGCTACGCGGAGGCGGCGGCGAACCTGCTCACCAATCCGGCGCTAGATCCATTCGGAAAAATTCCGGAATTCAAATTCTGCGCGGTCCGTGTCGAGAAGGCTGAACTGCGCTCGGCTGCGGAATAAACAGGCAACGAGACTCAATGCCGCTGGGATCGCCCGCGTTTCTTTGACGCGGGTCCCGTAGGCATGAGGTGGCGTTGCTGCTAGATATCGACTCAATGCGGGTCATGTGCCCGATTCAATTTGAGGTCGATAATGTTGAAATTTGCTTTGCGCGGCACTCTGGCGGCCCTCCTCCTTTTCAGCGTTGGGGTATCCGACAGTTTCGCCAGAAGCGGTAAGCCGTCCGAGCAGCAACGTTGCTCCGGCGATGTTTCGAGATTTTGCCGCAAGTTTATTGCCGACGGCGATTTCGCCGTTCTCGGGTGCCTCAAGCAGCACCGCAGAATGATTAGCTCCGGCTGCCGCAAAGTGCTGCGAGACAACGGCCAGTAATTGCCGGAACTCGTTCAAGACTTTACGCCGCATACCCACCTTGGGGCGCGGGCAACCGTCGTGGTCTTCGTGTTGGAACGGCGACCGCACAGGCGCGTTCGTATAATGCCGAAATCGTAATCCGGCTGGCCTTGACGTTGCGGTCAACCGGTTCAAATTGCGCGGCAACCACGTCGATGCAGCAAACAAGGTAGCCGGACCATGTTGGACAAAGTCTCCAAGCTCGCTCTCAAAGACGCCGATCTGCTTCGCGATGCTTGCCTGATAGGCGGCGAATGGGTCAAGGCCGACAAGGGCGGGACTATCACGGTGGATAATCCTGCGACCGGTGCGGTCGTCGGCACGGTGCCGAACATGGGTGCTGTGGAAACCAAGCGCGCCATCGAGGCGGCGAACGCGGCGCTGCCCGCGTGGCGTGCGAAGACTGCAAAGGAGCGCGCTGCAATCCTGCGCAAGCTGTTCGATCTGATGATGGCCAACCAGGATGATCTCGCCGCCATCATGACCGCAGAGCAGGGCAAGCCGCTGACCGAAAGCAAAGGCGAGATTGCTTACGCCGCGAGCTTTATCGAGTGGTTTGGCGAAGAGGGCAAACGCGTTTACGGCGACACGATTCCTTCCTTCGGCGCAGATAAACGCATCGTTGTTCTCAAGCAGCCGATTGGCGTTTGTGCTGCAATCACCCCGTGGAATTTTCCGGCTGCGATGATTACCCGCAAGGCCGGGCCCGCGCTTGCCGCCGGATGCACGATGGTTGTGAAACCGGCCAGCCAGACTCCATTGTCAGCATTGGCTCTCGGCGTGCTTGCGGAGCGAGCGGGCGTGCCTAAGGGCGTGCTTTCGATTGTGACCGGTTCTGCGAGCGAGATCGGCGGCGAAATGACTTCGAACCCTATCGTTCGCAAGGTGACCTTCACCGGCTCTACGGAGATCGGTAAGAAACTGATGGCGCAGAGCGCATCGACTGTTAAGCGCACATCGATGGAATTGGGTGGCAACGCGCCTTTCATTGTGTTCGACGACGCCGATCTCGACGCCGCCGTGAAAGGTGCGATGGCGTCGAAATATCGCAACGCCGGCCAGACTTGCGTTTGCGCCAATCGCATTCTGGCGCAGGACGGTATCTACGATGCGTTCGTGAAGAAGCTCACAGATGCCGTCGCTGGGTTTAAAGTGGGCGACGGCATGCAAAGCGGTGTAACGATCGGGCCGCTGATCAATATGGCTGCCGTCGAGAAGGTCGAAGAGCACATCAAGGATGCGGTCTCGAAAGGCGCGCGCGTTGTCACGGGCGGCAAGCGTCATTCGCTGGGCCGCACTTTCTTCGAGCCCACGGTTCTGGTGGACACCAAACCGGACATGCTGATTTTTCATGAGGAGACGTTCGGTCCTGTCGCGCCGGTTTTTCGTTTCAAAACCGATGACGAAGCCATTCGTCTGGCGAACGACACCGAGTTCGGTCTCGCCGCATATTTCTACGGCCGCGATATTGGCCGCATCTGGCGCGTGGCAGAGGCGCTCGAATACGGCATGGTCGGAATTAACGAGGGAATTATCTCGACCGAGATAGCCCCTTTCGGCGGCGTCAAGGAAAGCGGCAACGGGCGCGAAGGCTCGAAGTACGGCATCGAGGATTATCTCGAAATCAAGTACCTCTGCATGGGCGGGATTTAGCTACGGAGGGATAGCCAGTCCCTTCAATCCGGCATCGTCGAAAGCCTTTTGGACAATGCCGTTTGTCTTCGCGCTAATGATAAAGTCCTTCACGTAGGCCAGCGCCGCGGGCTTGTCTTTTTGTACGGCAACGGAAACGTCTACTTTCTGAAACGCTCCATCGAGAATCCGTGAACCCGGCAATTGCTTTTGCAGCGCGGGGAGCGAATCGTGCGTGAGCGCGAAAGCCTGCGCGCCGCCCGCCTTTAATATTTCCATCGCCTCATCGACGGATTTTGCGCCGATCACCTTTGCATTCTTCAATGTACGTCCGGCTGCACGCATCGTCGTTGAGCCGTTGATGCCGACGACCGTGATGTCCGCGCGGTCGACCTCCGCAAGCGTCTTGATGTCGGTCGATCCGAGCGCGAGATAGGTGCTTTCGATCATGAAATAGGGCGGGCTGAAATCGACGCGTTTGCGGCGCTCGTCATCTGCGGGCATGAAGCCAATGTCGATTGCGCCTGTGCTCAACGCATCCGTCAGTTCGCCGGTGGTTGCCTTGACGACGTATTCGACGGGGACGCCAAGCGATTTTGCGAGCGCGGCAGCTAAGTCTTTCGGGACGCCGCGTATGCCACCGCCGGCGTCCTTGGCGGCAAACACAGGCGTGGGCGTGGGCGCGTAGGCGATACCTGCTTTCAAAGTGCCGGTCGGCGCCAACTGCTTCAGTACGTTTTCGTCCACTCCTGCCTCCGTTGTCGCAGACCATGCGAGAAGCAGCGCAGCCAGGATGAATTTCATGAGCGGCTCCGGTCCGGCTTGGTGTTTGATCATACTCAAGGATTTGCATAGGCTACAATGGCGCAAGTGCAGCAATTCGCGTTTGATTGGAGAGCGTTGCAATGGAAGATCGTATTTCAGTTTCGATGACGGGCGGCGTTGCCGATGTCCGTCTGGTTCGCGGCGACAAGATGAATGCGCTCGATGCCGCGATGTTCGAGGCGCTGGTCGATACGGCCGAAAAACTGAAAACGCAAATGGGCCTGCGCGCTGTCGTCCTTTCGGGCGAGGGTCGCGCCTTCTGCGCCGGTCTCGATACAAGCCGCTTTGCTGCAATGAGCGGCGGCGGCGGCGAAGCCAAACTCCGCGATCTTGCCGCACGCACGCACGGTCTGACCAATCATTCGCAGCAGGCGGTTTGGGGATGGCGTCAGCTGCCAGTCCCCGTAATCGCAGCGGTTCACGGCGTTGCGTTTGGCGGAGGATTCCAGTTGGCGCTCGGCGCGGACATACGATTTCTGGCTCCCGACACCAAGATGTCGATCATGGAAATCAAATGGGGTCTCGTTCCCGACATGGCCGGCACGCCGATCTTAAGCCAGCTTGTGCGCGACGATATTCTTCGCGAACTGACTTACACCGGCCGTATTTTCTCGGCTCAGGAAGCCATGAGTTTTGGGTTGGCGACACGGCTGTGCGACGATCCGCGAAGCGCGGCGCTTGAGACCGCGCGCGACATCGCAGGTAAAAGCCCGGACGCAATTCGCGCTATCAAGCGCCTTCTGAATAAATTGTCGATCGACCCCGGTCCGGCATTGCTCGCCGAATCCGTCGAGCAGATGAAACTGATGGGATCGCCCAATCAATCCGAGGCCGTTCGTGCCAATATCGAGAAGCGGGCGCCGAATTTCGCCGATCAATAAGAAATTGCGAGGTCGTTATGACGGATATCAATACAGTTCTGGTCGAGCGCGACGGGCCTGTTACGATTGTTTCCATCAATCGGCCTGAACGCAAGAACGCGGTAGATGGCGCGACTGCGCGCCGCCTGTTCGACGCGTTTCTCGAATTCGATGCGGATTCGCAATCGTCAGTCGCGGTGTTCACGGGCGCAGGCGGAGCGTTTTGCGCTGGCGCCGATCTTAAGGCCGTAGCTGCCGGCGATAGAGAGAAGAAGCGTGAATTGGGAGGCCGCGACACGATTGCTCCCATGGGACCGAGCAGGCTGCGATTGTCAAAGCCGGTGATTGCTGCGGTTGAGGGGCACGCAGTCGCGGGCGGGATGGAGCTTGCTCTGTGGGCGGACATGCGTGTCGTGGCTGAAGATGCAAGGTTCGGAATTTTCTGCCGGCGCTTCGGCGTGCCTCTGATTGATCTTGGCACTATCAGGCTGCCGCGGCTGATCGGCCACTCCCGCGCGATGGATTTGATCTTGACCGGGCGGCCAGTCGGCGCGCGTGAGGCATTTGAGATCGGACTCGCCAATCGTTTGGTTCCAAAAGGACAGGCGCGCGCTCACGCCGTCGCCCTCGCGCATGAGTTGGCCCGGTTTCCACAGGCCTGCCTGCGCAATGACAAGCGGTCGGCTCTCAGCCAGTGGGATCTTGAAGAAGAAGCCGCGATTAATGACGAAATGCGCGGCGGTCTTGAAGTCATCGCATCCGGAGAAACGCTGGCCGGCGCAACGTCATTTTCCAAAGGCGCGGGCCGACATGGGTCTTTCAAATTGTAGGTCAAGAGCGTGAAGCAGATGCCTCATACCGCTGAAACGGCACAGGACCGATTGAACGGATCGGACGCCGATGACGACACGCGCCTGCGGGACGATATCCGCCTGCTTGGGCGAATTCTCGGCGACACGGTGCGCGATCAGGAAGGAGCCGACGTTTTCGACCTTGTCGAGCGAATCAGGCAGACATCGATCCGGTTTCATCGGGATGAAGACAAAAACGCGCGCAACGAACTCGGCAAGATTCTTGACGGCATGTCGGCGGGTGAAACGGTGCGGATCGTTCGCGCCTACAGCTATTTCTCGCATCTTGCGAACATTGCGGAGGACCACAACAACATTCGCCGGATGCGGCAGCACAGTCTGGCCGGCGACGAGCCCGCGCCCGGAACGCTCGCGCGGGCGATCAGGCGCGCAGACGAGGCCGGAATTACGGCGCAGGATTTGCTGACTTTCTTTTCTTCAGCACTCGTCAGTCCCGTCCTGACGGCGCATCCCACCGAAGTCCGGCGCAAGAGCACCATCGACCGAGAGATGGAAGTTGCCGCGTTGCTCGACAGGCGTGATCGCACGCAACTCACGCCGGATGAATTCGAGGCGAGCGAAGAGCAGCTTCGCCGCGCTGTGCTGACGTTGTGGCAGACCAATCTGCTGCGGCGAACCAAGCTCACCGTTCTCGACGAGGTCGCCAACGGTCTGTCGTTTTACGGCTATACGTTTCTGCGAGAAGTGCCGCGATTGCATTGTTCGCTGGAGGATCGTTTGCGAAACGGCAACGGCGGTGAAAATACGGCCGGTGAGCTTGCTTCGTTTCTGAAGATGGGGAGCTGGATCGGCGGCGATCGCGACGGAAATCCCTTTGTGACGGCGCAAGTCATGCGCGACACCGTGCGCATGCAGAGCACGCAGATCTTCAGTTACTACTTCGAGGAACTGCATGAACTTGGCGCGGAACTGTCGCTTGCGGCAAATCTGGCGGATGTTTCGCCGGACCTTCGTGCGCTTGCGGAACAGTCGCCGGACAAATCCCCCCACCGTGCAGGTGAGCCTTATCGTCTTGCTGTTTCCGGAATCTACGCGCGACTCACCGCGACGGCGCTGGCATTGAAACTCGAAGCTAGCCGCCAGCCGGTTGGCCGTGCCGAAGCCTACGCCGATGCAGCGCAGTTTAAGACCGACCTCGACATTCTCGACCGGTCGCTGAAAGCAAATCATTCAGAGGTGATCGCGCGAGGCCGGTTGCGCCAGCTTCGCCGCGCGGCGGATTGCTTCGGCTTTCATCTCGCCGCTCTCGACATGCGTCAGAATTCCGTCGTGCATGAACGAACCGTCGCCGAATTGCTGGAAGCGGCGATGCCGGGCACCGGCTACCGCGAACTGTCCGAGGACAAGCGGATTGCATTACTATTGCATGAAATGAAAACGGCGAGGCCGCTCGCGTCTTCTTTCGTCGCCTATAGTGACGAAACGCAGAGCGAGCTTGCCGTTCTGCGCGCGGGTGCAGAAGCCCACGCCACATACGGCGCGGCCGTGATCCCGCAATGTATTATCTCGATGACCGAAGGCATTTCGGATCTGCTTGAAGTCGCGGTGTTGCTGAAGGAGGTTGGCCTCGTCAGCCCCAGCGGCAAGAGCAGTTTGAATATCGTGCCGCTATTCGAGACCATCGACGATCTGCGCAATTGCTCGCAGATCATGGATCAGTTGCTGTCGCTGCCTGATTACCGAAATCTGGTTCACAGCCGCGGCGGTTTGCAGGAGGTCATGCTCGGCTATTCGGACAGCAACAAGGATGGCGGTTTCGTCACCTCAGGCTGGGAGCTTTACAAGGCTGAGATCGGCCTCATCAATGTTTTCAAGAAACATGGCGTTCGGCTGCGGCTGTTTCATGGACGGGGCGGATCGGTCGGTCGCGGCGGCGGACCGAGCTACGATGCAATTCTCGCGCAGCCGGGTGGGGCGGTGAACGGACAGATTCGCATCACCGAGCAGGGCGAAATCATTTCCAGCAAATACTCCAACGCCGAAGTCGGGCGGCACAATCTTGAAATTCTTGCGGCAGCCACGCTGGAAGCAAGCCTGTTGCAGTCGAAACAATCCGCCCCGCGTCAGGACTACATCACTGCGATGGAGGAATTGTCCGCGCTCGCATTCGCGGCGTATCGCAATCTTGTCTATGAGACGGACGGGTTCGAGGATTACTTCTGGGCTTCGACAGTCATCAGCGAAATCTCGACGCTCAACATCGGCAGCCGTCCGGCGTCACGTACTAAAACACGCAAGATTGAAGATTTGCGCGCGATCCCGTGGGTTTTCAGCTGGGCGCAGTGCCGGTTGATGCTGCCGGGCTGGTACGGTTTCGGTAGCGCGGTCAATGCGTGGATCGCGAAGCATCCTGACAAGGGCATGGATTTTCTGCGCGAGCTTTATCGCGAATGGCCGTTTTTCCAGACGCTGCTGTCGAACATGGACATGGTGCTGTCGAAAAGCAGCATTGCGATTGCCTCGCGCTACGCCGAACTCGTTCCCGATGAAAAACTGCGCGAAACGATCTTCAGCCGCATTCGCGCGGAGTGGCACGGTTCGATCGAGGTGTTGCTCAAGATCATGGACCACGAACGCCTGCTGCAAGGAAACACATTGCTCGAACGATCGATCCGCAACCGCTTTCCCTATCTCGACCCGCTCAACCATGTGCAGGTCGAGTTGCTGAAGTCGCACCGGACAAAGAACGCTGACGAACAGGTGCTGCGCGGCATTCAGCTCACGATCAACGGCATATCTGCCGGCTTGCGCAACAGCGGCTAGAATTCGTCAGATCGCGTCCCACGAGAAGATATCGGCGGAGCGGTCGAGCTTGTAGAACGACGATTTCAGCGCAGGCATGCCGTGTTCGGCGATGGTTTGCGGCGTCCAGCCTCCGTCGCGATGGATCGAGCGTATTGGCCGCGATTGTCCCATAAGGAAAATCTCGTTCATGCGCACGGCGAATATTTGTCCGGTCACATCCTTGGCGGCGTCGCTCAACAGAAATACCGACAGCGGCGCGATCTTTTCGGGCCCCATCTGCTGCATGCGTGCGACGCGCGCTTTCTCCGCCTCGGTCTCGGTCGGGATCGTTCCGATCAGCCGGCTCCACGCAAACGGCGACACGCAGTTCGACCTCACGTTGAAACGCTGCATGTCGAGGGCAATGGATTTCGACAAGCCCACGATGCCGAGTTTGGCGGCGGCATAATTCGCCTGACCGAAATTGCCGATCAGGCCGGATGTCGACGTGAAGTGAACGAACGCGCCGCTTTCCTGTTCGCGGAAAAGCCGCGCTGCGGCGTGCGACGTGTAGAACGATCCCATCAGATGCACCTTGATGACCTGCTCGAACGCATCGATGCTCATGCGGTGAAAGATCGCGTCGCGCAGAATGCCGGCGTTGTTCACGACGCCGTCGAGCTTGCCGTAGGTGTCGACGGCCTGCTTGATGATCTTGGCCGCAGGAATGGCTTCGGCGACAGATTCAAAATTTGCGACCGCCGTGCCGCCGCGCTTCTTGATCTCCTCGACGACTTCTTCGGCGGGAGCTGCGTTGTTGCCCGATCCGTCCGCCGCGACGCCCGGATCGTTGACGACGACCTTTGCGCCTTCGGTCGCGGCGAGAAGCGCGATCTCGCGCCCGATACCGCGTCCTGCGCCGGTGACGACGATCACTTTGCCGTTGAGAGATTTGTTGTTCGCCATAACCTGTCCCCTGATTTTCTTGTCGGTCGTCCCGTTACGCCAATGCCTTCATCAGCGCGGCATCGATGGCCGCAAGGCCCTTGGCCACATCGCCCTTGATGTGGAGCCGCAGCGCGCGCCGCCCGCGTTCCGTCAGCACGCCGAAATCGCCGCGCGCCTGAGCCGCCGCGATGATTCCAAAGCTCGCCTTCTGACCGGGCGCATTGAGGTCTTTTGCCTCGTCCGCTGTGATCTGAATGAACACACCGTTGTTCGCCCCGCCCTTATAAGCCTGTCCTGTCGAGTGCAGAAACCGCGGGCCGAAACCGACACAGGTTGCGATACGCTTTGCGTCGCGGATCGCCATGCGCGCTTTCTGCAAGGCGGCGATATTGCCGTCGTTGCGGTCGAGATAGGCTAGCAGCGCCACATAGTCGTTCGCCTCAACGCGCGACAACTGCGCCTTGAGCCAAGAAGCCAGATCGTTTGCCGCTCCCGCCTTCCGCAGCACGGCTGCATTTTTGTCGTCGGCGAAAATCAATACATAGTTTTCTTCCGAAACAGGCGCTTCCGCAGGCAGCGAGCCGGATTTCTCGAACGCGGACGTCAGTTCGCGGGTTTTTATTTTTGCGGCTTCCACGTCGGGCTGATCGAACGGATTCACGCCCATCACCGCGCACGCAACCGCGGTCGCGATCTCAAACCGAAAAAATTCCTGTCCGATATGTTGAGGGCTCGTCACTTCAATGCGCACCACTGGATGACCGGTTTTTTCCAATTCGGCTAACGCGGCCTCGCGCGCTGGGTCTCCGTTCAGACGAAGATCGACAAAGATCCGGTCGCTGCCGTAGTTTTTCGGCTGACCGATATCTTCGTCGGCAAGAGGAATAATCGCCTTGCCGTTCTTGCCGGTGGATTCGGCGATCAGCTGTTCGGCCCATGCGCCGAAATCGGCGATCTGTTCGGACGCGCTTAACGTCACCTTGTCGCGTCCGGCGCTGTGCGCGGCACCGAGGGCGAGGCCGAGCTGAATGCCGGGATTTTCCGCTGGCGGAACGTCGGCGCCGCATGCGCGTACCATCGATGCGGTGAGATCGAGAAACTTCGCGATATCCATTCCGGCCGCGGCCGCAGGTACGAGGCCGAACGGCGATAACACCGAATAGCGCCCGCCGATTGTAGGCTCGCCGTGGAAGATATGTGCGAAGTCGCGCGAAGTGGCGGTCTTCTCCAGCGACGATCCCGGATCGGTGACGGCGACGAAATGCCGTCCCGCTCTGTCTTTGAGTTTTTCGCGGGTGCGTGCGAAGAAATAATCCATCAGCGCGTTCGGCTCGGTGGTGCCGCCGGATTTGCTCGACACGATGAAGAGCGTCTTCTCCAGATCTATATTCGCGTCCATCCGGCTGACCTGCACGGGTACCGTGGAATCCAGAATATGCAATTTCGGAAATCCCGGCGCGGAGCCGATGGTCTTCGCTAGCACCTCCGGCCCGAGACTCGATCCGCCCATGCCGAGCACCACGGCATCCTTGAATCCCTCGCGCTTCACCCAATCGGCGAACGCCTGATATTTGGATAGCGATTTCTGCTCGCGTTCGACGACATCGAGCCAGCCGAGCCATTTGTCTTCGTCCTTGCCGGTCCAGACCGAGGTGTCGCGATTCCACAACGCGCGGCCTTTGCCGTGCAAAGCCCAGTCGGCGGAGAGCGTCTTGATCTCTTTTTCCAGGTCAGCGCCCAGCGACAGTTTCTGGCCGTCGAGTTGCGCGCCGAGGATTTTCGCACGCTTCTGCGCGACCGCACCGAGCAATTTGTCCGCAGCTTCGGCAAACAGCTGAACGCCGTCGTCAACAAGACGCTCTGTAATCGCATCGAGCGAAATTCCGGCTTTTGCGATGTCGGCTAGCACACGTTCGGCGTCGGCAATATTTTCGTCGAGACTGTCGCGCGGCTTGCCGTGATCGCGGAATGCGTCGAGCGTTGTGGGCGGCACGGTATTGACCGTATCGCGGCCGATCAGTTCTTCGACATACAACACATCGCTATAGGCTTTGTTCTTCGTACCCGTGCTCGCCCACAACAGACGCTGCACGCGCGCGCCTTTGGCTGCGAGTTTCTTCCAGCGATCCGACGCGATGACTGTCTTGTAGTGCTGATAGGCGAGCTTTGCGTTTGCAATCGCAGCCTTGCCTTTGAGCGACTCCAGATGTGCTTTCTGATCCTTGTCGTTCGCTGCGGCAATCTTGGCGTCGAGCTGCTTGTCGACTTCGACATCGATGCGGCTGACAAAAAAACTCGCGACGCTTGCGATCTTTTTCGGATCGCCGCCCTGGGCGAGAAATTTTTCCAGCCCCTTGATGTAGGCTTCGAGAACGTCCGCATAGACCTTCTGCGAAAATAGCAGCGTGATGTTGATGCTGACGCCTTGCGCTGTGAGATCTTCGATGGCGGGGAGGCCCTCCCTTGTGCCGGGGACTTTCACCATCAGATTGTCGCGCTTCACGTCGCGCCACAGCCTCAGCGCCTCGGCCAGCGTACCGGCGGTATCGCGTGCGAGATAGGGCGACACCTCAAGGCTCACATAACCGTCATCGCCGTGGAGGCTGTCGTATACCGGCCGCAGTACGTCCGCGGCATTCTGAATGTCTTCCACCGCGACGGCTTCGTACAATTCCGTGATCGGGCGGTCGCGCTCCTTCAGCAGTTTCGAGATCGCGCCGTCATATTCGTCACCGCTGCCGATGGCCTTTTCAAAAATGGACGGATTGGACGTCACGCCCTTGACGCCGTCGCGCTCGATCAGCGCCTTGAGATCGCCCCTGGCGATAAAGCCGCGTGCGAGGAAATCGAGCCAGATCGCCTGGCCGTGTTTTTCGAGTTGCTTGACGGGATTCATTGAGCCTTGATCTGCGCGGCGGGAGGTGAGGGGTTTGGGATGTATGCACATCTATAATGGCATCGGAAGGCCCGATGTGGCGTCCCGATCCGCATCATGCGAACCGGCCGGGTTGTTCCGAAAACGCCTGCGGCCTTCGACGATTTTCGGATTGATTTGCAGGTCTCGATTGAACAGCATCGCTCCATGAGCAGTGAATCCGATTCATCGTCAGGCCTGCAAAAGCTGTTTCGCTGGGCGACGACACCGCCGCAGGCCTATGTCGTCTATGTGCTGGCGCTGATCGCCGTTTACGGCGTCACGTTCCTTGCCGGAACACTTGCGCCGAAAAAGCATCTCACGCCGCCGGCCGATCAGGTTTCCGCTCCTGTCACGAAATGATCCCAGATAGCTGCCGGTGAACGATTCCGCATAAATCGGGGAAGAATAATCTTCGCCGCCCTTGATTGCGGGGAGTAAATCCGTCTCTTTCCGAGCGAACCAGCGGAATTTCCTTATTAGTTTTAGGGACTTATGGACCGTTCCCTTGGCCAGGTCTACACACAGCCAATATTACAAGGCTCAAGTCACCCAAGGACGTCCGCCATGCCCGACATTTCGATTTCCGCCGGTTTCCTGATCGGTCTCGCGTTCGGCGTGGTCGGCCTGTTGAGCGGCTTCTGCCTTCTGAGCAGCCTTCGCGACTGGTGGACGGCCGATGACGGCCGCAAGATTCGCAGCTACGCGCTGGCGCTCGCTGTCGCCATTGTCGGCACCCAGTTCGTTGCCGGTGCAGGATTGGTGGACATCGGCAAGTCGCTTTACCTCCAGCCGTCGTTCTCCGCGCCGCTGATGTTCTTCGGCGGCCTGCTGTTCGGCCTCGGCATGGTGCTGTCGAACGGCTGCGCGTCGCGTGCGGTCGTCCTCCTCGGCAAGGGCAACATTCGCTCTCTCGTTGTGCTCGTCATCATCGGCGTCACCGCGCAGATGACGCTGAAGGGCCTGTTTGCGCCCACGCGTCTCGCATTCCTGCAATGGACGCAGTTCACGCCGTCCGCCGTTTCTGCACCGGCATTGCTGTCGTCGCTCGGCGTTAGCGAGTCTATTGCCCGTATCGCCGTCACTCTGATCGCGGCAGGCGCGCTGTCGGTCTTCGCATTCTCGGATCGCCAGTTCCGCCGCTCCTACGGCCAGATCGCAGCCGGTCTTGCGGTCGGTTCGCTGGTCGTTGCCGGATGGCTTGCGACCGGCTGGCTCGGCGCCGACGAGTTCAATCCGAAACCCGCCACGTCGCTGACGTTCATTTCGCCGATTGCCGACACCGTTCAGTACGTCATGTTTTCGACCGGCCTGAGCCTGAACTTTGGCATCGCGCTCTTCGCCGGCGTGTTGACCGGAAGTGCCGCGACTGCGGTTCTCACAGGCCGCTTCCAGCTCGAGGGCTATACGTCGGCCGCTCACACCGCGCGTTCCATCTCAGGTGCAGTCCTGATGGGCAGCGGCGGCGCCATGGCTTACGGCTGCTCGATCGGACAGGGTCTCACCGGTCTGTCGACATTGGCGATGCCGTCGCTCGTTGCGGTCGCCGGTATTATCGCCGGTGCTGCGCTCGGTATTCGCCGCATCGTGGTTATTCCCGCGCTTGCGACGCGCTGAGGCGATTTAATCCGCCATCCGCGATTGGCCATGCCGCGCGCGATGCGGTAGCCTGACGTCCATTCCTTAGCCGGGAACGGAATTCAATGAATCGCCGCGCTTTGCTCGCTCACTTTTTTGCCGCCGGAACAGCCGTGTTTTTGGCCGGTTCAGCGTCCGCGCAATCGCCGCAGCCTGCGCGCAAGCCCGATCCCGACAAGCCGTTTGCCGAGCATTTTCTGGCGCTGCAACTTTCGGATTCAGATCCGAAGCGCCAGCGTCTCGTGCTGAGCGTGGCCAGCAACGTCCTGAAATTCTACGAGCCGGATAAAGTCGCCATCGAGGTCGTCGCCTTCGGTCCCGGCGTTTCGCTTCTCTTTGAAGAGAGCGAATTCCGTCCGCTGGTCGACAGCCTCGTCACGCAGGGCGTGAAGTTCGATATTTGCGGCAACACGCTCGACACCATCGAGCGCGATACGGGCCGGCGCCCGAAGGCCAATCCGCACGCAAAGGAAGTCGGCACCGGCGTCGCGCAACTGCTGATGCTCACCGAAAGCGGCTACACACTCGTTCGTCCATAGGAGATTTTCAAATGCGTTATGTCTATTCGGCGATTGCGGCAATTTTGATGTCGCTCGCAGTTTCTTCATCTGGATTCTCCGCCGATGCCAAACCGCATCGCGTCGCCATTCAGGTCAACGCCAACGATCCGGCGGTGATGAATCTCGCGCTCAACAACGCGACCAACATCATGGAAGATTACAAGGCCAAGGGCGAAACGGTCGAAATTCAGATCGTCACTTACGGCCCCGGACTGAACATGCTGCGCGACGATACGTCGCCGGTAAAAGATCGCCTGAAGCAGATCAGGGACGCGAGCTTTCCGTCCAAGATCGCTTATGCGGCCTGCAACAACACCAAGCAGGGCATGGAAAAACGCGAAGGCAAAACGATCACCATTGTGCCTGAAGCCGAACTCGTTCCGTCCGGCGCTGTGACGCTGATCGAGTTGCAGGAAAAAGGCTGGTCATATTTGAAGCCGTAGTCACTCCGAGGGATTGTTGCGGCCGAGCAGGTTCGCCCAGCGGCGCTGCACAATGTCGCGCGGCGAACCGTCAACCAAGACCGCGATGCCGATGCGTGCGCCGAGCATCATCCCGCCCACGGCGAACGGCCACGACAGCGCGAGCACCGAGCCTGCGGTGATGCCCTGTCCGATGGTGCAGCCGCCGGCGAGAATTCCGCCGACGCCCATCAGCACGGCGCCGCCGAGATGACGGCGCATCTCGATGTCGTCGTCGAAAGCCTCCCACCGCAGTTCATCCGCGCGCCATGCGGCGAGGAACGATCCGGCGGTGACACCGAACACGCTGGCGACGCCGAAGTCCGAAAAATTGGAAACATTCATCAGCGTCGCGAACAATGCCTTTCCTATCGTGGAAACGAAGGTGAGGCTCTGCGGATTGATCGGCGCTGAAAATCCGTCGGTCAGCGATGTGGTCGCGATCCATCCCGCAACGACGCCAAGGCCGAGCACGATGCCCGCCGACAACAGACGCGGCGCGCGGCGCAATCTGCGATCGCCGAGCGCGAGCGAACACAGCAAAAGTCCGGCAATCGCCGCGACCCCAATTCGCACGTCGCTGCCCAGCGCATGCGACGACAGCGACGCCATGTCCGACTGCACGCCGTCCGGCATCGCAATCGACAGATGTTCGAGAAATCCGATGCGGAAGCCGGACAACACGCCGCGCAGCGTCGCGTAAGCTGTTGCACCGAGAACGATGGTGACGACGAGGCCGCGCAGATCGCCCGAGCCGAGCCGCACCAGCGAGCCGAAGCCGCAGGTGCCTACCATCGCCATTCCGATTCCGAACATCAGGCTGCCGGTCGCAATCGCGACCACGGGGAGGGCGGGGGGCGTATAGGAAATTACGCTTGGGTCGAGCACACCGCCGAGGACGAGCGCCTGCGTTCCGATGATGGCGATGCCGAGCGCGAGGCCGAAGATGCGGAGCCTGCGGGAATCTCCGCCCATCAGAGCGTCTTCGACGGCACCGAACGAGCACAGCCTGGCATGGCGGACGGCGAAGCCGGCGGCGATGCCGATTAGTAATCCACATAAAGCGGGCATCCACGCCAGCAGCACTTGCACGCAACTCTCCCGGTCGTTCCCCTTTGCGCAGCGAACAGCTTCGCACGGCTTTCGCGCGCGGGGATTACTTTTTTGCCGCCGGCGGCGCGCAGAAGATGTCGTACACCACCGAGATCACGCGCCGCACGTCTTCGTTCGCGAGGCTGTAATAGATCGTCTTGCCGTCGCGCCGCGTATCCACCATGCCGTCGTAGCGCAGCCGCGCCAGTTGCTGCGACACCGCCGATTGCCGCATCGACAGGATGTTTTCCAGTTCCGTCACCGAGCGTTCGCGCTCGGCCAGAAGACACAAGAGCAGCAGGCGGTTTTCGTGCGACAGGGCTTTCAGGAAATTGCTGGCCTTGCGCGCCTTGCGCATCAACAGATCGAGCTCGGGCGAGTATTCCGCGCCGTCGCGCAGTTCGGTCTCGATTTCCGATGAGATGATGGACGTCATGGCGTTTCGCTCGATGCGTTGTCAGATGCGATTGGTTTCAGGCGTAATTGCCGCGGTGATTTTCGCTGCGAGTTCGTCGAGCCGCCCCCAGAATGCGTCGTCGCTGGCAAATCCCTCGATGCGGCCGATCTCGCGGCCTTTATCGACGACCACAAATGTTGGCGTGTAGCGCACCGGCGATTGAAGGGTGACGCCGCTCGCGGACTGGCGATCCACATCGACACGGCGCAGCGGCAGGACTTTCGCCTCCGCCGTCTTGTCGTAGAGCGAGCCGACATCGCGTTCCCAGCGCAGGCAATAGATGCAACTGCGGCTCTCGAACATCAGCAGCTCCGCCGCGCGCGCCTTCACCGGCAGCATCGCTGCGGCTGCGAGCACGGCCATCAACAAAATGTTTGAAGCTGTTTTGCGGAACATGTGATACATATAAACGAATTCGCATATATCTGCCAGAGCCCACAGCTGCTGGTTTTGCCGAGGGTGCCGATGCCGGATTTCAAAAAACTCCAACTGACCCGGCGCGATGCGCTTGCGATGACCGGCGCGGGGCTGCTGTCGCTGCGCGCGATGCCTGCATGGGCTGCGGCGAAACTCGGCGACGACGGCATCTATCACATGGACTGGTATCTGGAGAGCTTTCTCGATCTGTCCGAGGATCTTGCGGGTGCGACCGCGAAGGGAAAACGTTTCGCGGTGATGTGGGGCATGAAAGGCTGTCCCGGCTGCAAGCGAATGCACGAATCCTACATGGCCGACCCAAAAGTCGAAGCCTATATCCGCGACAATTTTGAAATCCTGCATCTGAATTTTCTTGGTTCGCGCGAGGTGACTGATTTCGACGGGAAGAAACTGCCGGAAAAACCGTTCAGCGCGACTTACGACGTCAAGGGCACGCCGGTGATCCAGTTCTTTCCCGAAAAGGCCGACGGCCTTGCCGCGCTGAAAGGTCAGGCGCGCGAAGTTTTCCGCATGACCGGCCTGCCGGAGAAGAACGAGTTTCTCGCTATGTTCCGTTACGTCCGCGAGAAGGCTTACGAGCAGTCGCAGTTTCCCGACTGGTTCAAGAAGCAGGTGTAATTCTCCTTTCCGATTTTCAGAAGGCCTTGGCATGGGTCGCGTTCTCGAATCGACCATCATCTGCCCGCAGTGCAAGCATCAGGCTGTCGAGACGATGCCGACGGATGCCTGCCAATTTTTCTATGTTTGCAAAGGTTGTGGTTTGAAGCTCAAGCCACTGACTGGCGACTGCTGCGTATTCTGTTCTTTTGGCTCTGTGCCGTGCCCACCGATTCAGGAGACGGGCAAATCGACGTGTTGCTGACATTTTGGATGTTGCGGCCAGAAATTTTAGGTCGTGCGAAAAAATCCAGTTTTTCCTTCGCCGCATCAATTCCCGCTTCCGCGCATGCGTCGCGTTCTCGCGCGTGCGAGGTGAGGGGCATGACGCGCCGAAAGGCGCAACGGTCTTGGCTCGCTTCTCTCGCTTCGCTTGCGACAGCGAAGTTTGAGAAACGCATCGCCTTTCGGCGCGCCACGCGCAGACAAGTTTACGCAGTCTGCGCAAACCTGAATGCTGCGGGATTTTTGGCGGAGGGACCGCTCTTCCGGGTGCGGGATCCGAAAGCCTTGTGAGCCTTCGTTCATCCGGGCGGATTTCGCCGCCCTTCAGCCGCACCGCGTGCAGCCACCGAAGGCAGAGCCACATAGTTGGCCCGGTCGGCG
>JAFKKP010000172.1 GCA_017305515.1 Hyphomicrobiales bacterium
ACCACGCTGTTCCGCATGATTACCAAGCAGGAGACGCCGGATGCGGGCACGATCACGGTGGGCGAGTCGGTGCATCTGGGTTACGTCGATCAGTCGCGCGACGATCTCGACGGCAAGAAAACCGTGTGGGAGGAAATCTCCGGCGGCAACGACCAGATTCTGCTCGGCAAGCGCGAGGTGAATTCGCGCGGCTATTGCTCGTCGTTCAACTTCAAGGGCGCGGATCAGCAGAAGAAGGTCGGTGCACTGTCAGGCGGCGAGCGCAACCGCGTGCATCTGGCCAAGATGCTCAAGTCCGGCGCCAACGTGCTGCTGCTCGACGAGCCGACCAACGATCTCGACGTCGATACGCTGCGCGCGCTCGAAGAGGCGCTGGAGGATTTCGCCGGTTGCGCCGTCATCATCAGCCACGATCGCTGGTTCCTCGACCGCATCGCCACGCACATTCTGGCGTTCGAGGGCGAGAGCCATGTCGAATGGTTCGAGGGCAACTTCCAGGATTACGAGAAGGACAAGATGCGCCGCCTCGGTCAGGATTCCATCATCCCGCACCGGGTGAAGTATAAGAAGCTGACGAGGTGAATTGCAGACGGTGATTTCTCTTGAAATTGAGTTTGACTATTGACGACAAGGACGTTGACGCAGTCAAACTGCTACAAGAACGATTGCGCTCAGATCACTTCGTAATGCATCGAGCAACTCGTAACCTTTCGCTTCAAAAGCCCGTCGTCACAAAGACGAGATTTTGGAAAGCGATGTCGGCGATGCGGCTAACGTCAGGACAAAAATCTGGTCCTAATGGCGCAGTGGCAAAGCTAGTTCTTACTATGCCTTACCCTTTAGCTTACGAAGCAGTCGTAGTAGCTAACGATCCGCGCGCCACAATGCATGCAGCGATACAAGAATCTGGAGGCATTCGCTTCCATACGAAGATCGCAGACGAACTGTCAGAAAATTTGGCGAACCTTGAGGGCGGCGGTTGGAATGATATTCTGAATTGCTGCAATCAGCTAACCAAAGCAGACGCGGATAAACTAGTTGAGCGAAAGGCGGCACATTTCATTTCTAGCAAACTTGCTGGAATTGGACCTAAGCAATCTCGAAATACTCTGCAGGCGCTTGGGTTAACGCGATACGAGATTCCAATTGATGTTCGTGTGACGAAGTGGCTGCGAAAGATTGGTTTTCCAATTCCTGTAAATGCGAACTTGCTGTCAGATTCTGAATACTATGATTTTGTCTTGGATAGATTCCAAGAGCTTTGCACCAGAGCAAATATCTTTCCTTGTGAATTGGATGCGATGATTTTTGCGGAAGGCGACCGTGGCGCTTGGACAGCGGAAAATCAGATGGAGTTCTAATGCATTCTTGCAAAAATAGCCTGCGGCCCGACTAAAAAACCGAAAACCGATAATTCATCGTGTGGCATGCATCGAGGCCACACTGCAGAACCACCGACACGAAATTGATCGCGCAGATCGCGACGACGAAATAGCCGAGCCACGCCGCCGTGCGCGTCATCCATTCCGGCCGCTCGTTGTCGTCCATCGTCGCGCCGCCGAGCACCGCATATTTCACTGCGAAGGCGAAAAGAATGCAGGTCGCGATGATGACCGACCACACCGGCATGTGGATGTTGAAGATCGCGCTGCCGATATAGGCGTGGCCGGGACGCGGATAGATGTCGAGTAGCGTCTGACGCACGGAAATTATGAGCAGCAGCACGGCGAAGATCATGCTGATGCCGTCGCCGCGGCCGGACGTGCCGCCGCGAAAATGCTGGATGATTCCGTAACACACGCCGAACATCGCAACGCGCTGAAGCAGGCAGAGCGAGCATGAGATTTCGCCGCCCTTGTATTGCAACGCCATCGCGAAAATCAAAATCTCCGCAAGCGTCAGCATCATCGCGAACAGGAAGATGTCGTTGAGCATCGACGTGGTGCGCGGGTTCATGCCAGGCCTCCGGTCAGAAGCTGCACCTGAATCCACGGCATGCGGAAACCGTATTCGGGACTGTAAATTTCAAAGAGGAAAAGCCCGATCGACAGGCCGAGGCACGCCAGCATGAACGAGATCGACAGCCAGCGCGGACCCGAATAGCCGAACAGAAACGCCAGCATCAGCGTGGCGAATATCACCGTCATCATCTGAAAGCCCCCGGCACCCGCCCGGAAAGCTAGCGGGGAAATCGCACCCCGTCCATGCAGCGTGCGCTGCAATGGGAATCGGATTACAACCCGTCGATACCTGCGCCCAATCGCCGCGCGGCCTCGTCTCGAAACGGTCGCATGCTTTGGCCTATACCGGCGCGTTCAACTCAAGGATGTCTCCGCCCATGTCGTTCACGCCCGATACGCCGCTGCTGCCCGGCAAGAATCTGCGTCCGCTGCCCATGCTGATCTTCGGATCGCGCTGGCTGCAATTGCCGCTCTATCTCGGCCTCATCGTCGCGCAGGGCGTCTATGTGGTGCTGTTTCTCAAGGAGCTGTGGCATCTCATTTCGCATGCGTTCGATTTTTCCGAACAGCAGATCATGCTGGTGGTGCTCGGACTGATCGACGTGGTGATGATCTCCAATCTTCTGGTGATGGTGATCGTCGGCGGCTACGAGACGTTCGTCTCGCGGCTGAAACTCGAAGGCCATCCCGACGAGCCGGAATGGCTCAGTCACGTCAACGCCAGCGTGCTGAAGATCAAGCTCGCGATGGCGATTATAGGCATCTCGTCGATCCATCTTCTGCGGACGTTCATCGAGGCGGGCAATCTCGGCGGCTCCGCGCGCACCACGAACTACACGTCCGAAGGCGTGATGTGGCAGACCATCATTCACGTCGTCTTCATTTTGTCCGCCATCGGGATCGCGTATGTTGACCGAATCTCCAACGGATCGGTCGAAGCCGGGCATGAACATCCGACGCATTAAACTTGGACTATGCGCGGCGCTCGCCGCAGTTGCGATGACGGGCACGGCCCACGCCGCGCCCGATCCGGCGTTCACGCAATTCATTCAGTCGCTCTGGCCGGAGGCGCAGAAAGCCGGAATCTCCCGCGCGACGTTCGAGCGCGAAACGCGCGGGCTTGAGCCCGATTACAAATTGCCCGATCTGATTCTGCCGGGACGCCCCGAAACGGGCGCGCCTTCGCAGCCGGAATTCGTGCAGGTGCCGGCGGACTACATCAAGGAATCGTCCATCGCGCGCCTTGCAAGTGAGGGGCAGACCCTCATGCAGAAATATCGCACGACGCTCGATGCCATCGAAAAGCGTTTCGGCGTGCCGGGCACGATCATTCTTGCGATCTGGGGCCGCGAGACCGATTACGGCCGCTACGCGCTGCCTTACGACGCGATCCGCGTGCTGGCGACACAGGCCTATGTCGGCCGCCGCAAGGATCAGTATCGCGACGAATTCATCGCAGGATTGAAGCTGATCGACGATGGCGACGTGACGCGCAAGGATTTCACGTCGTCGTGGGGCGGTGCTACGGGGCTGACACAATTTCTTCCCTCAGAGCTTGCAAAGCACGGCGTCGATTTCGATAGCAACGGTCACGTCGACATCTGGAAGTCGGTGCCAGATGCGCTGGCCTCCGCAGCACAGCAGCTTGTCAACAAGGGATGGCAGCCGGGTTTGCGCTGGGCCTATGAGGTGAAAGCGCCTGCGAATGTGGATTGCACGCAAGGCGTGCCGGAAGTGACCAGACCGATCGGCGAGTGGCTGCGTGCGGGTTTCGTGCCGGTGCGCGGATTGAAACTCAGCGCGGACGAGCAGAAGCAGAGCGCCTCATTATTGCAGCCGGAGGGAATTTACGGCCCGTCGTTTCTGACGACGAAAAACTATTTCGTCATCAAGGAGTATAATTTTTCCGATCTCTACGTTCTGTTCGTCGGCTATCTCAGCGACAAGATGACGAACCCGCAATCGTTCGAGACGCCGTGGTCGGCCGAGACGCAGATGAAAAGCAAGGATGTCGTGGCGATGCAGAAAAAACTGACCTCGCTTGGACTCTATTCGTCGAAGCTCGACGGCAAGGCGGGGATGCAGACGCGCTCGGCGCTCGGTGCGTATCAGAAATCGGCAGGCATCAAGGTCGATTGCTGGCCGAGCAAGTCGGTGCTGAAGGCGATGAACGCGAAGTGAGTTTTCAGCGCGTGATCTTTTTTGGAAAAGCGATACCCACTTTTCCGGATCATGCGTGCCCCATTTTCGCCATTCGATTCCAAGTCCGTCACCGTTTCGCCATTGCGCGCGTGAATCGCGGCTAACGTCATGCGATAAAAAGAAAAACCCGGCGCGGAGGCCGGGTTTTCCGAAATTCGCGCTGAACGCGGATTCTGCTCAGTAGCAGACCTTCACGTTGCGATAGACGTTTGCGCCGATATAGGGATCCCAGACCGGCTGCTGTTCCCACACGCAGCGCGGGCGCGGCGCGTAGTAAGCGGGTCCGCCGTAAACCGGAGCGGGCTGCTGGCTGGCGATCGCCGCGCCAACGCCGAGACCGAGCAGGCCTGCGCCGACTGCGAGCGCGTTGTTGCCGTTTTCTGCCTTTGCCGCCGGCATCGCAGCGACAAGCGATCCCGCGATTGTTGCAACGGTGAAGAACGTAGTCAGTGCCTTCTTCATATGTCTCTCCTCAGATCACGCCAGAGCCCGGCGCAAGGCGATTGGTCTTAAGGATCCAATTCCGGAAGTTACGTTATCCCGGCTGTCTCCAGTTTCAAAGCACCTGCGGCGCTTTGCGTCCCGGCATGATCATAGCCGGATTCGTTCGGTCGCTTCATTAAACATCCCGGGCCTGCGAAATTTCCGGCCCGGGATTTAGTCGGTCACAATCGCGCGCCGGTTCAGTTGCAGACCTGAACGCGGC